>CAYWGW010000104.1:0-13998 GCA_964457385.1 uncultured Spirochaetaceae bacterium
GATGAGCGTGCGTTCGAGACACGTTCGTGAGACGAACGTCGAAGTCGACTGCGCCAATAGCCGGGGGGTCGAGAGGGTCTGGCCCTCGGGCGATGCGTCATTCGATGGATCACTCGATGGGTCATGGGAAGCTCGCTCGCAAACCGACGACGAACGAACGGCCTCGCACGGCGAGCGAGTCGATCACCCGGTTGTCGGTCACGTTCAGGAGGTCGGCGAAGACCTCGACCCGACGTCCGAGCAGCTTCTCCAGCGGCTGGACGACTCGCATGTCGAGACTGAAGGAGGTGTTGGACTCGTCGTCCCCGGCGAAGCTGAGCAGCCCGGTCCCGCTTCCCTCGATGATCGCGCGGTCGCGCCATTGACCACGCAGGGTGATGCCCGTCTCGGTGACGGGCAGCTTCAGCCGCAGTCTTCCGTTGGCGACGTGGCGCGGGGAGTTGGGCAGCTCGTCGATGTCGATGTTGGAGTCGGTGACCCGGGTGCGATTCCACGTGTAGCCGAGGGCCAGCTCGACCCAGTCCCACGGTCGCAGCTCGAGACGCGCCTCCACACCGAAGGACTCGAGGTCGTCCAGATTCCGGCTCGCGAAGACGGGACTCCGCCTCGCCGCGATGCTTTCCGTGCAGCGGGCGATCTGACCCAGGGAGCAGAGAAAAGGATCCGCCGGGATGACGGTGGTCCCGATCTGGATCGGATTGCCGTTGTCGAACGCGCGGATCCGGTTCGTCGTCTTGCTGAAGAAGCCCGCGACCGAGCCCGAGATCCAGCGGCGGGGGTTCGCTTCGATGCTCGCCCGCGTGGCCCAGACCTTCTCCGGCTGCACGTCCTCGCTGCCGGCCAGGAAGTAGGCGCCGCCCAGCTGGGGCGAAGGCGGCTGGAAACGCTCCCGCAGCGCCGGATAGCGCGCCGCTCGACCCACCGAGAGGCGGAGCTTCACCGCCCGATCGGCGTCCCAGCGCCAGGGCTCGATCAGGAGCGCCGCCTGCGGCAGCAGCTCGGGCTTGAAGTCCTCGTGGGTCTGATAGCGCACGCCGATCTCGCTGCGCAGCCAGCGGCGCAGCTCCGACTCGAGGATCACGTAGCCCCCTGCCTGGGACTGGCGTTCGTCGACGCTCGAGGAACTCAAAGCGTCGTTGTCTATCGTGTCGGGGAGCGGTCCGTCTTCGAGCTCGATGCCGTTGCTCGAGAGATCGAGGCCGACGGTGAGCACGTGCAGCGTCGATCCGATCGGCTGTACGTGCTCCAGCCGGCTCTCGTAGCGCGCAAAGTCATCGATCAGCTCGAACTCGCGGCCGATCGTCGAGTCCTGATCGTCGTAGGAGAAGGTGAACGTGTTGAAGAGCTGGGTGGAGGGGGCGAGATCGACCCGGAGCTCCTGGTTGAAGAGCCAGCGCTGGTTCTCCCGTCGGCCCAACACGGGGCCGTTCTCGATCTTCTGGCTCTCGTCGCGTAGGCGATAGCCGAGATGGGCCGTCCACTCGATGGAGTCGGAGGGGCGCGCGACGAAGGTGCTGTAGACGTCGTGAATCCGGAGGATGGAGCCTTCCCCGGCGCTCGGGACCAGGCCATCGTCCGGATCGTTGCTGTCGCGATCGGGTGGCTCGAAACCGCCGAAACGGTTGAAGTCGTAGGTGAGGACGCCGCCCAGGCGCTCGTTGCCCAAGCCGACGTTCAGCTCGCTCGAAACTCGATCCTGGTCGCCGGCGGCGGCAAGGCCCCCCGCGGTGACACCCGATTTGGGCGGCGGCTTCGTGACGAAGTTGATCACGCCGCCCCCGGCCCGCGAGCCGTAACGGAGCGCCTGGGGCCCGCGCAGGATCTCGACTCGCTCGAGGTTCGCGAAGAGCTGATCGCCGAGATCGATGGCCTCACCCGTCTCCCCCGAATAACGCTGGCCGTTCACGAGGATCTCGGTGAACTCGGGTGGCAGGCCGTCGATGCGCACGGCGCCCCGCTGGCCCTGGACCTGGGAGGTGATGCGGACGCCGGGCAGCGCCTCGAGCGCCTCGATGGCGTCGAGGGCGGGCAGCGCCTCGAGGTCCTCCTCGGTCAGGATCTCGGTCTCGACCGGCGTGTCCTGGTAGATCTCGGCGGGCTTCAGGATCTCGGTCTCGACCACGATCTCCTCCGCCCGCACGACCTCGCTGCCGGTCTGGTTGGACGCACCCTCGCCCGTCTCCGGCGTATCCGCGGCGGCGGACGCACGGACGGCGCTCAGCCCGAGCAGGATGAGCAGCAGCGAGAGACAGAGAAGAGAAAAGCGAGCCATCGGAAGAACCACCTCGATCGGGTCGGTAGACCCTGCGGGGTAGCGTCTCCTCCTCCTGGCTGGCTCGGGCGCTGGCTCGTCGGAGCGGAATCGGACGCAGTCCATCAATCCTAGTGAACTTGAAAATCGTTTTCAATATGTAAGAATACGTCCAACGCCAGCCAGAGCTTTGCCTCCAGCCAGCGCGCGAGTCCGAATGGCCGATCGCCACCGGGTCGCCCCGCGCGACCCAGGCAGCAGGAGAGACGAAGCATGGACAGGACCGAAGCCGCGGATGCAACCGCGGGCAGAGCAAGCGGAACCGGCGGTACGGGCAGAGACGAAGCGCCGACCCGAGCCGGATCGCGAAACGACCTCTCACGGGGCTGGACGGCGCCGCGCTTCTTCGACCTGCTGAACGATCTCGGGCGTCTGCGCGTGATATCGGCCTGCGGGCCGAGCGTCTTCGAAGCGATTTGCGAAGCCGGCCCCTACGAGATCGTCGGCGGCTTCCTGAACGTGATCACCGATGCCTATCACTGGCATTTCGCGATGAAGCGCTTCGGCCATCTGCGCTCCTTCGATACGACCCACGCGCGCTCCGGCCGCCGCGTCCTCTACTTCGAGCTGCGCGAGCAACCGAAGGACGATCCCTTTCTGCGTATCTACGCCTATCGCCCGCCCGAGACCGACTTCGAGCCCACCGTCCTCGAGCGCTTCGCCGAAGCCCATCGGGAGCTCGCCGAGGGCGTGGTCGTCGAGCCCGTGGAGGTCGCATGAGCCCGTTGCACCCGATCCAGATCCGGCCGTATACCCCGCTCGTGACCCTTGGGCTGCTCGCGGCCGCATTCTTTTTCTTTTCTTTCATCTCTCTGGAGACCACGCGCGCCGAAGCCCAGGCGGTCGATCCGGCCGAGGCCACACCCGTGCGTGTCGCCACGCTGCTGCCCTTCGTCGAGGACGCGCTGCGACTCGCCCCCGACGAGGCCCGGATCGTGGCCAGCGTGCGGCGCGAGCTGCATCGCGCGCCCGCCGAGGGCGTGATCGATCTCGGCAATCCGCACTCGCCGAGCTTCGAGGCCCTGGCCCAGGCGCGTGCCGAGCTCGTCGTCGGCGATCGCATGATCCACTCGGCTCTCGAGTCGAAGCTCGAGACGCTCGGCGCCCAGCTGCTGCTGATCGACACTTCGAGCGTGTCGAGCACGCTCGAGGCGCTCGCCCGGATCTCGGACTCGATCGGGGGCGCGGCGGCGCTCGAGTCCGAGATCGAGAAGACGAGGAACGAGATCGATGGGTTGGCGCTGACTGAGCCCGTCTCCCTGCTGCCCCTGTTCGGCGCCCCGGGCTCGTTCTACGCGATGAGCGATCGGGTCTGGCTCGGCGATCTGGCCGAGCGACTCGGCTTCGAGAATGTGACGCCCGACCGCGGCGACGAGCGCTTCCCCGGACTCGTCTCGCTCAGCGACGAGGCGATGGCGATGATGCGACCCGACCTGGTCGTCCTCGTGGCCCACGGCGATCCACGCAAGATCCGGGAGGATCTCGCGAGCCGGACCCGGCGCGGCGGAGCCTGGGCCGCGCTGGATCGCGCGCCGCTCGGGATTCACGTCCTCGATCCACGGCTCTTCTCGGCCAACCCCGGACTCTCGATCGACGAGGCGGCCCGCGCCCTGGTCGGGCTCGTGGCCGAGGCGGAGCGCGAGCGCGTCGCGACCTCGAGCGCGGCAGCAGGCGCGGGCAGCGGGGCCGGGGCCGGGGCCGCGCGATGAGTTCGCTGCTCTGGCAGATCCGCTCGCGCGCCGAGATCGCCTTCGACCAGCCCCTGGCCTGGGCGATCGCGACGGCGACGGTGCTGCTGGCGGCGGTGGTCGTCGCTTCGACCCAGGGTGCCGTCGCGCTGCCGACGCTGGAGCTGCCGGCCTCGATCCTCGATCCCGCCCATCCGCTCCACGGCGTGATCTGGAACGTGCGGCTGCCCCGGATCGCCTGCGGCGCGCTCGTGGGCATGAACCTCGCGGTCGCGGGCACACTGCTCCAGACCGCCGTCCGCAATCCCCTCGCCGATCCCGGCATCCTCGGCGTCTCGGCCGGGGCGGGGGTCGGCGCGTTGGTCGTGATCCTGTTCTTTCCGGGACACTCGGCCTGGATTCCCTGGGCGGCCTTCGTCGGGGGCATGGCGGCGGTCCTGGTGATCGTCGCCCTCGCCGCCAGTCGCGCCCGGGAGAGCGGGCCGCTGCGCATCGTCCTCTCCGGCGTGGCACTCCAGGCGATCCTCTTCGCGGGCATCGCATTGATGAGCTTCGCCTTCGCCGATCGGGCGCCTTCTTTCGCTTCCTTCATGATCGGCTCGTTGAACGGACTCGGCTGGAACGAGCTGCGGCTGCTGCTCGCGCCGAGCGTGATCGGCCTCGCGGCTGGATGGCTCGCGATCCGGACGCTGAACCTGCTGCTGCTCGACGACGGCTCGGCGGGCGGGCTCGGGGTGGCGGTCGCGCGGGCGCGCTTCGGGGCGGCCTGCGTGGCGGCGTTGCTGACGGCGGGCGCCGTCAGCGTGGCAGGGCTGGTCGGCTTCGTGGGACTCGTCGTGCCCAACGGCATGCGGCTGTTGGTCGGACCCGATCATCGCATCCTGCTGCCGGTCTCGGCCCTGGGCGGCGCGGCGCTGGTCGTCGCGGCCGATACGGTGGCGCGCACCAGCCTGGCCCCGCTCGAGCTGCCGGTCGGTGCGCTGCTCTCCCTCGTCGGCGGTCCCTACTTCCTCTACATCCTCTGGCGGAAGCTCTCATGAGCGCCCTGCTGCGAGCAGAGCGCATCCACGTCCGCCATCCCGGCGTGGACTTCGACTCGCTGCGCGACGTCTCGCTGGAGGTCCGGCCGGGTGAGATCCTGGCGCTGGTCGGACCGAACGGATCGGGCAAGTCGACCCTGCTCCGGACCCTGGGACGTGAGCTCCGCTGGCGGCGCGGGAGCGTCTCCCTCGGCGATCGCGATCTGAGACGGGTGCCGCGTCGGGAGCTGGCGCGACGTCTGGCGCGGCTGCCCCAGGAGCCCCAGAGTCCGGAGGGGCTGACGGTCGAGGCCCTCGTCGAATGCGGCCGCCATCCCCATCGGAGCGCCTTCGCGCCGCGCACGGATCGCGACCTGGCCATCGTCGGCGAAGTGCTGGAGGCGGTCGAGCTCGGCGACCTCCGCCATCGCCCGCTCGAGACGCTCTCGGGCGGCGAGCGCCGTCGCGCCTGGATCGCGATGGCCCTGGCCCAGGAGCCCGAGCTGCTGCTGCTCGACGAGCCGACCTCCGCCCTCGACCTCCGACATCAATTCGAGCTGCTCGACCTGTTACGTCGGCTGAACCGCGAGCGGGGCACGACGATCGTGATCTCGCTCCACGACCTCGAGCAGTCGGCCGCCGTGGCCGACCGCGTCGCCGTGATGTGTCGCGGCCGGCTCTACGCCGCGGGCCCGCCCGAGAAGATGCTTTCGGAGGAGACGCTGCTCGACGTATTCCGCGTCCGGACCAAGATCGACGTCACCGACGAAGGGCTCGCGATCCGGGTGCTGGGCCCGGGCGATCCCCTTCGTGCGTTCTGAGCCTTTTCCTGGCGCGCTCTCGAAGCGCGCCCTCTGAGGAGTCCAACATGACCGTTCGCGCAGAGCCGCTGCCCAAGGATTTTCTCGGCTGGCAGGTCGCCCTCCGACACCACACGATGGTCGCCCGCAACGGGTCACCGCATATCGGGGTCGTCCCGGTCGTGCTCGTGAAGCGCCCCGGCACGCCGCTGGGCGTGCTCGGGCACAGCCTCGTCTGCGGACTGCTGCCCCACGAACGGCTGCTGGAGGCGAAGACCCGGGAGTTCCGCGAACTATACGAATCCAACGTCGCCGAGGGCGCCCGAGCCATCTACGACCGCGGCATCGACTACCTGCTCGGCTACTACGAGTCGACGGACGACTTCGATCCGGGATCGCTTACCTCCCTGATGCCGAAGGACTGCCCGCTCGTCGACGCGCTCCGGGCCGAGCCGCGCTGCGCACTCGTCTTCAACGTCTTCGAGGCCTCGGATCCCCACAACCTCGGCGCGCCCCGGTGCACCCAGATCGAGGCCGTCGCGGAGGTGCTCGAGTCGGGGGCCGTCTACGAGAACGTCTGGTGGCATAACACGCTCTTTCACGGCATGGCCGACGCCCATGTCGTGATCCACTTCAAGCACCAACGGAGCTGGGATACCCGCTTCGGTCAGCTTCAGGCTCTACGGAGCTGAAGACCCCAACCGCCCGCCAGCCACACGGGGTGGCCAGCCAGCGCAATCCCGGGGCCCGCCTGCTGCGGGCTCCGATGCACAGCAAGACAGGAGATGAAGATGCTGTTCAAGATGAGAAGATGGACCCTGGTCGGCTGCGTCTGCGCGACCTTTGGAGCCACGCTGGCCGCCCAGGCGACGACCGTTCCCTTCACGGAAGACTTCACGTCGGACGTGGCGGGCTGGGAGGACGCCACCAACAACCCGCTCGACTTCGAGGCTTCGGGCGGCGTCGGAGGAGGAGGCTTTGCGAGGACGAGCTTCAACTTCTTCAATTTCAGTAGTGGCTTCGGCGGTGGCCCGGTGCTCTTCCGGGCGTCGGCCTCCGACAACCCGAGCGGCGGCGCCTTCATCGGCGACTGGCTCGCCGACGGTGTGGCCGCCGTGACGGCCTGGTTCCGACACGACGCGCCGGAGGCGATCACCCCCTTCATGCGCGTGGCGACGAGCTTCAACTTCCCGGGCGCCGTCCTCGCACAGACGCAGTCGGTGGAGGCGGGCGTCTGGACGCAGATCACCTTCGCGGTCGATCCTTCGAGCCCCTTCTGCATCGGAGAGGGCGTCACCTGCGCGGAGGCCTTCCAGAACGTCGGCAACCTGCAGTTCGGCTCGGACGCGCCGGACGGTCTGGTCTCCCAGGACACGGCCTTCACGTTCGACATCGATCGGGTCTCCCTCGTGCCGGTCCCCGAGCCGGGTGCGGCGCTGCTGCTGGGGCTCGGCCTGGCCGGTCTCGGCTGGTCCGGTGGGCGGAAGCCGCGTTGCGCAACCGCCGGGCGTACGGAGCCGGAACTCGGACAGGACGGCTCCCAGCCGGCGGCCGGCGCCCAGGGAGCGGCATGAAAGCGTTCGCGATCCGGACAGGAATCGCGTTGCTAGGCATCCTTGCGGGCTCGGTCGTTCTGGCCGAGCCCGCCTCGGGACCCGCCGTGCCGTCGATTCCGTCTCTGCCGACGCGCACGCCAGCCGAGTGGTACGCCATGGGCGGCCCGACGATGCACGCGCTCGTACTCTGCTCGATGGCGATCCTGGCGGTCGTGCTCGAGCGCGCCTGGGCCCTGCGGCCCGGCGCCATCGTTCCCCATCAGCTCGCCGCCGAGATCCGCGGGGCCCTCGAGGTCGGCAACCGCCACGAGCTGAAGGCGCTCTGCGAGCGGGATCGCTCGGTGCTCGGGCAGCTGGCGCGACTCGCCCTCGAAGGAGAGTCGGCCCGCGAACGTCTCGAAGCCTTTGGCACGCTGCAGGCCCATCGCGCGGCGCGCAACCTGCCCCTGCTGGCCTCCCTGGGCAACCTCGCCACGCTGCTCGGGCTGCTGGGCACCGTGCTCGGCATGATCGAGGCCTTCGAGCTGATCGCGGCAGCGGGTACCGGGGACGCGCGCGTCGTGGCGGGCGGCATCTTCCGCGCCCTGATCACCACCGCCGCTGGTCTCGGCGTGGGCATCGGCGCGCTCGCCGCCCACGCGCTCTTCAATCGTCGAGCGGCGGATCTGGTCGTCTCCCTCGAGACCTTCGCGACGGAGATCCTGGACAGCACGGGACCCTCCGCGCGCAGCCGCAGCGACGAAGCCCCGCTCGAGCGGGCCTGAGGGAGGCGCAGCCGATGCGATTCGCGAAGCCCCCGACCGAGGCGCCGGGACCCAACATCGCGCCGCTGCTGGACGTCGTGCTGCTGCTGCTGATCTTCTTCGTCGTCACCTCTTCCTTCGCCGAGCGCGAGATCGCCCTCGAGCTTCCGAGTGCAGAGGCCAGCGAGCGTCCGATCGAGCGCGAGCTCGTCGTGAACGTGCTGGCCGACGGCCGGATCCTGGTCGACGACGAGCAGCTCGAGCTCGACCAGCTCGAGGCGCGGCTGGCTCGGACGGCGGAGGAGGACGGGTCGCTCGAGATCCGCGCCGATGGGTCGGCCCGACACGCAGACGTGGTAGGCGTACTCGATCGGGCCCGACGGATGGGCGTCCTCCGGGTCGGCATCGCCACGGACGCCACCGGAAGCACGACTGAAGGCGCAGCCGGAAACACCCCGGGCAACCCAACCGGAAGCGAAGCCGGGCGCACGACCGAGAGCACTACGGAATGAGCTGCACCCGCGCGCCCTCGAGCTCCCGCAGCACCGGCTGCAGCAGCGCCTCCTGGCGCAGGCAGCGCCGGTAGAAAAGCTCGAGCAACTCTGCCTCCTGATCGGCACCCCGCTCGATCGCGAAGGTCTCGAGCTCGGCCTCGCGGTCCTGCGGCCGCGTCACGCGGCCGAGCAGCCGATCGATCTCCGCCGCCTCCTCCGCCGCCATCGCCGGTCCCATCGACTCGACCCGCCGCAGGTAGCAGGCGTTGCGCCAGGCCGTATCGATCTCGTAGGCAAGAAAACCCTGCTGCGCCGCGCGCAGCTCCGCGAGCTTGTCGACCAGCAGATCGTGGGCAGGGGCGTGGGCGCTCCGGCTCGGCTCGGGAATCGCGGGCTTCGGCAGCGAGAGTCCCATCCCGTCGGCGATCAGCTCGATCGAGATCCGCGACCAGACCCAGTACCAGCCCAGGTACTGGACGAGGTCCACGCTCCGCGGCGGCTCGGCGACGATCGGCGCGCAGGTATAGGGCGTGTAGAGGTTGAATCGCACCGTATGATAGTCGAGCACGGACTTCGGAATCCGCTTGCCCGTCTTGGCGTAGTAGCGCTCGAAGGCCGGCGCCAGGTCGCCGAGGGGCTCTCCCATGTCGCGGCCTCGCATGGCGGCGAGATCCGCGGCCGGATCGCCCAGGCAGGCGAGCTCGAGATCGATCAACGACGTGACGCGACCGTTCTCGAAGAGGAACTGCCCGGAGTCGACGGCGAGGCAGGCCACCTCTTCGCGATCCCGGGGAACGTTGCGACGCAGCCAGCCCGTCAGGAACTCGATCAGGGGCTCCGGCCGCCTCTTCGAGGCGCGATAGGCACCTTCCCAACGCTCGAGATCCATGAAGCCCAGGCGCTCGGCACCCCGAGGTCGCTCGATCCCGATCGCTTCGAAGCGGGCGGGATCGATCGCGTGAAGGTCTGCCAGCAGATCCATGTAATGATCGAGGACGGCGGTCCGCTCGGCGTCACTATCGGCCGTCGCGAGGTTGGCGCGGCCCGGCATCCGATCCATCACGATGGCCTTCGGATCCGGGCAGAAGCCGTAGACGTGGGGGACGGGGATCTCCTCGGCCTCGAGCACCTGCAGCACGCGACTCTCGTGCTCGAGCGGATAGACGCCGTGATCGAGCTCGCCGCGCTCGCCGCGCAGATAGAGCGCGAGACGCTCGCCCCCGCTCTCCGTCCCGCCCTCGGCACCGACACCCCCGCGCTCGAGCTCGAGTTCGAGGAAGAAGGCCGGCCGCCAGCGCGGCTGACGCTCGAAGGAGACGATGCTCCCTCCGAGCTGCTGCTCGATCCACGCGAAGGCCCGCTGCCAGGGGGGCTCGAGCTCCGCTCGTGCGCGGTCCACGTCATCCGTCCCGGTCGAGCCCGCCGGCTCGGCTTCAGCGATCGCCATGGCGTCGATGCTAGCAGCCTCGGGCACCGCCTTTTCGGGCCCGTTCGTAGCGACGAAGAGCTTCGGCGCGCTGCTCCGCGTGGGAGACGATCGGTGCCGGGTAGCCCGGAGCGAGCAGCGGGGAGGCTTCGGGCTGATGAATCGCCGATCCGCCGAGCCCCGCCAGCTCGGGGACGAAGCGGCGGACGTAATCGCCTTCCGGATCGAAACGCTCGCCCTGCCGGGTCGGGTTGAAGATCCGGAACCAGGGCTGGGCATCGGTTCCGGTCGACGCTGCCCACTGCCAGCCTCCGTTGTTCGAGGCGGCGTCGGCGTCGACGAGCAACTGCGAAAAATGGGCCTCCCCTCGGCGCCAGTCGATCAGCAGGTCCTTCGTGAGGAAGCTGGCCACGATCATCCGCAGGCGATTGTGCATCCAGCCTGTCTCCCGCAGCTGCCTCATTCCCGCATCGACGATCGGGAAGCCGGTCTCGCCGGCACACCAGGCCTCGAAGCGATCGTCGCGGTCTTCCCACTCGATCGCATCGTACTCCGTCCGGAAGGCGCGGCGCGCGGCGCGGGGATGGTGCTCCAGCACTTGCGCGTAGAACTCGCGCCAGATCAACTCGTCGACCCATTTGTCGATGCCCTGTTGGCGACGCGGGTCGTCGTCGGCCGCATCGCGGGCCGCATCGAGGCATTGGCGCACCGAGATCGTCCCGAAGTGGAGGTGGGGCGAGAGTCTCGAGGTTCCATCGATGGCCGGCCGGTCCCGATCCTCGGCATAACGCTCGACCACCCGGTCCAGGAAGTAGCCGAGCCGCCGACGCCCGGCCTCCTCGCCGCCGCTTGCGGGCAGGTCGGCGTGGCAGGCATCGAATCCGAGAGTGGTCGGCTCCGGCAGGGACGTCGACTCGCGCGTCTCCACGATCGGCGGGGGCAACCTCGGCGCCCTGCGTGCCGTGGGCCGATGCTTCGCATAACGCTCCAGCCACGCCTTTCGATAGGGAGTGAAGACGGTATAGGGATGCCCCGCCTGGGTCCGCACGGCGTCGCCGGAGAAGACGACGCGGTCGGTCGAGCTACGGATCTCGACACCCTGCTCAGACAGCGCCTCGCAAACCGCCCGGTCCCGCGCCCGGGCCCAGGGTGTCGTATCCCGGTTGAAGCTGAGCAGGTCCACTTTCGCGCTCCGCACCTCCTGCGGCACGACCTCGCGCGGATCGCCCCGCCGGATCCGAAGCCGCTGGCCCCGCGATTCCGCCAGCTCGGAGAGCGCCGTCAGGCTCTCGCAGAGGAAACGGATCCGGGCGCTCCCCATGGAGGGCGAAGCCAACAAGCGGTCGTCGAGAACGAAAAGGAGATCCAGGGCGTCACAACGAGACGCTGCCTCGCAGAGCGCGGTATTGTCGGACAATCGGAGGTCGTTCCGGAACCAATGCAGCCCGCGCCTGGCCAAACTTCCCCTCCGATGCGTTCCGGCATCGACCGCGGCCGGCCGACCCTGGAGGCCATCCGCTACCGATGCGAGAGCCGTGGCGGGAGTCAAGCCGCTTGCGAGGATCGAGGCAAGCGAAGCGGCCGAGCGGAGTGAGGATCGGCGAGCGCATGACCAGCCAGCCCGAGGAAGACAGGCGGGAGCGCGACCACTCGATCGACGATCTCGTCGAGGCGACGCGGCTCGCCTGGCGCTGGCACGGTCACCAGACTCGCAAGGGCAAGCCTACTCCGTACATGAGCCATCTGCTCCAGGTCCAGGGTCTCGTGCTCGACTGCGGCGGCGACGGCGACCAGGCCGTCGCCGCCCTGCTCCACGATGCGCTCGAGGACGCCTCGTCTCCCGATGATCGGGCGGAGCGTGAGCGCATCATCGATCGACGCTTCGGCCGCCGCGTCCTGCAGATCGTCCTCGATTGCACGGATACCCTGCCCAGTGAGGCCGGTGACCGAAAAGGGCCGTGGCGGGAGCGCAAAGAACGCTACCTCGCGCAGCTCCGCGACGCCCGGGCGCCGAGTCGCCTCGTTGCGGCCTGCGACAAGCGCCACAATCTGGGTGAACTCGTCTGGGATCTGCGCCACGAGGGCAGGGCGACCTTCGCACGCTTCAACGCCGGACCGGCGGAGCAGCTCTGGTACTTCGAATCCCTGATCGGGGTCTGCCGACCGGATATGCCCGGAAGGCTGATAGGCGAGCTCGAGGCGCTTCTCGAGATGCTACGCGAACATGTTCCGGAGCCTCACGCATGATCAGTGGGGCCGGACCTGATCCGACTCCTCTGCAGCTTCCCGTTCGAGAACCAAAGATGGCCCACTACAGAGCCACCTACCAGAAGGATCAGAACCGTGAAGAGATCACAATCCTCGAGACAGACCGGGCAGATGCGGCCGAAGCAGGAGACGCAGGCGCTGCCGGTCGCGACGGGTTTCCGGACCGTCGCCCGCCTCGTTGGCAGCACGTTGGCCCTGCTGCTGCCCCTCCTGATCGCCCTTCCGACGATCGCCGATGACCACGAGGGGCCGAAAGAGGCGGGCAAGCAGCGCGGCGTCGAACGCATGGAGCGGGCCCACGAACGAAGCCGTGAGCACATGGACGACAGGAAGCAGGCCGCCGAGCAGAATCTGGAGCGGCAGGTCGAGCGCTTGCGCGCGAGCGGAGAGAAGCAGGCGGCGAAGGCCCGGGAGCAGGGAGACGAGAACCGCGCGCAACGCATCGAGGCCCAGACCCGCAAGCGCATCGAGAACCTCGAGCGCCAGCACGAGCGGCGCATGGAGCGCCTCGAGACGAAAGGCGAGAAGGGAGCCGTGAAGCTCGATCGGATGAAGGATCGAGGCCGGGGCGCGATGGAGCGGCCGGGGCCGAAATACGATCGCCGTGGAGCCCCGACGCGGGAGAATGCGCGGGAGAAGGAGAAGGCGCCCGAGACGGAGGACCGCGACGAAGACGCGGACGGGTACGCGGACGAAGGCGAGAACCAAGGCGGGAGTGGAGACGAGGAGTAGCCGAGAGCGACCTCCGGGACGGCGGCGGGCGATCCTGATCGGCGATAGCCTCGCGCGCGCCATGAGGGATGAACCGACGCCGTCCTATCCGCCTCCGCGGCATCTGCTTCGCGATCTCCGGATCGTGATCGAGCGCGATGCCCGAGGCGTCGTCGGCTGCCTCGATGTCGTGCCCGCGATGTTCGACGGAGCCGGTCGGGTCCGGGTGGGCGTAATCGCAACCCTGGTCGACGTCGTCGCCGGCGAGACCGCGATCCGCGCCGTATCGCCGGACTGGATAGCCACCTCGGATCTCTCGCTCGACGTCGCCAAGCTACCTTCGGCGGGATGCGTCGAAGCGATCCCGCGCGTGATCCGTCGGGGACGCCAGACGGTCGTCCTCGAGGTCGCGCTTCGGCAGTCCGACACGGGAGCCGAGCTCGGACTGGCGACACTGGGCTTCGCGATCCTGCCGGCGCGATCCGACCTTCAGAGGAGCGCCCATTGGGCCGAGAGCCCGGCTTCCCGCAGCGAGTTCGCTCTGCCGGATTCCGGGCTCCGGAAGCCGATCCTGGAGGCGATCGGGCTCGACTTCGATCCGGCGCGGCCGGAGCTCGCCCGGCTCGCCGTGCGTCCGGAGCTCGTCAACAGTCTCGGCGCGATCCAGGGCGGAGGCATGGCGATCCTGCTCGAGGCGACCGCGGAGCACCTGGCCCGGGCCCAGCTGGGCGAGCCGATTCACGTCCACAGCCTCGGCATCCACTACCTGAAGCTGGCGCGCGTGGGACCCGTCCGGGCCGAGGCCCGCACGCTCGCGCGCACGGCGGCCGGGGCTCTCCTGCGGGTCGAGCTCTTCGACGAAGGCCGACAGGACGAACTCCTGACGGTCGCCACCGTCGGGCTGGACGCCGGTCGACCGGGCGCGCCCGAGCTTGCTGCGGGCACAGCTGGCGCACGCGAGGCGGACCACGGTGGGCCCGAT
>CAYWGW010000105.1:0-13855 GCA_964457385.1 uncultured Spirochaetaceae bacterium
AGTCTGGACCGTGTCTCAGTTCCAGTGTGGCTGATCATCCTCTCAGACCAGCTATTGATCGGAGCCTTGGTGAGCCTTTACCTCACCAACAAGCTAATCAAACGCGGGCTCATCCTTTGGCGATAGCTTTCAAGAAGAGGCCATCTTTTCTCACGTCAACCAGGGTCATCGTGGTCTTATTCGGTATTAGCTCCGGTTTCCCGGGGTTATCCCAAACCCAAGGGCAGATTACCCACGCGTTACTCACCCGTGCGCCGCTTTACTCACTCCCGAAGGAGCTTTCTCGCACGACTTGCATGTCTTAAGCACGCCGCCAGCGTTCGTCCTGAGCCAGAATCAAACTCTCCAGTTTAAATTTGGCTGACGGCTTCGAGCCGAAGCTCGGGCCGCCATTTTCTCGAGCAGTTTTCTTGGAGTCTCTTTCGAGACTCGTCCGAAGCACTGCTGGGGACATTGGATTCGTTGTCTCGGTCCGCATCGTCGAGCATCCCCCGACGCGACGGACCACACGCTATTCAGTTTTCAAAGAGCGACCGAGGCCCTGGGAGCCTGTTTCGAGCTCCCTCAGACAAACCTGTTTCGATCGGATTCGATCGTTTCGCCAGGAACCCGCTCGGGACGCTTCCCTCAGCGGGCGCCGCAATCTACGCGAGACGTGCTTGCCGGTCAAGACCCTTTTCAGAGTCACGCGAGCAATTTTTCCCGATGACTCCCTTCGGGGATCTTCACAGTCGGACTGCCGACGGCATCAGTTCGTCACGCAAACACGAGCGTACCGCCTCTTGCCCACCTGGAGCAACCACTTTCCGGCGCCGAGCGACCGATTGGGGTCCCCGCAGCGTTCCTGGTCGAGGGAGACGGCGCCCTGTTGAACCAGACGTCGAGCCTCGCTCCGCGTCGGCGCCAGCGACGCCTCGACCAGCAGCTCGAAGAGCCTGATCCCGTCGCGGTCCGCCAACCGGATTTCGAGCACGGGCAGCTCTTGCGGAACCTCCTTGCGTTGCACGACACGGCGGAAGTGATCCCGAGCCGAATCCGCCGACCCGTTTCCGTGTATACGCGACACGATCCGGTGTGCGAGGTCGTGCTTGAGGGTCATCGGGTCGCCCGCCCCTGCCTCGATCGCCGCGGCGAGGTCCTCCCATTCCCCCGCAGAGAGCAGAGTGCACCACTCTCCCATCGCGGCGTCGGGAATGCTCATCACCTTGCCGTACATCTCCTCGGGCGGCTCCGTGATACCGATGCTGTTCCCTAGGCTCTTGCTCATCTTCTCCCTGCCATCGAGACCCACGAGCAGCGGGTGCGTGATCACGGCCTGCGGCGCCTGGTCGTAGGCGCGCTGGATCTCGCGCCCCATAAGCAGGTTGAACGTCTGATCCGTCCCCCCGAGCTCGACATCGGCCTCCAGAGCCACGGAATCGTATCCCTGGACGAATGGGTACAAAAACTCGTGTAGGAAGATCGGGATCTCATTCGCTTGTCGCTTGGCGAAATCGTCCCGCTCGAGCATCCGCGCCAGGGTGACCTGGGAGCAGAGCCGGATGAAGTCGCCGGGCTTCATCGAGTCCATCCATTCGCCGTTGAAGCGCACCTCGACACGGGACACATCGAGCAGATGGGCCACCTGGGCAACGTAGGTCCGGGCGTTCTCCCGGACCTGCTCCTCGGCAAGCGCCGGCCGGGTTTTGTTCCGGCCGGAGGGATCCCCGATGCGAGCGGTGAAATCACCGACCAGAAAGACGGGCGTGTGCCCGAGGTCGAGGAACCGCCGCAACTTCATCAGCACCACGCTATGCCCGAGATGGAGATCCGCCGAGGACGGATCCATCCCCAGCTTGACGCGCAGGGGACGCCCCTCTCGGAGTGCCTTCTTCAGCGTCGCCGCGAGCTCCTCCTCGCCGAAGAAGTCGACCGCGCCCGCCCGCATCACGTCGAGCTGCCGCGCGACCTCGTCGTCGAGCTGCGCGTCTCGCATCCCCGCCATCGATCCCCTCCCGCTCATCTGCCGACCTCATTGCTCAACCCGGGAACTCCCGGAAGGCGACCCCGCCGCGAGGCACAGCTCTTCGTCGGTGACGACGCCGTCCAGAAGGACGTCGTGGGGACCCATCGGAACCCGCTCGACGATCTGGATCGGGAAAGCGACACCCACCACGAAGGGACCCGCACCGCCGCGTGCGAGTCGCGCCAGAGCGCGGTCATAGTACCCGCCACCGCGCCCCAGCCGCCCGCCGCTGCGATCGAAGGCCACTCCTGGAACCAGCAACAGGGTTCCGACACGGGGCGTACGGGCCGGAGTCGGAGTCGCCGGCTCTCGAACACCGTAGCGCCCCACCGCGAGACCCTCGAAATCGTCGAAGGGCACGAATTCGAGAGCTCCGCTGGGAAGCATCCGCGGCAGCATCGTCCGCCGATCGTCTCGCCGGGCGGCCTCGAAGATCGGAGCCGAGTCGACCTCGCCGGGCAGACTCGCGAACAGGACGACCTCGGTAGATACCCGCCAGATCGCACTCTCCCGCAGACGATCGGCCACGCCGGATCCCGCGCGCGTCGCCCGCGCCACCGGAATCGAGCGCAGCCTGGGAAGCAACGAAGCGCGCAGGCGTTGCTTCTCCCGAGACATGCTCTCGCGGCTGCTCGCCTCCCCGGGTTCCAGATCAGGACGCGCGTTCGCCACTGCCACCGGCGGCAGCCCGCGGTGATCCGTGCGAGCGTTCCGGATCGGACCGCGTCGAACTCGAACCCTGCCGTGGCGCGACCCGATCCCGCAACACCTCGACGGTCGGCAGCTCCAGCGTCCGGGCGGGCGAGACGCTCGCGCGGTCCGGAGCGGATGCCCCGGCGGATGCCGGATGCCGTGAGATCACCGCCCCAGGCACACCCTCCCGATCCGTTCCGCTGTCAGGCGGGGACGGCAGCGCAGCCTCCACCCGCTCGATCAGCGCACGCAGATCACGCGCGCCCGGGGCGTTGGCATTCTGCTCGCGATCGCGGAGCGAGAGGATCTCCCGGGCCAGATTCAGGCAGGTCAGGACCGCGACGTCGAGGCTGTCCACCGTCCCTGTCCCGACGCGTACGCGCTCCATGGCACGGTCCACGTAGGCGGCCAACCGATGCAGGGACGCTTCTTCTGCATCGCTTCGAATCCGATACGATTGACCCGCGATCTCGACGGCGACCGAACGCTTGCTCATTGACTGGCGTCCTCCGTCTCGCCCCCGGCGTCGCCACCAGAGCCGGAGCCGGCCACGATCCGTCGCGCCGAATGAGCCTGCATGGCCTCGACACGAGCATGGATCCGATCCACCGCCTCGAGGGCCGACAGCTGGCGATGCCGTTGTTCTTCGAGTGCTCGCTCGAGCCCGCTGATCCGATGCTCGCGATCGGCGAGCTCCGCCATCAGAGCCTCCCGCTCCGCCTGAAGGCGGGCGTGATCCCGAAGAAGGAAGTCGACCGACTGCTCGAGTCGATCGAAATCGAAGCGATCGATGGGTCCCTCGGTCGGACCGTCCCGACGTGCGACGCTCATGCGGCAAGCCTACACGATCCCACGCAGGAAGGGTGCAGGCTTTGCGCGGCGAGCCAGCGGGAATCCGGGCCGCCGCTAGCGCGGCTGATTGCCGACCGTGTTCCGACTCTGGAGCCGGGAGAGACCCATCAGGTAGGCGTCCACGGCTCGGGCCGCTTCACGACCTTCCCACTGGGCCCAGACGACCAGGCTCTGGCCACGACGGCAGTCCCCAGCGGCGAAGATACCGGGCTCCGAGGTCCGGTAATCGTCCGACGGAGCCTCCACGTTGCCTCGCCCGTCGAGGGCCAATCCGAGATCCTCGATCAGTCCGGAGTGAACCGGCCCCAGGAAACCCAGCGCCAGCAGCACCAGATCGGCCTCGAGCTCGAACTCGCTGCCCGGCACCTCCTGCATCTGCGGCCGGCCGGAGGCATCCGGATCGCCGAACCGCACCTCGACGCCCTGCAGCCGCTCGACCCGGCCCTGCGAGCCCACGAAGCGCTTCGTCATCATCGCGAACTTGCGCTCTCCGCCCTCGTCATGGGAGCTGGAGCTGCGGGCCATCATCGGCCACATCGGCCAGGGCGTCGACGGATCCCGATGGGGCGGAGGCTCGGCGAGAAGCTCGATGGAGGTGACTGATTTTGCCCCCTGGCGATGCGAGGTTCCCACGCAGTCGGATCCGGTGTCGCCTCCACCGAGGATGATGACGCGCTTGTCCGTCGCGAGGATCTCCTGCTCGGGAGGCACCGGATCCCCATGCACCCGCCGCGTCGCCTGCGGCAGGAAGTCCATGGCGAAGTGGATCCCGTCGAGATCCCGTCCCTCGACCGGCAGATCCCTAGGCCGCTCGGCGCCCGTACAGAGAAGCACGGCATCGAAGTTCTTGCGCAGATCCGCGGCCACCAGATCGCGGCCGACCTCGACACCGGTCTGAAAGGCGACCCCCTCCTCTTTCATCTGCTCGAGGCGACGATCGATGATCCACTTCTCCATCTTGAACTCGGGAATGCCGTAGCGCAGCAATCCGCCGATGCGATCGCTCTTCTCGAAGACCGTGACACCGTGCCCGGCGCGACACAGCTGCTGGGCCGCGGAGAGTCCGGCCGGTCCCGAGCCTACGATCGCGACCGAGCGACCGGTCCGTCGGCGCGGAATCACGGGCTTGATCAGGCCGTGCTCCCAGGCGTGACTGACGATCTTGTACTCGATGTTCTTGATCGTCACCGCATCGTCGTTGATGGCGAGCACGCAGCCCGCCTCGCAGGGCGCCGGACAGATCGAGCCCGTGAACTCGGGGAAGTTGTTCGTGGAGTGGAGACGCGCAATCGCATCCTCCCATTTGTCCCGGTAGACGAGGTCGTTCCAGTCGGGGATGATGTTGCCCAGCGGGCAGCCACCCCGGCCGGAGTTCGGATTCGTACAGAAGGGCACACCGCAATCCATGCAGCGCGCGGCCTGAGCCTTCAGCTCCTCCTCAGGAACCTCCAGCATCACCTGCTTGAAGTCCCGGATGCGCTCCTCGACCGGGCGGTAGCGGGCTCCCTTGCGTTCGTATTCGAGGAATCCGGTGGGCTTGGCCATGGAATCGTCTCTACCTCTGCGTTGCCTGGGGGTTTGGCGGTGGAGTCGGTCGGCTGGATCCGGCGGCTTCTCCCGCGCCTCTGCGTGGTGAACCGCTTCGTTCGGATGCGAGCATTCTCGCGGCCGTCTAGCCTCGGGTGAGTTCGGCCAGCGCTCTCTTGTACTCCCGCGGAAATACCTTCACGAATCGCGGTGCGAAGGTGTTCCATTTTCTCAGGATGTCGTCCGCGCGCGCGCTCCGGGTGTACTCGAAATGCTTGCGGAGCATCTTCTGGAGGTACTCGCCGTCCTCGGCGGAGAGCGGTTCGAGATCGACCTGGGCGAGAGGATTCAGGCGGCTCGGGAAGCTCCCCTCCTCGTCGAGCACGAAGGCGATTCCGCCGCTCATGCCCGCCGCGAAGTTGCGTCCCGTCGACCCGAGGATGATCGCGCGGCCGCCCGTCATGTACTCGCAGCCGTGATCCCCGATGCCCTCGACGACCGCCTCGGCGCCCGAGTTGCGGACGCAGAATCGTTCCCCGGCGAGTCCGTGGAAGAAGGCCTCTCCGCCCGTGGCTCCGTAGAGCAGCACGTTGCCCGCAATGATGTTCGAGCTCGGCTCGAAGCGCGCATTCGAGGGAGCCCGCACGATCACCCGTCCGCCGGACAGGCCCTTGCCGACGTAGTCATTGGCGTCGCCCTCCACCCGGATCGTGATGCCCCGAGGCAGCCAGGCGCCGAGGCTCTGACCGGCCGAGCCCTTGAGCTCGAGATCGATCGTGCCGTCCGGCAGACCCTCGAGGCCGTAACGACGTGAGACCTCGGAGCCGAGAATGGTCCCTACGGTGCGGTTGATGTTCTTGATCGGCAGCTCGATGCGGACCTTCTCCCTACGTTCGAGAGCGGGCTCCGCGAGTTCGAGCAGCCGCATGTCGAGCGCGCGCTCGAGGCCGTGATCCTGTTTGCCCGTATGGCGGCGATCGAAGGGGACCTCCGGATCGTAGAGCAGCCCCGCCAGATCGACGGTCGAAGCCTTCCAATGGTTGATCGTCTTTCGCATCTGGAGTCGACCGACCTGCCCGATCATCTCGTCCACCTTGCGGTAGCCGAGCTGGGCCATCAGCTGACGCACCTGCTCGGCGACGAAGAAGAGGAACCGGGTCACGTGCTCCGGCTGACCCTCGAAACGCTCCCGAAGCTCCTTGCGCTGGGTCGCGATGCCGACCGGGCAGGTGTTCAGATGGCAGACGCGCATCAGGATACAGCCCATCGCCACCAGCGGCGCCGTCGCGAAGCCGAACTCGTCGGCGCCGAGGAGCGCTCCGATCACCACGTCCCGACCCGTCTTGAAGCCGCCATCGACCTGGACCCGGATCCGTCCGCGAAGGTCGTTCGCGACCAGGGTCTGCTGGGTCTCGGCAAGGCCGATCTCCCAGGGGCAGCCGGCGTTCTTGATCGACGTGAGGGCCGACGCGCCGGTACCGCCGTCGTGTCCGGAGATCAGCACGCCGTCCGCCTTGCCCTTGGAGACGCCCGAGGCGATCGTGCCGACCCCCGTCTCCGAGACGAGCTTCACGCTCACGTTGGCCCGTCGGTTGGCGTTCTTCAGGTCGTGGATCAGCTGGGAGAGATCCTCTATCGAGTAGATGTCGTGATGGGGCGGCGGCGAGGTCAGGCCCACGCCGGGGGTCGAATAGCGTGTCTTCGCGATCGTCTGATCGACCTTGTGCCCCGGCAGCTCACCTCCCTCGCCGGGCTTGGCGCCCTGGGCGATCTTGATCTGCATCTCGTCGGAGTTCACGAGATAGGCGCTCGTCACCCCGAAGCGCCCAGAGGCCACCTGCTTGATCGCGCTCCGCCGCGAGTCGCCGTTCGGGTCGAGCGTCCAGCGCTTCGGGTCCTCGCCGCCCTCACCCGTATTGCTCTTGCCGCCGATCCGGTTCATCGCGATCGCCAGCGTCTCGTGCGCCTCGGCCGAGATCGAGCCGTAGGACATCGCTCCGGTACAGAATCGCTTGACGATCTCGGCCGCCTCCTCGACCTCTTCGATCGGGACGGGGTCGCGATCGAGCTTGAACTCGAGCAGACCGCGCAGCGTCCGCATGCGCAGGGCGTCGTCGTTCGCCGCCGCCGTGTACTCCTCGAAGCTCTTCCAGCTCTGCTGCCGCACGGCGTGCTGGAGCTTCGCGACCGAATCCGGATTGAAGCTGTGCTGCTCCCCTCGCAGACGCCATTGATAGAGGCCGCCCGGATCGAGCTCCGGATACTCGAAGGCCTCGCCCGGGAAGCCCCGCTCGTGGCGCATCTGCGCCTCGCGCGCGATCACGTCCAGCCCCACGCCCGCCACCCGCGAATGGGTCCCGGCGAAAGCCATCTCCACCACCTCGTCGGCGATCCCCACCGCCTCGAAGATCTGGGCGCCGCGATAGCTCTGGAGCGTCGATATTCCCATCTTCGCGAAGATCTTGAGCAGGCCGAGGTCGATCGCATGGAGGTAGTTCTCCTCCGCCGTCACGACGTCGAGCCCCTCCTTCGTGTAGGCGCCGTCCCGGACCAGATCGGCCACAGTCTCGAGCGCCAGGTAGGGATTGATGGCCGCGGCGCCGTAGCCGATCAGAAGCGCGAAATGCGCCACCTCCCGCGCCTCGCCGGTCTCGACGACCAATCCGCATCGCGTCCGCGACTCCTCGCGGATCAGGTGATGGTGGACGGCCCCCGTCGCGAGCAGAGCGGGGATCGGCGCGAGCTCCGGCGACACCCCGCGGTCGGACAGGATCAGGATGTTCACGCCCGCCTCGATCGCCTGACTGGCCTCGCGACGGAGCTGCTCGAGGGCGGCCCGCAGCCCCGCGCCGCCCTCGCCCACCTTGAACAGCGTCGACAGCGTGCGCGACTCGAAGCCGGGCCGGTCGATCTGACGAATGGCCTCGAGCTCCGCGTCTCGCAGCACCGGCCTATGCAGACGCAGTAGGCGCGCGTGCTCCGGCGTCTCGTCGAGCAGGTTCTTCTCGGCACCGATTGTCGAGTCGAGCGTCATGACCGGTCGCTCGCGGATCGAATCGATCGCGGGATTCGTGACCTGCGCGAAGCTCTGCTTGAAGTAGTGGAAGAGCAGGCGCGGCCGATCGGAGAGACAGGCCAGCGCCGCGTCCTCACCCATCGAGCCCAGGGCTTCCTTGCCGTTGCTCGCCATCGGCGCGAGCAGGAATCGCTGATCTTCGAGCGTGTAGCCGAAGGTCTGCTGCAACGAGAGCCGGATCTCGGGGTTCGGCTGGTGGACGGCGTCCACGCGACGGAGATCCGCCAGCTTCAGCTGGTTCGTCTCGACCCATTGGCGGTAGGGCTGTCGCGTGACGTAGCGGCTCTTGAGCTCCGCATCCTCGACGATACGCCCCTCCTCGAGGTCCGCGTAGAAGATGCGGCCGGGCTCGAGCCGACCCTTGCGCACGATGTCGCCGGGATCGATGTCGAGGGTGCCGACCTCGGATCCCATCACCACCAGACCGTCCTTCGTGACGACGTAGCGCGAGGGCCGCAAGCCGTTGCGATCCAGCACGGCGCCGACTCCGTCGCCGTTGGAGAAGCACATCGACGCAGGCCCGTCCCAGGGCTCCATCATGCACGAGTGGTACTCGTAGAAGGCCCGGCGATCGGGATCCATCGATTCCTGGTTCTCCCAGGCCTCGGGGATCATCATCAGCATTGCATGAGGCAGGTCCCGACCCGTCAGGTGCAGGAACTCGAGGGCATTGTCGAAGCGCGCCGAATCGCTCGTGCCCTCGGGCATCACCGGGAAGATCTTCTTCAGATCCTCCCCGAAGAGCGACGAACGAAGCGTGCCCTCCCGCGCGTGCATCCAGTTCTGATTGCCCCGCACGGTGTTGATCTCGCCGTTATGCGCCAGGTAGCGGAAGGGCTGGGCGAGATCCCAGGTCGGGAAGGTGTTGGTCGAGTAGCGCTGGTGGACCACCGCCAGCCGCGACTCCATGTCCCGATCCTGGAGGTCGGGAAAGAAGGCGGGCGTCTGATGCGCGAGGAACATGCCTTTGTACAGGAAGGTCTTCGAGGAGAGGCTCGGCACGTGGAAGGCCGTCCCGAGGGCGTCGATGCGGTTCTCGATCAGACGTCGGATCACGTAGAGCTTGCGCTCGAAGGCCGGCTGGTCGAGGCCCTCGGCGGCGCCCACGAAGAGCTGCCGGATCGCCGGCATCCCGCGCCGCGCGATCTGGCCGATCTTGTCGGGATCGGTCGGCACCTCGCGCCAGCCGAGCAGCCGCTGGCCCTCGGCCGCGATCACCTCGTCGACGATCCGGATCTGGGCCTCGCGCTCGGCCTCGTCCGTCGCCAGGAAGACCAGTCCCGAGGCGTAGGATCCACGCTCGGGCAGCCCGAAGCCCTCGGCCTCGGCCACCTTGCGCAGGAACCGGTCCGGCGTCTGGATCATCATGCCCGCGCCGTCCCCCGTCGCCTCGTCGGAGCCGGCCGCGCCGCGATGGGTCAGGTGGCAGAGGACCTCTGTCGCCTGCTCGATGATGTCATGGCTCGCGCCCCGCTGGAGGTCGGCCACGAAGCCGATCCCGCAGGCATCATGTTCCAGGGAGGGGTCGTAGAGGCCCCGCTTCGGCGGCAATCCGTATCGCTTCATTCGGTCATCCGGTTTCTGACGAGCTTCCGACTCTCGACCGCGATCGTCGGATGGACTCAGGGAGCATTCTCTGGCCAGGCTTCGATTCACCGACCTCTCCCGTCTGCCTGACACGCAAGCGCGTCAAGCCGCGAGAGCCGATTCGATCCAATCGAAGCGCTGGGGCCGGCCCTTCGAGAGCGGTACCGGACCAGGAGCATACCCGCTCTGCCCCGAACGAGGGGTGGCGAAGTCCTGCCGGATTGCCGAAAGCCGACCGACGGAGCCCTAAGTCACCGCGGGTCCAACGTTTTTCCAAGAATCGACCCTAAGCCATGGTCCCTCGGCTGTCAACCAGAGGCCGCTGCATCGGGACGATGCAGCTTGCCGGTACATCGAGACGGTAGAGGGGGTTCCGCGCCACCCTCAATCGGACGAGCCCGGCGATCGCTCGTCGATCAGCCGCCGCAAGCGGGCGGGATGATTGGTGATGATCCCATCGACGCCGAGGTCGAGCAGGCGAGCCAGCCGCCCCGGATCGTCCTCCGTATAGGGGTAGACGCGGAGGCCCTCGTCATGGGCACTTCGAATCAGATTCGCCCTCACCAGAGCGGTATGGGGATGGATGGCCTCCGCCTGGACTCTCCGGGCCCGCTCGAGAATGCGGCGAGGGGCCCGCGGGGCGACCAGCACCCCCAGACGGGCGCGGCTCGAGAGGGAGCGAAGCCGCTCCAACACGAGATCGGAAAAAGACGAGAGGAGCATCCGGGGCAGCAGTCCCCGGGCCTCGAGCTCCGACAGCACCGTTTCCTCGAGCCCCTCGTAGGGCGCTCCGGATCGGCCGACCTTGATCTCCAGATTGAACCCGATCCGATCGCCGAAGGCTTCGAGCACATCGAGCAGTGTCGGGATCCGCTCGTGGACCGCTGCACCCGGGGCCGCGTTCAGCCCGGCCAGCTCGGCCGCCGTCCGATCCTCGATCGCGCCCTCTCCGCCGAGCCGGGCCAGCTCCGCGTCGTGGTGGATCATCACGACCCCGTCGAGGCTGCGATGCAGATCGATCTCGATCATGTCGGCGCCCTGCTCGATCGCGAGGGCATAGGCGGAAAGGGTGTTCTCCGGCCGCTCGCCCGAGGCCCCGCGATGAGCGATCACCAGGGGCCGGCTCACGCCGGCGACTCCACCCAGCCGCGAGCGCGCTCGACCGCTCGAAGCCAGCCGTGATGCAGCCGCGCCCGCTCGTTCTCCGACATGCGGGGCTCGAAGAGCGTCGGCGCACCCATCCCCGCCTCGAGCTCCGCCGCGTCCCGCCAGAAGTCGACCGCCAGCCCGGCCAGCAACGCCGCCCCCCGCGCGGTCGCCTCGAGCTGGGCCGGCCGCTCGACTGGCAGCCCCAGGATGTCGGCCTGGAACTGCATCAGGAAATCGTTCTCGCAGGCGCCGCCATCGACCCGAAGCGCCGCCGGCGTGATGCCGGAATCCCGGGCCATCGCCTCCACGACGTCCCGCGTCTGATAGGCGATCGCTTCGAGGGTGGCCCGCGTGATGTGGGCCCGGGTCGTGCCCCGGGTCATTCCGACCAGGGTGCCCCGGGCCGTCTCGTCCCAGAACGGCGCACCGAGGCCGACGAAGGCGGGCACGAGGTACACCTCTCCCGTATCCGGAACGCTGCGCGCCAGCGCCTCGGACTCGGAGGCCTGGGCGAAGAAGCCGAGCCCATCCCGGAGCCATTGCACCGCCGCCCCGGCCACGAAGATCGAGCCCTCGAGCGCGTACTGCAGACGCCCCTCTCGCCGCCAGGCCACGGTCGTGACGAGTCCGCTCTCGGAGCGCGGGATCTCCTCGCCGGTATTCATCAACAGGAAGCAGCCGGTGCCGTAGGTGTTCTTCGCCCGGCCCGGCTCGTCACAGCCCTGACCGAAGAGCGCCGACTGCTGATCGCCGGCGATGCCCGCCACGGGAATCGCCTCCCCCAGCCATTCGGGATCGATCTCGGCGAACACGCCCGAGGTGTCTCGCAGCTCGGGCAGCATGGCCCGCGGCACGTCCAGGATCTCGAGCAGCCGATCGCTCCAATCCCCTTCGTGGATGTCGAAGAGCAGCGTGCGCGAAGCGTTCGAGGGCTCCGTCGCATGCACGCGGCCCTTCGTCAGCCGGTAGAGCAGCCAGCTGTCGATGGTGCCGAAGCAGAGCTCGCCCGCCTCGGCGCGGGCCTGCGCCCCGGATACGGTGTCGAGGATGAAGCGGATCTTGGTGCCGGAAAAGTAGGGGTCGATGCGCAGGCCGGTGCGGGCGCGGATCTCCTCCTCGTGCCCCGCAGCCCGGAGAGCCTCGCAGATCCCGCTCGTCTGACGGGACTGCCAGACGATCGCGGGATGGATCGGCTCGCCGCTGCGACGATCCCAGACGACCGTCGTCTCCCGCTGATTGGTGATGCCGATGGCCGCGACGTCGGCCGCCGCGACCTGCGCCTTCTCGAGCGCGCCCCGCATCGCCCGCAGCTGGCTCTGCCAGATGGCTTCGGGATCGTGCTCCACCCAGCCCGGCTTCGGAAAGGACTGCGGAAACTCGAGCTGCTCGACGCTCGCGAGCCCCCCGGCCCGATCGAAGAGCAGGGCCCGGGAGGAGGTCGTCCCCTGGTCCAGCGCGAGCACGTACTCCGGCATACCGCAGCCTCCCTGGGACGCGCGGGCGTCCTCGTCGTCTTCGCGCTCGTCCTCTCGCCCGTCTTCTCGCCCGCCGTCGCGCGAGTCTCAGGCGTCGGCGCGAGCCTCAGGCCTCGGCGTCGAAGAGCGCCGCGACGAACTCCTGGACATCGAACTCCCGCAGATCCTCGACGGCCTCGCCCACTCCGACGAACTGGACGGGAATGCCGAAGGCGTCGGCCAGTCCGACGATGACGCCGCCCTTCGCCGTGCCGTCCATCTTCGTCAACACCAGGCCCGTCACCGGGGCGACCTCGGTGAAGAGCCGGGCCTGGGAGATCGCATTCTGACCGGTGTTCGCGTCGAGCACGAGCAGGATCTCATGCGGCGCCCCGGGCACGTCGCGGCCGATCACCCGAACGATCTTGCCGAGCTCCTCCATCAGGGGCTTCTTCGTCTGCAGCCGACCCGCGGTATCGATGATGGCGACGTCCGCCTTCCGGGCGATCGCAGACTTCACCGTGTCGAAGGCGACCGAGGCCGGGTCGCCTCCCGCCGCACCCGCGATCACCTCGCAGTCCACGCGCTCTCCCCAGCGCTGCAGCTGCTCGATCGCAGCCGCCCGAAACGTATCCCCCGCGCCGAGGATCACCGTGCGTCCGCGGGCCCGATGTTGCGCAGCGAGCTTCCCGATCGTGGTGGTCTTGCCCGCGCCGTTCACGCCGAGCACGAGGATCACATGAGGACTCGCGCGCAACGCAAAAACGTCCTCGGAGCGCTCCGCGCTGGCGAGCATCTCCGCCATCGCCGCCTTCAGCAGCGCGCGCACGGTCTCGCCGTCGGCCCCCCGCGCCTCGGATCGAACGCGCTCCAGCAGGGCCTCTGCCGTCGACACCCCGAGGTCCGCCGTGAAGAGGATCTCCTCGAGCTCCTCGAGCAGGGCGTCGTCGACCCGTCTCCCCCGGAGCACCCCCGAGAGGCGCCCGACCAGGCTCTCGCTCGTGCGTCGCAGGCGATCCCGCAGCCGGGGCGCGGGGGCGACGACGGGCTCGGGCCGGGGGGCGGGCTCGGGCTCGGGCCGGGCGATTGGCTCGGGCTCGGCGATCGGCTGGGGCTCGGGCTCGGCAGCCGGCGGCGCCGGGATCTCGGGCTGCTGCGCCTCGGGCTCGCCCCGCCGCGCCAGGCGCTCGACCACGAGCGCCAGCAGAAAAGGCAGACCGAAGCTCAGACCGACGAAGAGGAGGGGCTGCTGGCGGATCCAGCCGGCAAACTCAGTGAGGACCGATTCCATGGGGCGCCGAGCATACCAGCACCACGCGGGAGTTCGAGACTATCCGTGTCCTCCATCCGGAGGCCCCCTTCATCCATCTCCATAGGGACCCGGTCGAGGTCATCGGCTCGATCTGCAGCCTCCACGCCCACACGCGGGCGATGCTCTCGGAACACGTCGATCCTGAGGCGCTCGGACGGGAGATCTTGACGGGCGATTGGGCGACGGGACTCGACGGGCTG
>CAYWGW010000106.1:0-13844 GCA_964457385.1 uncultured Spirochaetaceae bacterium
GGGTCGAGGTCGCGGCCACGAAGAGACGATTGCGCTCGAGGTCGATCGCCGGGGTATTCGCCGATCGCATCCGACCGCCGAAGAGAAGCTGCCAGGCCCACTCGCGGATCGTCGGATCGACGAGGCCGCCGCCGAAGACGCTCTCGGCCATCGGGACCGTCGTCGAAGCCGGCGGCAGTCGACCCGGCAGACGATAGGGCTCTGCGACGGAGCGGCCCGTCTCGCGATCCACGACGACGACGTCGCCGTAGTTCGTGACGCCGGCGACATGGCCCTCGCGGCTGAAGACCGCCGTCGTGAAGGCGTTGATCGGAAGCGTGTCGGAGGGCTGCCAATCCCCGGGCTGGGGATCCGGCAGCGGGATGATCCACTTCTCGCTCCCGTCGGAGTGGAAGGAGAAGAGCTGGTTGCAGTCGCTGACGTAGAGATCCCCCTCCCGATCGACGATCGGACTCGAGAGGATCGCGCAGGGATCGATGCCGCTTCGCGCGTCCTGCCAGGCGGGCGCCGACCACAGAGCCCGGCCGGCTCCCATCGCGTCTTCGCCTTCGTCCCGCTCGCGACCGTCGTCGCCGAGGACGGCGAAGGCGTGGAGGTTGGCGTGGCCTTCGCTGCGGCCGGTCGTGACGTAGAGCGTCCGGCCGTCGGGGGAGAGGGTGGGCGCGGTCAGCACCGAGGCGCCGGCGAGTGCGTGCCAGGTCCGGTAGCTCTCGGCGAGCGGGACCGCGCCGGCGAATCGGCGATTGTCGGGGCTGCGATGGAGGGTCGCCCAGCCTCCCGCGGAGTACGGGCTGTCGGCACGAGCGGGGAGGCTCGCGACCGGGAGCAGGACGGGGAGCACGAGAAGCACCAGGCAGCCCGGACCGCGCAGGCGCCGCCGGGCCCTCGTCGCGGAGGCGGATCCGTCCCGATCTGTGGCCTGATGTCCCGTTCCGGGCCGCTGCATGTCGGCGCTCCTCCATCGGGACGGTGCCCGTGGCCGCGCAGTCTGCCGGCCCGGAGCCGCGGTGTCCAGCGCGTCCCCTCGCACGATTCGGTATTATTCGATCGTTTCGACTCACGTCGAAACGGCAAACGACAGGAGCGAGAGCATGGAGAAGATTCCCTTCGACGACGTCCCGGCGCTGCAGCGCTACGTGAGCGAGGAGTTCGGCGAGTTCGGTGAGCCCGTCGAGATCAGCCAGGATATGATCAATCGGTTCGCCGACATCACCGGAGACCATCAATGGATCCACATCGACGTCGAGCGGGCCCGAAAGGAGAGTCCCTTCAAGACCACGATCGCTCACGGCTTCCTGACCTTGAGCCTGCTGCCGCTCCTGAACGCGAAGAGCAGCGCGCCCTACCAGGTCGTCGGCTTCGGAAACGCGGTGAACTACGGATCGGACAAGCTGCGCTTCCTGAGCCCGGTGCCTTCGGGATCGAAGGTCCATGCCCGATCGCGGCTGGTCTCCGCCGAGGCCGGGAAGAAGGGCACGCGGGTCGAGCAGGAAATCGCGATCCACGTGGTCGGTCAGGACCGCCCGGCGATCCTCTACAGCATGATCGTGCTCTTCCAGCCGAAAATGAGCTGAAGGTGGGCTGAACGCAGGCTGTTGACTTTCGACGAACCCGGGGGATCCGACTCCGGGATCGCACCGGGAGTCGGGGGAGATTTGAGCAGCATCGTCTCGACTCGGCAGGGTAGGCTCGAAGGCGAGAAGCGCCGGGGAGTCGCGTGTTTTCGCGGGATTCCCTTCGCGCGCCCGCCGATCGACGCCCTGCGTTTCCAGCCCCCGGAGCCCCCCGAGTCGTGGTCTGGGGTCCGTCAGGCGCGATCCTTCGGACCGTCCGCGCCCCAGATCGGCCCCGTCAATCGTGTGATCCGCGGCATCATCGGTGCTGCCGGCAGTCGTCAGAGCCAGGACTGTCTCTATCTCAACGTCTGGACGCCGAAGCCCGATGGCGGACGGCGGCCGGTGATGGTCTGGATCCACGGCGGGGCCTTCATCCTGGGCTCGGGGTCGACGGTCCTCTACTCCGGCAGTCGTCTCGCGAAGCGCGGGGACGTGGTCGTCGTGACGATCAACTACCGCCTCGGGGCCTTCGGCTTCGTCGGCTGGGACGGGCTCGGCTCGGACGCGAGGCACACACCCGCCAACCTCGGCCTGCGCGACCAGATCGCGGCGCTGGCCTGGGTGCGCGAGAACATCGAGACGTTCGGCGGAGATCCCGAAAACGTGACGGTCTTCGGAGAGTCGGCGGGGGCGATGAGCATCGGTGCGCTGCTCGCGATACCAGCTGCGCGGGATCTCTTTCACAAAGCGATTCTGCAGAGCGGAGCAGCACATAACATATCGACCCCGGGCAAGGCTGCGCAGGTGGCACGGACCTATCTCGACGCCCTGGGAGTCGAGAAGGCCTCGCCGGACGACCTGCGCGCACTCTCGGTGACCCGCATCATGGAGGCCCAGGCGCGGACCTCCGTCCGGGTCGGACTGGACGACGGCATGATGGCGTGGCAGCCCTGTGTCGACGGCGATCTGATGACGGAGCTTCCGCTCACCCCCATCGACCGGGGGGACGCGGCGGACGTGCCGATGCTGATCGGGACCAATCGCGACGAGTACAAGCTCTTTACCTTCGCGGATCGGGATCGTCTCGACGACAAGCAGCTCGTGGAGCGGGTTCGCCGGCTCGTTCGCCGTGCGGGCGCGGAGGACGAATCCCTGGTGGAGCGCCTGCTCGGCACCTACGGGCCCCGCACGGGCGAGCGGGACCCCGGGGCGAACCAGCGTTGGGTTGCGCTCCAGAGCGATCGCATCTTCCACTATCCGGCCACCCGCCTGGCGGACGCCCACTCCGATCATCAGCCTCGGACCTACGCCTATCTCTTCGAGTGGTCGCCGCCGCTGCTCGGGCGCGCGCTCGGAGCCTGTCATGGCCTCGAGCTGCCTTTCGTCTTCGGGAGCGTGCGCGCGGGACTCTTGCGGGCGGGGCTCGTGGCGGATCGGGCCGCGGGTCCCCTGTGTGATGCGATGCAGGATGCCTGGATCGCATTCGCCCGCACGGGCCGGCCCGAGCACGAAGGGCTGCCCGAGTGGCCCGCCTACGAGCGCCGCCGGCGTCAGACGATGAGCCTCGGTGGTCGGCGCGGGGTGCTCAAGGATCCCCACGAAGGGGCGCGCGAGTTCTGGGAGCCCCTGATTCCCGATGGCGAGGTGAGCCTGGGCTGAGGCCCTCGCGCCGGAGGGCGGCCCTGCCGAGGCCGCCATGCCGAGGGCCGTCGTGCCCGGGTCGGTCGCGACCAGGTCGTCGGGACGAGGTCCTGCGCCGTTGGACGTCGTCGTGGGCTCAGTCGCCGTGCGCTGTCGGTTCGATCTCGAGCTCGGGTGCGAAGCCACGGCGGGTCGTGTTCTCGCAGCTCGCCCGTTGCTGGGCGAACTGCGTCAGATGTTCGCGGCAGCCCGCCTTCGTACCGGCGCCGGAGAGGCCGAGACCGCCGAAGGGCTGCCGGCCGACCAGCGCGCCCGTGATGCCCCGATTCAAGTAGAGATTCCCGACGCGAAAATCCCGTCGGGCGCGCTCGAGATGGGCGGGCCGGCGGCTGAATACGCCACCCGTCAGCTTGTAATCGCTGCCGTTCGCGATCTCGAGGGCGTGGTCGAAGTCGCGCGCCCGCAGCACGGAGAGTACCGGTCCGAAGATCTCCTCCCGGGCGATCCGATGGTCAGGCAGGACTTCCGTGAAGACGTGGGGCGCGACGAAGGGCTTGCCGAGGGCGCCGCTCGCGTCGGGGGGCACCTCCATCGCGAGCGCCAGGTTCGCCTCCCGAAGTCCGACCTCGATGTAGTCGCGAATCTTCGCGGCGGCGGCGGTGTCGATCACAGGGCCGACGTCTATCGCCGGATCCGCGGGGTCGCCGATCCGGAGCGTGCGGGTCGACTCGAGCAGTCGTGAGACGAAGGTCTCGTAGGCGTCCTCGACGACGATCACGCGACTGCAGGCCGAGCATTTCTGGCCCGCATAGCCGAAGGCGGAGTCGCGCACGCCGCGCACGGCCTCGTCGAGGTCGGCGGAGCCGTCCACGATGATGGCGTTCTTACCCCCCATCTCGCAGATCACCTGCTTGACGTGAGCCTGCCCGGGCTGGATCTCCGCGGCGGCGCGCAGGATCTCGAGCCCCACCTGCTGGCTTCCGGTGAAGGCGATGATCGCGACCCGCGGGTCTCGGACGAGGGCGGCCCCGACCGTCTCGCCCTCCCCGGGTAGCAGCTGCACCACGTCCTCCGGCGCCCCCGCCGCGTGCAGCAGCTCGCAGAGCAGGCTCGCGATGCCCGGTGTCTGCTCGGCGGGCTTCACGATCACGGGATTGCCCATCACGAGGGCGGCGGTCGTGAGGCCGGCGCAGATCGCGAGCGGGAAGTTCCAGGGACTGATCACGACGGCGACGCCGCGCGGCTCCCACCAGAGCCGGTCGTCCTCGCCCGGGAAGTCGCCCAGCCGCTGCTCGGTCATCAGCGGGATCGCGTTTCGCGCGTAGAAGCGGCTGAAGTCGATCGCCTCGCAGACGTCGGCATCGGCCTCGCGCCAGGTCTTGCCGGACTCGCGCACGATCACGCCCGCAAGCTCGTCGCGTCGGGCGCGCATGCGATCGGCGGCCCGCTCCACGACTGCCGCCCGCCCCGCGACCGGGACATCGCGCCAGCCGGCGAAGGCCGATTGCGCCCGCTCGACGGCCCGCCGGGCGCTCTCGGGGTCGCGCACGATCTCGATCGCGGGTACCTGCGCCCCCAGCAATGCCTCGGCGAAGGCGACCCGCTGGCTCGCATCGGAAAAATCCCGGGTCGGCTCGTTCCGGAAGGTTCTCGCGGGTCGATCCTGCGATCCCGTCGGAGGTCGTGCGGGATCGACCTGTCCCGGGCTCGCCGTCGGTTCCGGCAGGCCCGGATCGGCATGGGGCGAGCGCAGCAGCGTCTCCTCGTCGGCCGCCTCGTAGTGCTCGGCGCGCAGCCAGGAGACGTTCGAGGTGTTCTCGAGCAGTCTTCGGACCAGGTAGGCCATGCCCGGGATCATCGGCCCGATCGGGACGTACTCGCGGAGCCGCAGCCCGCGGGCGACGGCGATGCTCCCGAGGGTCTCGGACATGCCGTAGAGCATCTGCAGCTCGAGCGCCGATTCGGGCAGGCCGCGCGTGCGGAGCATCGCCAGGGTCGCAGCGACCGACCGGACGTTATGCGTCCCGATCGCCAGCTTGATGCCGCCCCCGACATCGGCGCCCGGGGCGGGGGCGGCGTCGAGCAGCGCCGCCGCCATCCGCTCGAAGCAGGCATCGGTCTCGTGCTTCGTCTGCCAGACGGGGCAGGGCCATCCGAGCTGTCGCGCGTGGATCTGTTCCTGGTCCCAGTAGGCTCCCTTCACGAGTCGGACCGTCACCCTTCGTCCGCTGCGACGGCTCCAATCCGCGATGCGTCGGGCATCCTCGTCGCCGCTACGGAGGTACGCTTGCATCGCGAGACCCGCCTGGAAATCCCATCGCTCGCAGCAATCCTCGAAGAGCGCGAGGGTGAGGTCCTTCAACGCGAAATGTTCCATGTCGAAGTGGATGAAGACGTCGCGGCGGGCGGCGAGCTGCAGGATCGGCTCGACGCGCTCGCGCAGCCGGGCGATCGAGCCCTCGAAGTCGAGCGGGTCGACCTTCGGATGCAGGGCGGAGATCTTGATCGAGACGTTCGCTCGGGGAATCGGACCCCAGGCATCGGCTTCGAGGGTGGGTTTCGAAGCCCAGCTGCCGACCCGATCGGCCAGGGCGTCGATCAGTCGCAGATAGCGCTGCTGGTAGTCGTCGGCCTCGCGCAGGCTCAGGCAGGCTTCCCCCAGCAGGTCGATGGAGAAGGCGATGCCGCGCTCCCACTGCGTCTGCAGCCGCGATAAAGCGTCACGCTCGTCTTCCCCCGCGATGAAGCGCCCGGCCATGGCCTCGATCTGATGCGATGTCGTTCGCGCCACGACGCTCGGCAGCAGACCGCCGGCGGTGAGCCCGAGGTCGAGCCAGCTCGGCAACGTGACGCCCGGCTGGGAGAGATGGTCCTCGAGATGCTGCTGGATCTGGCGCGCGCCGCGCAGGGTGGGGAAGGCGTCGACGAAGCGAAAGAGCTGGGTCCGGAAGGCGTCGTCGCGCATCGCCCACTCCATCAGCCGGTCCTTGCCGCTCGACCGTTGCCCCGCCTCCAGGGCGCGCGCCTCGGCGAGCCACTCTCGGCCGATCTCCGCGATCGCCGGCTCGAGGTCTACGGTCGCCTGATGCGGGTCCGTGCTCATGCGTCAGCTCTCCTCTTCTTCGCAGAGCCGGCGGGCGAGCAGGTTCAGGAAGAGCCCGACGTCGGTCACGACGCCGATCGACTCGACGGAGCCGCGATCGACGAGCTTCGTCACGACCGAGGGGCTGATGTCGACGCAGACCAGTCGTACACCGGCGGGCGTCATGTTCCCGACGCCGATGGCGTGGAGCATCGAAGAGAGCATCACGATCATGTCGGCCCCTTCGATCGCCCGCGCGTAGGCCGCCTGCGCGGCGACGAGATCCATCTCGGTGTCGGGCAGCGGCCCGTCGTCGCGAATCGAGCCCGCGAGCACGGTGGGAACGCCCGCCCGCACACACTCGTAGACGATGCCCGAGCGCAGGATGCCCTGCTCGACGGCGGCCCGGATCGAGCCCGCGGCGCGGATGCGGTTGATGGCCTTCAGATGGTGTTGATGGCCCTCGTGCACACCGACGCCGCGCGCGAGGTCGATGCCGAGGGAGGTGCCGTAGAGGGCGAGCTCGATGTCGTGGACGGGCAGGGCGTTGCCCGTGAGCAGGGCCTGCACATAGCCCGCCCGAACCAGCGCCGCGAGGTGATGGCTGCCGCCGGTATGGATCACGACCGGACCGGCGACGACCACGATGCGCCCGCCGCGGGCGCGGATGCGGCGCATCTCCCAGGCCAGCTCCTCGACCACCAGCTCGACCCGACGCTCGGTCGAGACGGCGGCGCTCATGAACGAGAAGCCCTCCTCGCGCCGGCTCGCAACCGGAACCTGGACGCGCACGCCGTCGGTGCCGCAGACGACAGGCTCGCCGGCGGCGAGATCCCGGATCAGGGCGCAGCGGGCCCGCGGCGGATCCGCGTCGGGATCGACGGCGATCACCGCATCCATGCGCTGGGCCTCGACCCGCCGCCACTCTCCGCGGACCCGGACGTCGGTCGGGTAGATCGTGGTCGCGTAGAAGTCAGGCGGTGCGACGCCGCCCTTCGGTGCCGGCTCCAGGCGCGTCTCGAGCTCCGATCCAGCGCTGCGCACGCCGAGGGGCAGCAGGCTCGAGACGATCAGGTCGAGTCGCTCCGCGGTCGGAGCCGAGACCCGCAATCGGGCGACGGAGGGCTGGTCCCGGCGTTCCCCGATCTCGAAGCGCTCGACCCGGAAGCTGCCGCCGGCGTCGGTCACGAGATCGAGCGCGCGATTCAGGCGCGTGGTGTCCAGTAGATGCCCTTCGATCGTGAGATGGGCCTCGCGGATCGCCGAGGCGGCGCGATTCCGGGGGCCGTCCGGGACGTCCTGACGCAGCAGGAGACAGAGGCATTTCGCGGCCCCACCCGCCAGCATGAACTCGTCGAGGGGGGTCGTCCGCAGCTCGAAGCCCCAGTCCGCGAGCTGGTGGCGAAGGGCCTCGGAGGCGTGATTGCTGACGAGCAGCGAGCCGACGCGTACCGCGTTGCAGGCGAATCGCAGGGCGTCGGTCTCGCTCACCGCGAGGCGTTTGTCCGCCGGGACACGATCCTCGATCGCCCGACGTGAGGGATCGTCGAAGGCCGCCGGGTAGTAGAAGAGCCGGCCGCCGGGCAGGGGCGTGAAGCAGGTATCGAGATGGTAGAAGCGCTCGTCGACGAGTCGCAGCGAGACCACCTCGACGTCGAGCAGCTCGCTCAGGGTGCGATGGGATTCGAGCGAGCTGCGCACGCCATAGCCGGCCCAGAGCAGCGGCTCGCCGGGCTGGAAGAGAGCATCCCCCTCGCCTTCGAAGGGCTGATCCTCGGGCAGCTCGACGACCCGGAATCCCTGAGCCGCCGCAAAGGCCTTCGCGTGCGGACTCTCGGGCGCTCGCTGCGGCACCCGAAAGACCGAGGGCACGAAGATGTCGCCCAATACGATGCCCGCGTTGGCCGCGAAGCATTGATCGGGGAGCCGGGCCTCGGCGGCCTGGAGCACGATCTCCGCGTGCGGCCGCAGCAGGTCATGCAGCCCCTGCCATTGTCGCTGGGCGGTCACGGAGGAGGCGCGTCCGACGTGGCCTTCCATCCACGGGTTGATCACGTACTCGACGCCGAAATGCGTCGGCTCGCACATTGCAATACGAGGAACTGCAATTCGAGGAGCTCCAACCCGGGGCGTCGGCGGATGGGAATCGGGCATCGCTTCGCTCCTCGATCGGTCTGATCTGCGTGAGAGTCCGCGCGCGGGCGGCCTCTCGCCGCGGCAGTCCGGGGGAACATCGGCCGGCCCGCGACCACCGGGTAGCCCCGGCCGCAGTCGCCTCTCGTATTTCCCTGTTCGGAAGCTCGGACCCCGGGGGCTGACGCTCTGCCTCGGATTCTTTTCTTCCGACCGTGAGAACGCTCGTCCGGACGAACGGCGGTGCAATCGAGAAAATAGGCGATCCCCTCGGAATTCAATGGACTTTCGATTGCCTGGCCAGGCATGATGAAGGCGGGTACGCGGTCGTGGATGCAACCATGCCCGTCTCTAGCCGTAGCCAACCCGTCTCTAGCTCGAGGAGGAACTCCGACGATGTCGACGTTCAGATTCTCCCTTTTCGCCGTGGTCGCCTCGTTGGCGCTCGCGAGCCCCGCTGCCGCGATCTTCTACCCGAAGGAGGTCGAGGTTCCGCAGGACACGCGAGAGTTCTTCGTGGACGAATCCAAGCTTCCCTTCGATGCCGTGCCGGGGCTGCCCTCGGAGCGATTCTGGGGTGTGCTCGAGGGAGCGGGCTACCGGATCGAGGTGCCTGAGAACTGGAACGGCTCTCTGGTCGTGTACACCCATGGGTTTCGGGGCAACGGCCCCGAGCTGACGGTCGACAATCCGCCGCTGCGGCTGCATTTCCTGGCCAACGGCCATGCCTGGCTGGCGTCGAGCTACTCGAAGAACTTCTACGACGTGCGCTCGGGCGTCGAGAGCACCAACGAGCTCGTGCGTTATTTCGAGCGGAACATCGGACGCCCGGATCGCACCTACATCACGGGGTTCTCGATGGGTGGACACGTGATCGGGGCCGCCATCGAGCAGTTCCCCAACGTCGACTGTCCGCCGGGTCGCTTCTCGCGACTCTGCGAGCGGCTGGTCGTCGTGCTCGGGAAGCTCTCGGGCGGCATCGCCTACGACGGGGCGGCTCCCTTCTGCGGCGTGATGGGCGATACGGCTCTCTTCGACTACTTCGGCGACTTCTCGTACGGAGCCGAGACGCTGGCCGGCGTAGCCTCGGAGTTCCCGCCGCCGGCAGACTTCACGGAGCGGATCTTCCTGCCGACGATCGGGGCGCTGTACCAGAATCCGGAGGCCCTGCTCGGTCCGAACGCGTCCACCGCCGTCCTCAACGACCAGGGAGAGAAGCTGAGGAGCCTGACGACCCAGATCTCCGGTGGCCCGCGGCCGCTCGCGGACGCGGCCTTTCCGTTCTTCCAGCAGCTGCTCTTCAGCTTCAGCGGGGCGGACGGGACCGTGGATGGCGTCGTCTCGGGCAACATCTACGACAACACGGATCGGGTCTTCCAGCTCGACTCGGATGCGGCGTTGACACCGGAAGAGGTCGCGTTCAACCAGGAGATCCTCCGGATCGCCCGGGACGAGGGCGTGAACCCGCCCGCCGGCCTGCGGGTTCGGCGGATTCCGGTGATGTCGGGTCGACTCGACATTCCCGTGGTGTCGACCCATACGACGGGCGATCTCTTCGTGCCCTTCGTAATGGAGCAGATCTACGCGGAGGAGGCGGCCGCCCGGGGTCGTTCGCATAACCTCGTGAGTCGCGCGACGCGCGCAATCGGGCATTGCGAGTTCTCGCCGGAGGAGCTGATCTCGAGCTTCGACGACATGGTGTCGTGGGTCGAGACCGGCGTGCGGCCCGGGGGCGACGACATCCTCGACCCGGAGGTCGTGTCGGATCCCCTCTTCGGCTGCAACTTCTCGGAGGGCACGACCGCCAGCCGACCGCTGGCCCCCTGCCCGTGACGGCCTGATCGCATGACGGCCGGCCTGACGGCGCGTGCAGCACGTCGGGAAGGTCGTCGCGGCGCCCCATGCCGCGGCGCGGAGCCACGATCCAGACGCCGCCGGAGCCAGCATCCGGGTTCCGGCGGCGTCGTCGGGAGCGCGGGCTCCCCGAAGCGTTCTCCGTGAATGGCGATGGGGCGCGCGATGGGGCGGGCAGGGCGCTGGAGCGCCGGGGACGGGGCAGGGTGTCAATCGCGAAGGGCTTCCTCGCGGAGCTCGGCCAGGGCCCGTTCGGCCGAGCGCATTTCCCTGCTGGCCGAGTCGAGGGCGCGTTGCGCCCGGGTGATCCGATCTGCAGTCCGGCGATAGCGTTCTAGCGTCGGATGGAGGAGCGCCAGCCCCTCGTCCGCATGTCGGGTCGGATCCTCGCCCCGGGCCTCCAGGTTCTCCACGAAGCGCTCGACCTCCTCGACCTGCCGCTCGATCTGCTCCATCTCGGCCTCGGCCTCGGCCAGCTCTTCCCGCGCCATGCTGCGTCTCGATCGTGCTCGCTCGAGGCTCTGCTCGGTGGCTTCCATCCGGTCCTGGAGTGACGCGGCGGGTTCGAGGGGCGAAGCGTCCTGGTCCACGGGCGCGTCGGGCGTCCGATCGCCCGAGGCATCGCCCGCGGGTGACTCACGGTCGGAAGACGCCTCCGAGCCGGGTGACTCCTGACGCTTCGCGGAAAGGTCATCACGCTCACCGCGGAGATCGAAGACGAGCATTCCCGCGAAAGTGGCGAGAGCGAGGGTGATGCCGGCGGCTGCGAGCGTGTGGCGGTTCATGGATCTCGTCGCCATTCCTGGCCGCGGCTGGGTCTTGTGCTCGTCCTGGGCGCTCGTGCGCCGCGCCGCGCCGCGCGGCAGGGTCCAGGCCGTTCGCGCTCGCCTGGCCCCCCAGCGTCCCGCTCTGGCCGCTGGATGATCTGGATAGCGAAAAGCGGCGTCTCCCGTCAGGACCCGGGCTCATCGCCCGCCGCAGTCGCCCGCCTGCGGGGTGTGCCCTCGTCGCGGAGAGGACCCGACCCGCATCCGGCGCGACCGCGGATTGAAACCGGTATGCACTGGATTGCGTAGTTCTCTTGAGAGACGTGAGGACCCCCTCTCGCGCGTCGCCGGCCCGATCGTGGCGCGCCCCCGAAAGCGCTCGTCCATGACCCCCGACAATCCCATTCTTCGTCCCACCGGTCCCTTTCACCCTCCGCGGATCTGGCGTCGCCCGCCCCGGCGAGCCTCTTCTGCAACCTCGTCTCCCGCGCGCTCCGCTGCGGCCAGGGAGCGGCGCGGATGGCGACGTTCGGGCTTCATCCGGTGGACATTCGTGCTCCCGATCGGGTTGGCCGTCGCGCTCCTGTCGCTCGCAGATGCGGGGATCGCGTGGGCGCAGGAGCCCGATGGCGACTGGTCGCGGATCGATCGTCCGGACGGGGCCGGGTCATCCATTCTCGGAGAGGATGGCGAGATCGATCTGGCTCGACGGGCGGGTCGGCTCACGATCCTGCATTTCTGGGCTTCCTGGTGCGAGCCCTGCAAAGCGGAGCTGCCGGAGCTCGCTTCGTTCTACGAGGGACCCTATCGAAGGCTCGCGGATCGGGGTGTCGTGCTTCTGACCATCAGCCTCGATGTGCGCCGGGCGGACCTCGAACGCTTTCTGCGCGGCCGTTCGTTCCGGTTTCCCGTCTTTCTCGACTCGTTGGGCGAGATCCAACAGGAGGTCGGTCTCTGGGGTCTGCCTGGCACCGTCCTGATCGACTCGGATCTCGACGTCGTCGAACGGATGATCGGCCCACAGGAGTGGGAGAGTCGTGGATTTCTCCAGGCCATCGAGACCCACCTCGAGAAGAGCGCCGCGACGTCGTCACGTCGTGCAGAGACGGTTGAAAAGGAGGAACGGACATGAAGCGAATGACGTCGTATCCGATTGGACGGAGAGGCAGCGGGCTCGGTGCGAGGCATCGGGGAAGCTGGAAGCGGCTCGCGACGCGCGTGCTCGGTGTGTCGGCTGCGTCCCTGGCCGCCTTGATGATGATGACTCTCGAGACGATGGCTTTCGAGGTGGAGCGACCCGCGACGTCCGTCGGGGGCGACTCCGGTCCTCCGGTCGCGTCCTCCTCGAGCCTGGCCGAGGCCGAGGCCGAGAGCGGACGAGAGCAGGGCGTCGCCGGTGGCACCACAGGAGACGCCCGGGTAGCGGGCGAGCCGACACCGGCGACCGAGCGATCACAGGACGAGCGATCGGAGGAAACGGACCACGACGGCACCGGCACTGACACCGGACTGCGTGATGAGCCGGATTCCGAGCAGCAGCAGGTCCAGGCAGAGATCGACTCCCTGGTCTCCGAGTTCCTCGCCACCAGCGAGGCGGTTGCGGGTCGGCCGGATGGGACGCGGCCGGTGGTGTTCACGGGAGAGAAGGGACGCCCCGACTGGTACCAGGCCCTGGTCGTGACGAACAAGGAGAATCCGCTTCTCCAAGAAGAGTGCAAGAAGGAAGCCTTGAGCATTTCGGTCGAGACGCTGCGACAGGCCCATGGGATCGAGGACGACTCGGCTGCGTTGCAGCAAGCCGCTCATCATATGCGTGAACATCAGGATTTCGCCGCGAGCCATGCGATCTCCTATGCGGACTACCTGAACGAGATCGCGAGCTGCCGCGCTTTCTGCGCCCCCCTCGTGGCGCATCTCGTGCGTTGCCAGGTCCTCGCCGTTTCGCATAGCCCCCATGGCATCGTGCTCTTCGATCTCGATAGCGATCAGGTCGATTCACGCTACGAGAGCGGTCTCATCGATGAAGCGGTCCGGACGCTGGAAGAAGATCCCCGCAGTCGAGTGCTGCTGGTGGGACGGGCGAGCAAGATCGGGGACCTGCGATACAACCGCCGGCTCTCCGCCCGTCGATCGCTGGCCGTGCGGGACGAGTTGATCGAACGGGGCGCGCCGGCCGATCGCATCAAGACGATGTGGTTCGGCTGGGAGCCACCGCAGATCAGCTCCTGGATCGCCTCGCGTTACGGTTTCGACTCGCTCTACACGCGCGAGGGGGCCCATCGCATGAATCAGAGCGTGATGCTCGTGATCCATTCGGGGCCCGGGAACGCAGAGGAGAAGGACGATGATGAGACGGTCGCCGATTCCGCGGAGGAGGAGGAGGACGAGGATGTGCTCTCGACGGCTCAGCTTTCGGCGCCCTGAACGGGCCCCGGGTCGGTCGCCGGTCGTCTTTCTCTCGGCCGGGCTCATGCTGGGGCTGATGATCGGACTGGCTCCGCTCCACCCGGGTCCGGCGAGCGCCCAATCTCGCGCGTCGGAGGTGTCTGAGGTCGAGACGGCTTCCGGATCCGCCGAGGAAGCAGAGCTGCCCCGTTCGGATGACGGGCGGGAAGGGGATTCTCCGGGGATTCGGATCGGTGCCGGTCTCGCCAGCCTCCTCTATACACCGACGAAGGTCGCCTACGCCGGCCTCGGCGTCGTGGTGGGTGGCCTCGGTTGGGTTTTTTCAGGGGGCGACGGTCAGGTCGCCGTCGACATCGTGCAGCCCTCCTTTCGTGGCGACTACCTGATCCGACCGGCCCATCTGCG
>CAYWGW010000107.1:0-13812 GCA_964457385.1 uncultured Spirochaetaceae bacterium
GGCTGCGCCGTTGGCGCGGTCGCGAGGACGCGGCACGGCTGGGGATCGAGCTCGAATCGGCACGACGAGGAGGGGAACCGACATGAGCTACGACTGGATGGCTGCCCTCGCATTCCTCGCGACCGTGGTCGCCCTGACCTGGATCGGGCGCTTTCTCGCCTTTCGCGTGCCCGCCCTCCAGCGGATGCGCGAGCTGAATCGCGAGGCAGACGAGCGAAAGCTCTCGCGTCCGCGCTTCGCCGAGGCCGTCAAGGCCAGCAACAAGGCAGGCCTCGCCACGAACCTGGCCTTCTACGTCGCGGTCCTGCCCTTCTGCCTGAGCCTCGAGTCCCGGCCCCTCTGGCAGCATGCGCTCGAGATCGTCGCGGTCCTGATGCTCTTCGATTTCTTCTACTACTGGACCCATCGCCTGCTCTTCCATGGCGCGCCCCTCAAGAAGATCCACGCGCTTCATCATCAGGCCCGGACGCCGACCTACATCGATGCGCTCTACGTCCATCCACTGGAGACGGCGATCGGCCTCTGCCTCTTCCTGCTGTCGATCCCGCTCGTGGCGGCGCTCTCTGGCGACCCCTTGAACGCCTTCTCGATGGCGATCGCGACCCTGATCTTCACCCAGGTCAACACGATCAATCACACGTTCGTGGACCTGCCCTACTTCCCGTTCAAGACCCTCGATTCGCTGACAGGGGTGCACGCCGCCCACCACGTCGACATGAGTCACGGGAACTACGCCACGCTGACGATGATCTACGATTGGCTCTTCGGCACCTACGAGCCACCCGTCCGCCGCACCACGCCTTAGGCGTCCGGCTCCTTCGGGCCCGGCCTGGGACCCCGCGTGCGTGCGAGGGCCTCCGTGCCCCAGGCTTCAGTGGCTTCCGCGACCCCGCCCGCGTCCGCCTCCGAGCCTGGAGGCGAGTCCGGGTAGCGGGGCGTGATCGCGATGCGGCGTACCGTCTCGGGAGACGCCAGGGCGTTCACGACCTGGGCCGCCACGCTCGCTGCGTCCATCATGCGGCCGTACATGTAGCCTTCCCGCGCCCAGCGCTTCACGATCGGCAGCAGCGTCGCCGTATCCTCGGTCTGACCGAACTCGGTGACGGTGTCGCCGATGGCGATCGTCGTGAAGCCCACGCCGCGATGCTCGCCCTGCCAGGCCCGCACGAGCGCCTCGAGGGCGATCTTGCTGACGACATAGGGGGCCTGGGCGAAACGGGGCGGGGCGTCGTCGATCGAGATCGACGACAGAAAGACGGCCTTGCCGCCACTCTGCTCGAGCGCCCCGATGGCCGCCCGCATCACCAGGCTCGCCCCGATCAGATTGGTCTCGAGCACCGCCCGCCAGGTCTCGGCGTCGACCTCAGGCAGGGGCGCGAAGGAGGCAATGCCGGGCGCGTAGACCAGGGCATCGAGTCCGCCGAGGGACGCGATCGCCTGGGCCACCGCCTCCCGACACGATCGCTCGTCCCGGACATCGCAGGCGACCGCCAGGGCGTCCGCCCCGACCTCGGCCACCAGCGCCTCGAGCCGCTCCCGGCGACGGGCGGCCAGGGCGACGCGAGCCCCCTCGACGGCGAGTGCCTGGGCCGAAGCTCTTCCGATACCCGAGGAAGCTCCGATGACCAGGGCTCGTCGACCCGACAAACGCATTCCGACCCCTCGACGGCAGGACATCAGGGCTCGAGCTTCACCATCACGTGCTCGCGGACCCATTTCGGATCCCACCACTCGATCGGATCGACGTAGGTCGGTCCGACCAGGATCGCGAAGTGCAGATGGTCACCCCCGGCGAGCCCCGTCGATCCGGAGCTTCCCAGTCGCTGGCCCTTGGCGACCTCGTCTCCCGCCCGCACGTCCAGGCTCGAGAGATGACCGTAGAGCGAGGCGACACCCAGCCCGTGATCGACCAGCACGCATTGCCCATAGATGCCGAGATCCCCTGCGTAGCGTACGACGCCAGCATTGGCGGCGGGCACGCTGGCGCCCGAGAGCGACGCGAGGTCGTAGCCGTAATGGATGGCGCTGGAGATCGGTCGCCCCTCCACCCGGTAGACCCGCGCCTCGGCGAAGCGACTCGTCACCTTCGAGTTCGCGAGCTGTAGGAAGCCGCCGGACCACAGCGGGCGCGGCACGGAGACGGTCAGCTGCTCGCGGATCATCCGCTCGTTGGCGGCTCTCATCTTCGTATTGATCTGCTCGAAGGCGCGCACGGGATCCGTCACGTCGATCCCCTCCGCCTGCGCCAGCCTCGGCACGACGTTGCGCAGGAATGAGGCGGGCAGGTTCACGTCGCCGCTCGGAAAGACCCGCGGCCGCAGCACGACGTTCCAGCCCGCCCGGGATTCATTGCCCGCGCGGTCCGTCGCCAGGACTGCGATCGACGCGTCCCCTCCCGCATCGCGCTCTACGGCGAAGATCGCGACTCGTCGGCGGGGACGGTCCGGCGTCGCCGCACCACCTGACTCAGCAGCGACACCGGGAAACGGATACCCGGGATAGAAGACGCTTCCCTGCTCGCCGACCACCTCGACGCCGTCGCGGGCCGCTTCCCCGGAGACCTCGTACACGACCGCCGCCGAGCCACCCTGATCGACGTAGGTGAGTCCCGTGCGGACGGCGACACGGGGCGGTGTCTGGTCGATCTCCACCGGGATCACGAGTTCGCCCCGATTGCCGCGCCAGGACCAGTCCTCGGCGCCGATCCGCAGAAGCGCCTCTCCCTCTTCGAGTTCGAGCTTTCCAGAATCGAGCTGCAGGACGATCTCACGCTCGTGCTCGAGGCTGCCCTCCATCCAGTCGCCTCGGATGGCATCGTCCACCAGGGTCTTCTCGCCGGAGGGAGCGACGAGAGTCGCCGTGATCCGCTTGAGCCCCATCCCCTCTTCGCGCACCGTGATCCGAACCTCGGCCGCCTCCCGACCGAGAAGGATCGCCTCGGGGCCCGTCACCCCGGGCGGACTCGACTCGAGACGCGCCCAGGCGAGCACGCCAGCCGCCACCGTCGCGAGGACGACCACCAGCAGGACGATTCCACGAAGACCCAAACCTCACCCCCCTTCGAAACCGGGCGCCAGTCTAGCGTCCTCGAGCGCCGGCATCAGAGGGGCCGGAGACGACCTTGCTCAGTCGCGGAACCAGCTGCGCTCGGGACCGATGCGATCGACCAGCGGCGCCAGCTTCTCCTCGTCGAAGCCGTAGAACTCGGCCGCGTTGCCGCCGAGCATCGCCTCGATGTCCGTCTCCGGGAGACCGTGGAAGACCTCGACCATCATCTCCCGGGTCATCGGCCAGGTGCCTTCGGGATGCGGGTAGTCGGTGCCCCACATGATCGTCTGCAGGCCGATCTCATGGCGCATCTCCGCCTCGCGACGGGACATCGCCGAGCTGCCGACGCGGATGTTGCGGCGGAAGTACTCGCTGGGCTTCATCGTGAGATGCTTGCGATAGCCGGTGCCGAGCTTCGCCGAGAAGTGGTGGTCGCCGTAGCGCTGATCCATCAGCGCGAGCAGCTCCGGCACCCAGATCGTGCTGCCCTCCGTCACCGCGGCCTTGAGCTTCGGGTAACGCTCGAACACACCCGCCCAGATCATGAAGACCAGCGGTCGCGTCAGCCACCAGGCGACCTCCGTCACGTAGATCCCGAGCGCGCCGGGCAGCTCCGGAGGCGGACTGCCGCCCGCGTCGCCCATGCCCTGGACGCCCTGCGCGGCGGGCGCGCCGAAGATCGCGGCGCCGAAGTACTCGTGCATTGGCGCCGCCCCGGAGTGGAAGTGGACGATCATGCCGAGTTCTTCGCAGGTCGCCCAGATCGGCTCGTACTTCGGATGGTGATAGGCGTCCTGGCCCATCCAGAGATGCGGGAGCATGATGCCGCCCAGGCCGTGCGCCCGGGCCCAACGGATCTCCTTCACCGCCTCCTCGACGCCCCAGAAAGGCGTCACGAGGGCCAGCCCGACCCGCCGCTCGGGAGACATGGCGACGAACTCCGAGATCCAGCGGTTATGCGCCCGCGCGCCCGCCCACTGCAGCTCCGGCACGACGCCCACCGGCATCAGGCCGAGATCGCCGCCGAAGGGCGGCGAGTTCTGCTCGGTCAGCCCGTCGACGAAGAGGATCTCGGCGGCGACGCCGTCGCCGTCCAGGATCTCGTTGCGACGATCGCTGTCCCAGGCGCCCTCGAGCCCGTACTCCTTGCCCTCCGCCCAGCGCTGGCTCTCCTTGCGCATCTCGAGCATCTCGCCCGCCTGCTCCAGCGCGGCCATGCGCGCGGCGTGCTGGACATCGAACTCCGCCCGATGACGGGGATCGAGGTATTCGCGATAGACCTCCGGCCGCGGTCCCGCATGGCCGTCCGACGATATGACCAGGTAGCGATCCATCTCAATCCTCCTCAGGTACGGGCATCGCCGCCGACACCGAGACCGACGCACCACGCGACGTCGACGGCTCGCGCCGATCCGGCCCCGGACGCGTCAGCGCCCGCGCCAGGAAGCGCGCCGCCTTCGTGGCGCGCTCCAGCAGCGGATACTCCTCGAAGTGGACCCAGCTCAGGAACATCGAGTACCAGGTCCCCACCACGATCTCGGTCATCGTATCGAGATCCACGTCGTCGCGAAGCTCGCCCGACTCGATCCCTTCTTCGAGGAAGCGGCGGAAGGCGAGCCGGATCCGGCGATCGTCGTTGCCCGCGGTCTCGGGAAAGGCCAGAGCCATCATGGCGCTGATCAGCTCCCGCGCCTGGGGACCCTTCGCCTCGGCCCGCTCGCAGGAGGTCTCGAAGAGGGTCACGAGATGCTCGGCGAAGCTGCCCGGTCGCTTCCCCACCTCCTCCACGTTCTCGAAGAGGTCGCGCAGCGCCAGATCCGAGACCTCGCGCAGCAGGTGGAGCTTGGAGGGAAAGTGATTGAAAAAGGTGCCGTAGGCGATGTCGGCTTCGCCGGCAATCTGGGTCACGGTCGTCGACTCGTAGCCCTCGGTCTCGAAGAGCTCGAGCGCGGTCTCGACGATCCGTTCCCGGATCTCGAGACGGCGCCGCTCGCGACGGCTCGGCCTGGACGCGGTCAACGGCAACTCAGACTCCGCCCCGGATCTCGTCGAGGGTGGGCCCGATCTCGTCCGCGATCGGCTGGAGCTCGTCCAGGTCGAAGCCGTAGACCTCGGCCGCGTTCAGCCCGAGGATGGCGCGGATCTCCTCCTCGGGATAGTCGCCGAAGGTCTCGTTCAGCTCTTTCAGGGTGTTGGGCCAGGTGCCCTCGAGATGCGGATAGTCGGAGCCCCACATCAGCTTGTCGACGCCGATCTGATGACGCAAGCGCCCCTCGTGGGCGGGCATGAACGACGCGCCCAGGAAGCATTGGCGCTGGAAGTACTCCGTGGGGCCGAGGGAGAGATTGCGGGTGAAATGCTTGAACATCGGGTTGGCGGCCTTGAACTCGAGCACCCGCAGCTTCTCCAGGATCCAACCGACCCCGGTCTCGGTGAAGACGTACTTCAGGTTCGGATGGCGCTCGAAGGCCCCCGACCAGAGCAGCGCAGTGAACGGCCGCTGCGCCCACATGTCCACCTCGCTGATGTACATGGCCGTGGCGCATTCGACGTCACCGTAGTCGGGCGACCAGCCGGAGTGGGACTGCAGCGGCATACCCAACTCCTCGCAGACCGCCCAGAGCGGCTCGTAGCGCGGATGATGGTAGAAGGGATGCCGGCCGGTGCTGCTCGGCAGCAGCACCCCGCCCCAGAGCCCCATCTCCCGGGCCGCGCGGATCTCCTTCACCGTGGCGTCGATGTCCTCGACGTCGATCAGCGCCACCCCCGCATGTCGTGCGGGATTCGACCGGCAGAGATCCGCCAGCCAGCGGTTGTAGGCCTGGCAGCCGACGAAGCTCTGCTCTGGCGTCACCTCGTATCGGTACTGCATCAGGCCAGCGCCGAAAGGCGCCATCTGCGGGAAGATGATCTCGCCCGCGACGCCGTCGTCGTCGAGCTCCCGGACGCGGACGGAGGCGTCGAACTCGCCGCGCCGGGGGGCGAAGGGACTCTTCTCGTCCATCAGCATCTGCTGGATCTGGTCGTCCCCGAGCCGGACGTTCGGATCGGAGAAGGCCTTCATCCTGCCGCCGCCTTCCCCCGCCTTGTCGGCGTAGGCGTCGACCGCTTCCTGATCGAAGAAGGTGCCCGCCCGCGACACCATCTCGCGGGCATAGGCGAGCCACCAGGCATCCGCCGCAGCGTGATGCTGGCTGGGCATGTACTCCTTGTAGGTCGCGGGCAGCGCGCCCGCATGACAGTCGGAGCTGATGATCAACACCCTGGACATCCCGTCTCCTCCCCCGGCCTCGGCCGGACCGTTCAGCCGAGCCCCATGTGCTCGAGCTGGATCGGACACTCGCCCCGCGCCAGGCGGGCCGCCCGTTCTTTCAACGTCGCCTCCATAGACTGGCGATCGATCATGATCACGAAGTCGCCCTTTCGGATGCCGTCGAGCGCGAACTGCGCCAGCTCGTCGAGATCCTGAACGGGCATCTCGAAGCCCGCCTTCTTCGCGCCTTCCATGAACGCCTCGAAGGTCGTTTCCTGGCTCGAGTCGACGGCTCTCTCGCGCGCGAGGGCAGCGGGGCGATTGCGCTTGGTCGTCCAGATGCCGGTATTCAGGAGTCCGCCAGAGGGATAGAAGATCGCCGCACGCAGATTGGTCCCGCGCCCGGTCAGCTGGGCCGCCAGGCACTCGGTCATGATCGAGACCGCGGCCTTGCTGGAGGCGTAGACGACCTGCTGCGCCAGCGGCGAGATCCCTCCGTCACCCGAGGAGGTGTTCATCACGAAGCCCTCCTCACCCGACGCGATCATGCGCGGGACGAAGGCCTGCACGCCGTGGGCGACGCCGGCGACGTTCACGCCATACACCCATTTGAAGTCCGAGGGCTCGGTCTCCCAGAGGTCGAGATTGGGGACCGACACACCGGCGTTGTTGCAGAGCAGATGACAGGCGCCGTGGGTCTCGAAGACACGATCCGCGAGCGCTTGCACCGAGTCCGGATCGGAGACGTCCGTCACGACCCCCATGACGCCGCCGCCGAGCTCCTTCGTCGCCCGCTCGAGCGCCGGCGCCTCGACGTCGGCGATCACGACCTTCATCCCTTCCCCGACGAAGGCCTTCGCGAGCGCCTTGCCGATGCCACTGGCTCCCCCCGTCACCACGGCCACTCGACCCTGAAGCTCCTTCATCCGATCTCCTCTCTACTTCGCCGTTTTTCCGAAGCCGCCCCGCGACCACCCGGCAACCCGGCCGGCGGAACAGCCGGGAGGACGGTCGATGCAACAAATATAGACCGCGATCATTTAATGACACAAGTTCAGATTAATCCCTGACGGGATCGGAGGCCCCTGGCTCTGGGCCCGAGCGATCAGTCGTCACGTGAGCGGGGCGCCTCGCCGCTGCCGGGCGGATCCCCGGGATCCCGCAGGTCCTGGACCAGCTTCTCTTCCCGGGGCTCGCGAGGCTCCCACCGGGCCTGCGTCTGCACGTGCTCCACCCTGATCCGCCCCTCCCGCACGGCCTGCTCGAAGCGAACACGAAGCGCTCGCCCCACACGGCGCCGGAAGGCCGGTACGAGACAGAGGAGACCGACGACGTCGGTGAGGATCCCGGGCGTCACGAGCAGCGCGCCCGCGACCAGGATGAAGGCGCCGTCGATCAAGGAGACCGCCGGCAGGCGGCCCTCGCTCGTCTCCCGCTGGATCCGTCGCAGGACGTCGAGGCCCTGCCGGCCCGCCAGCTGTGCCCCGACGACTCCGGTCACGACGATCAGGGCCAGCGTGCTGAGAGTTCCGATCCGACTGCCGATCTCGATCAGCAGCACCAGCTCGATGGCGGGCACGAGGACGAAGAGGGTGATCAGCCGAGGCATGGGAGCCAGCTTCGCGCAGGGGACGCGAAGATGCATCCAGCGGGATGCGTCCTGCAATCCCTCGAGTCGAGGGCGCCTCCGAGTCGCGGGAGCTCAGCTACCGAGGCGCTTGCAGTTATCGGGGACGACGAGGGGCTGCGCGTTCCGGATCGTCATGGCCATCTGGCTCTCGAGCACGTCGCGGGTCCAGCGGTACATGGCGTCATTGCGATCGGCGCCCGCCGGCTTCGTGCACATCCGGTCCCGTCGGCCCCACAGCAGCAGATAGGGCTTGCCCTCTTCCCGGGCGATCCGCAGCTCGGCTGCCACGCGGGAAGACTCGTCGGTGTGTTCGCCGCAGATCACGACGACCTCGTCCACCGCGCGTATCCGTGACCGCGCGCTCCCCTCCCAGGCGGCGTCGTCGTCCGTGCCGTGGGAGCAGGCCGAGAGCTCGAAGGACGAGCCGGCCCGCCTGGCCTGGGCGTGCAGCAGATCGCGCAGATCCTCGTCGTGTTCACCGTCGAAGCTCAGGAAGATCCGGATGCGCGTCATGGTCTCTGGGGGGGGGTTGGATGGAGTCGGCATCCGCGAGGGACGGCCAGAAGCCGTCCCTCGCGGAGTCACGGAAACCTAGTAGCGGTCGCGACCGCCACGGCCACCGCCGCCACCACCGCCGCCGCCGCCGCCGCGCTGACGATCCTGGGCCTCGTTGACCCGGATGTTGCGGCCGCCCATCTCGGAGTCGTCGAGGGCTCGAATCGCTTCGTTCGCAGCGTTCTCGTCGCTCATCTCGACGAAGGCAAAGCCGCGGGCTCGGCCGGTCTCGCGATCCGTGATCACGTTGACCGTGTCGACGCTGCCATGGCGCTCGAATACGCCGCGCAGCTCGTCCTCCGTGGCAGAAAAGGGAAGGTTTCCAACATAAAGCTTCTTGCTCAACTTGCATTCCTTGTCGCGCCCCCTGAAACGGGACTGCGACGGGCCGACACCCTGCTCCGGTGTATCCGGTCGGGAGAGCGCCAGCAATAAATGTCCGAATAAATGTCCGTTCGACGCTCATGAGAGCATCTGCCCAGACTCGAATCCAGACTCGAGTGGTGATTTCGATGGGAGACAGAAGAGGGCGGGTTACGCCGAAAGCTGCAAACCGATCGTCAGGACCAATCGACAAAAAGGATAGCAGAGATCCCTGGTCCCGGCTGCAACACGACCGACTGTCGCCCGGCGCCCGGCCTGAGACTGCGGTCCCCGCACCCCGACGACGCCTCCGGGCCCGACGCAGGCCGGCCTCCGGCCCGGCCCGCTGCCACCGACTACGCGAGAGCCTCCCGCGCTACCCTCAAGCCACAGACGAGGAGGAGGGGCATGAGCGTTCCTGATCCGGAGATGGCTTCGCAGCCGGGATACGATCGTTTCTGGGCGCAGACCCACGAGGTGGAGAACGTGCCGCCGCCCCTCGCGGATCGCAATCTCTTCACCTCCGACCGCGCGCTCTGCGAGGCGATCGCGAGAGAGGGCGCGAGCTGGGCCGAGGACGACCTCGTCGCCTTCGGCGAACTCACCGGCTCGGCCGAGATGATCGAGCTCGGCTTCGCGGCGAACGAGAACCGGCCGCGCCTCCACACTCACGACCGCCACGGAATCCGCATCGACGAGGTCCGCTTCCATCCCGCCTATCATCAGCTGATGCGGGTCGCGATCGAGAACGGACTGCACTCGGCCCATTGGACGGATCCGGGGCCCGGCGCCCAGGTGGCCCGCGCGGCGAAGTTCTACCTCCAGAGCCAGGTCGAGGCAGGTCACGGCTGCCCGATCACGATGACCTCCGCCGCCATTCCCGCCCTCCGCCGTCAGCCGGAGATCTTCGAGGCCTGGGGGCCGAGGATCCAGGCGCGCGTCTACGATCCCCGCAACGTCCCCGCCGATGACAAGCCCGGCCTCACGGTCGGCATGGCCATGACGGAGAAGCAGGGCGGATCCGACGTCCGCAGCAACTCGACCCGGGCGATTCCGACGGGCGAGCCCGGCCCGGGTCGCCTCTACGAGCTCGTCGGCCATAAGTACTTCGTCTCGGCCCCGATGTGCGACGCCTTCCTGGTGCTGGCGCAGGCGCCGGGCGGCCTGTCCTGCTTCCTGCTGCCGCGTTGGCGCCCCGACGGCACGAAGAACCCGCTCCAGATCCAGCGATTGAAAGACAAGATGGGCAACGTCTCGAACGCCTCGAGCGAGACCGAGCTGCGCGGCGCCTGGGCCTGGATGGTGGGCGAAGAGGGACGCGGCGTCCGGACGATCATCGACATGGTGGCGATGACGCGTTTCGATTGCATGGTGGGCTCGGCCGCCGGAATGCGACAGGCCGTCGCCCAGGTTCTTCACCACTGCGCCCATCGCAGCGCCTTCGGCAAGCGGCTCGTCGACCAGCCGTTGATGCAGAACGTGCTGGCGGACCTCGCCGTCGAGCACGAGGCGGCGCTGGTCCTCTCGATGCGGATCGCCGGCGCCCTCGATCGACGGGACGACCCCGAGGAGGACGCGTTGGTCCGGATCGGCACGGCGATCGGGAAGTACTGGATCTGCAAGCGCACGCCCGGCCACGCCTACGAGGCGATGGAGTGCATCGGGGGCAGCGGCGTGATGGAGGAGTGCATCATGCCCCGGCTCTTCCGGGAGTCCCCGATCAACGCGATCTGGGAGGGCAGCGGCAACGTGCAGTGTCTCGACGTGCTGCGCGCAATGCGCCGGGACGCCACCACCGTCGAGGCCCTGCGCGCCGAGATCGGGCGGGGGAGAGGCGCCGACCCGCGACTCGACCGTTTCGCCGACGCGTTGGAGCAGGATCTCCGCAATCCCGAGGCGCTCGAGTACCGCGCCCGTCAGCTGGTGGAGCGCATGGCGCTGGCACTCCAGGGATCCCTGCTCGTCCGCTTCGGCGGCGCCGCCGTGACCGAGGCCTTCTGCGCGTCGCGCCTCGATCCCGAGGGCCGAGGCGGCCTCTACGGCGAGCTTCCGCCCGGGATCGATTGTGCGGCCATCATCGATCGGGCCACGCCCGCCGCCTGAATCGGCGATCTGCCGTTCCTCGAAGGGCTACGGGTGAGCGACCCGACCCTCCTCGCCCCCGGCTATCGACCGACGAGATCGGAGGTAGGCGGCAGGTCGCGCATCTCGACGATGACGATGGCCTCACCGGCGCGCAGTGCTGATCGCATTACGCGCGACTCTCTCGACAGCCGCTGCGATTGCGCGAACGAATCAGAAGTCGTGGCGCAGGATCAGGTCGAGGCCCGCTTCGCCGGTGGTCGAGACGCTGCTGCCGATACTGAAGTTTTCGTTCAGGCGGTACTCGGCGCCCACCCGATCCGCGGGCTCGTCGCCCAGCACGCGGACGTAGCGGAAGTAGAGATTCCGGCTCAGGTACTTCCCGAATCCCAGCTCGCTCGTATTGCCTTCTTCGTCGGCGCCGATCTCGATCGAATCGACCGGCATGGCGTCGCCGAGCACCTCGCGCAGCTCCCGCTCTGCGACCCCCGCCACCAGCCGGGCGGCCGCGGCCTCGAAGCGGGTGCCCCCCGCGGCACCCACCTCGTCCGCAGGACGACCGAAGAGCAGATAGGCGAGCACGTCCTGGTCCGATCGCGGGGGCTCCGAGCGGAGCCGGACGACGGGGGACGAGAGCCGGCCGGAGATCTCGACGATCGCCACGATCTCCGCCACCGGCAGGCGCGCCTCGATGTCCAGGACCGGATCGAGCCGCTGATCTCCGGTCAGCAGGACCCGCCCCCGCTGTACCCGGAACCGCCTACCCTGGAAGGTGTAGGTCCCATTCACGACGCGGGCCTCGCCGCGGATCCGGACGGGCTCCCCTGGAAGCTTCACGACCCGCGCGTCGCCCTCGACGAAGAGGTTCGCACCCTGCCCGCGGACCCGCGTCGACCCGGGCACCCGGAACGTCACGTCGACGTCGGCCCCGTCGAAGGGCTCGCGCTCGCCGGGCGCCGCCTCGGTCAGCCCGCCGCTGGTCGATCCCGTGGCCACTCGGATCTCCTTCAGGATCGGATCATCGGCCGCCGGCACGCCGATTCTCGCTTCCGCGACCGCGACCTCGCCGCGCACGACCGGGCGCGCGACCGTCCCAGCGAGCCGCACGTCGCCCAACACATCCATCGAGGCCACCCGGGAACGGGATAGCGGGAAACGCTCCAGGACGAGGGTGCCCTCGATCTCCGGTGAGCCCTCTTCGGGGAAACGGACCGATCCGATCAGCGACGCATGCTCTTCCGCGCCGCCCACGCGAAGCGACTCGATCCGAAGCCTGCGGTCATCGAAGGACAAGCGGCCCTCGATCGGGGCAAAGCGCTGACGCAGGAGGGGCACCGTCACGCCCCCCTCGACCAGCCGGGCCTCGCCGCCCAGCCGCAGTCCCGAGTCGTCGCGATCGAGTCGCAGCGTGCCGTTCGCGCGTCCGGCGATCCGCCGCATCCAGCGCGGCGCGAAGGGCTGCAGCGCCGCGAGATCCCAATCCTCCAGCACGGCTCGCAGCGACAGCCGCCGGGATGCCAGCAGCTCGGCGAGCCCCGCCTGGGGCTCGGGTGTCTCGATCCGGCCCTCCAGCAGCAGCGGCGACAGCTCCGCAACCTGCGTCTGCAGGGCGATCTCGATCGCCTCGGCACGGGCGGAGCTCCAGCGGCCGGTGAGACGATCGACCTCGATCTCACCCAGCTTCGGATCCATCCAGGTCAGCTCCCCGGCCGTCCAGCCCGGACGGCGCTGGCGATGCCAGCTCGCCCGGCCCGTGAGGCGCCCAGCCAGGGCCGGTACGGATTCGGGACGGAACCGGTGGACGAGGGCCATCGGAAACGCGTCGAACCGGAGCTCGAGCCCGTCGAGCTCCGTTAGGCGGCCTGCCGCCTCGACCCGCAACTCGGCGGTCCTCGACTCGGCGTCGACCGCGACCTTGCCCCCGGCTTCGCCCGCGGCTTCGTCCCCGGCGTCGCCCGCGGCGTCGCCCGCGGCGTCGAGCTCCGCGGAGGATTCGAGGGCCAGCGTGAAGGCGGCCGGCCGGAGCTGCCAGGCGCCGTCCTCCTTCAGCTCGAGCGTGGTCGCCTCGCGCAGGGTCAGCTCCCCGAGCGAGCCGTCGATTTCGAGCGTCGAGAACTCCAGGCGACGCGTCGATTCGCCGTGGGTGACGAGCACGATTTGGCCTAACGATCGGTCGTCGACGACCGTCTCCGCCGACCGAAGCATGAGCTTATGGGCGAGACCCTGCGGCGTGCGCTCGACATGACCTTCGATCCCCACGTCCGCCACCAACGACAGCGAGCCCGGGACGAACGCCATGAAGGGTTTCGCTCTGCCCGACAGTCTGAAGTCGATCCGCTCCTCGCTCGGATCGATCCGGGCGCTGGCCTGGAGCGCCGGATCGCCCTTGGATCCCCAGAGAAGGGTCGCCTCGAGCGGTGCGCCTTCCTGGCGCACGACGGACGACTTCACGGGGCCGAGCGCCTGGCCCGCCCACGCGAGGCTCTCGGAATGCACCCGGACTCGTCCCCGCAGCGAGCGCGTCGGCCCCTCGAGCTGCGCCTCTCCCTCGAGACCGCCGGAGAAGGAGGGCTCGAAGGGCAGCGCATCCGGGGGCAGACCCTGCAACCAGGGCTCGATGTCCAGGACCTCGAATCGCAGATCGAGCTGCTCGATCTGCTCGGGCGAGCCACGACCCCGGGCTTCGAGGCTGAGTCCTGCCAGCCGCAGCGAGGCCTCCCGCAGTTCGAGCGTGCCCTCCGCCAGCGAGGCTTCGAGATCGATCTCGCCTTCGTCCGCCGCGGTGTCGGCCGGGAGCCAGTCGCGACCGAGCGGCCCTGGATCGAGCCCGCGACCGTGCAGGCGCAGCCTGCCATTCCACGTCCACGGCTCGCTCATATCT
>CAYWGW010000108.1:0-13807 GCA_964457385.1 uncultured Spirochaetaceae bacterium
TGATCGAGAGCGAGCTCTTCGGCCACGAGAAGGGGGCCTTCACGGGAGCGCTCGAGCGGCGCATCGGTCGGATCGAGTCCGCGAACCGGGGCACGCTCTTCCTGGACGAGATCGGGGAGCTCGATCCCGCCGTCCAGGTGAAGCTGCTGCGGGCGCTGCAGGAGCGCAGCTTCGAGCGGGTGGGCTCGAGCCAGACGCTCTCCGTCGACGTGCGGATCGTGGCGGCGACCAACCGCGATCTCGCCCAGGAGGTGGCGAAGGGCCAGTTCCGCGAGGATCTCTACTACCGCGTGAACGTGGTGCCGGTCCAGCTGCCCCCGCTGCGGGAGCGGCGCGAGGACATCCGCCTGCTGGCCGAGACCTTCGTGGCGCGGGCCGCGACGACCAAGCGCCTCACCCCCACGGCCCTCGCCGCACTCGAGGGTTACGGCTGGCCGGGCAACGTCCGCGAGCTGCAGAACGCGATCGAGCACGGCCTCGCGCTCTCCGACGGCGACGCGATCGAGCCCGAAGACCTGCCGATCTCCGTCGGACGCACCGGGCAGGCGGAGCGATTGCGGGAGCAGTGGCGACGGGGGGAGCACGGCTTCGAGGAGACGGTCACCCGCTTCGAGACCGAGATCCTGCGCGAAGCCCTCGAGAGCCACCACTGGAACCAGACGAGGACCGCGAGCGCGCTCGGCATCACCCGCCGGGTGCTGAAGCTGAAGATCGACAAGCTCGGCATCGAGCCCCCCGATGGTTCTACCGACTGAGATGCCCCGGCGCGGGGGCGGAGGCCTTCCCCTGCCCGTTCGAGTCGGTTCGAGACGGTACGCTTCCGATCGCGCGGTGTTCGGGACCGTACGAAGGCTTTTTCGAATTGAAATCGGGAGCTTGGCGCTCGATCGGCGCGGGCCGGACAGATCCGTCGAGAGCTGCCGATTCATGCGACCTTGATCGCATTTTTACGGATCCGAAAATTCAAAAGCGAAATCAATGCTTTGTGGAGCTTTTGAAAACGAGCTCCGAGCTGGCATCCGATTTGCTCTCTACCGGGCCATGCCGACACGAGCCCAGACCCTCGAGCCTGAACCCGACCCGACGGGGCCCGCCGCCCGGACCACACCGGCCGCCCGGATCCTGATCGTGGATGACGAGCGGGGGCCCCGCGAGTCGCTGCGCATGATCCTGTCGGATCCCTACGAAGTCTTCACGGCCGCCGGCGGCGCCGAGGCCCTCGAGCTGCTGCGCACCGAGTCGATCGACCTGGTCACGATCGATCTGAAAATGCCCGGCATGAAGGGCGACGAGCTGATGCGGACGATCCGCAGCGAGCTGCCCCAGATCGAGATCATCGTGATCACCGGCTGTCGGTCGATCGAGACCGCGGTCGAGGGCATCCGACACGGCGTCTTCGACTACCTGACCAAGCCTTTCGACGTCGTCCAGGTGACGGCCTCGGTCGAGCGGGCCCTGGCGCGTCGGGAGAGTCGGCTGCGGATGGTCTCCTTTCTCGAACGCATCGGTCATGTGCTCGGACGCTCGCGCGAGACCGATGTGGTGCTCGAGGAGCTCGACGCGAGCCCCATCGCCCGGGAGCGCCTGCGCTCGATCCTGGCCGAGCCGATCGTGCTCTCCGTCGCCGGCGATCGTCGGGTCGCACAGCCCTCGGCCACCGAGTTTCTCGAGATCCTGGCCGAGACGATCGAGAGTCGGGATCGCTTCATGCGCGGGCATGCGCGGCGGGTCGCCTTCCTGGCGGGCCTGCTGGCAGATCGTCTCTGCCTGGCGCGAGAGGAGCGCGAGCACGTCCGGATCGCCGCCTTTCTGCACGACATCGGGAAGGTCGGTGCCACGAGCGAGCTTCTCACACGGGAGTCGATCCCCGAGCCCGAGGACATCGAGTCGCTCCGGGCCCATCCCGAGATCGGCGAGCGCCTGCTGCGCCCGCTCGGCACCAGCACTCCCATCGCCCGGATCGTCCGCCACCACCACGAGCGCTACGACGGCACGGGCTATCCCGACGGACTCCGCGGCGAAGACATTCCCCTCGCCTCCCGCATCATCGCCCTGGCAGACGCCTGCGACGCCATGGCCTGCGAGCGCCCGGATCGACCCGCGCACAGCCGCGAGGAGATCCTGGCGGAGCTGCGCGACGGAGCCGGGACCCAGTTCGATCCGGGACTGGTCTCGCCCTTCTGCAGCCTGATCGAGAGCGGGGCCATCGCCCCCGTCGACGAGGTGGGCGCGCACCCGACCGGAGACGCGGAGTCCCTGGGCGACTTCGAGAGCCTGCGGCGGGGCGTGGCATGAACGAGCGCGCCGGTCCCAGCCCGCAGCAGGCCTCGCCCCGCCTGGAGCCTCGGGACAGCGTGGTCCAGGTCGTCGAGTACAGCCGCTACCCGAGACGGCGAGCGGGCGAGACCCGGCGCATCGCCTACACCCAGGATCGCTCCAGGTCGGGCTTTGGACTCGACCTGCCGGAGACCCTCGAGCCCGGAGAGCTGCTGCAGCTGATCGTCCGCGACATCGATGGCGGCGTCGGGCTCGACGGACTCGCGCGAGTGATCTGGTGCGAGCCGGCCGCAACCGGACGGGCCCGGGCCGGCGTCTCGATGTTGCGGGAACAGGGCGAGCAGCCGATGATGCGGGTGCGCACGACAGCGTCTCCGAGCGCATCGCGCAGGCGGCGAGCCCCGTCCTTCGGCTCCCGCTGAATCCGTGCGCGAGCAGCGCCACCTCGCGACCTGCTAGCCTCACGGTGCATGTTCGGCATCGGGGTCACCGAGCTCGGAATCATCCTGGTCGTGGCGCTCCTCGTCTTCGGACCGAAGCGGCTGCCCGAGCTCGCCCGCCTGCTCGGCCGCGGGATGGGCGAGTTCCGACGCGCCAGCCACGAGCTACGCCAGAGCCTGGCGCTCGACGACCTCCAGAGCGATCTCCGCCGAGGCCTCGATCAGGCCGGCCGCATCCACAAGCCGGTCTCGCCGCCCGACCGTCCGGCCCAGGCCGGCGACGATCTCGCGACCGACGGCACCACCGACGACGCCACCGAGGACGCGATGGCGACCGGCACTCCGACCGGCACTCCGACCGGCGCGGAGGAGCCGAAGCCGTCCTCCGAGAGCGACCCCGCGGCCGCCTCGCCAAGCTCGGCGCGCCATCCCGGCGAGCTCCCCCTCGGCAACGACCACGAGCATCACGACCTGCCCGACACAGCCGACGACACCTCCGACGGGGCCTCCGATGGGGCCCCCGACCGGCCGGCCGGCGCAGAGTCGGCCAACGACGGATCCGTCCCTCACGAGTCGCGCGGCGAAAAGTCGGCCTACGACGAGGGTCCACGGCGCGCGGACGGGCCCCGGCGCATCGGCCCATCGGGTTCCGAGCGTGGATGACCAGGCCCTTCCCATCACCGAGCATCTGGCCGAGCTCCGCAAGCGTCTGTTCTGGATGCTCGGCGCGATCTCGATCGGGGCGATCGCCTCCTTCCATTTCGCAGAGCAGATCTTCGGCTTCCTGCTCGCCCCCGCGACCCGGGCGCTGTCGGCCCAGGGCAGCCAGCTCCAGGCGATCGCCCCGACCGAGATCTTCTTCACCTACATCAAATGCGCCCTGCTGGCCGGCTTCGTCCTCACGCTGCCCGTCAGCTTCTGGCAGCTCTGGGCCTTCGTCGCCCCCGGTCTCTACGCCAACGAACGCCGGGCCATCGTCCCCTTCGTGTTCTTCTCGACGCTGCTCTTCGTGGGGGGCGCCGTCTTCGGCTACTCGATGGTGTTCCCGATCGTCTTCGAGTTCTTCAGCGGCTGGAGCAACGAGTGGGTGATCTCCGCCTGGACGATGAAGGAGGTCTTCAGCCTGACGACCCGCCTCTTTCTCGCCTTCGGCATCGCCTTCGAGCTTCCGCTCTTCGTCTTCTTCCTCTCGATCACCGGCCTCGTCTCGGCGAAGCAGCTCTTCAAGGGCACGCCCTACGCGGTGCTCGCCGTCTTCGTCCTGGGTGCCATGCTCACGCCGCCGGACGTCGTGAGCCAGCTCTTCCTGGCCGTCCCGATGATCTTCCTCTACCTGCTCGGCGTCGCCGTCGCCTGGATCTTCGATCCGGCGCGTCGGGACGAGCGGGCGGCGAAGCGCGCGGGCGAAGCCGCGAAGAAGGCCGGCGACCTCGGCTCCGTGTCGACCCGGGACTGATTCGGGTCCCCCTCGACCCCTTCGGCTCGATGCGCGGTCCGCGAGCCTCCTGCCCGTCGCCACTCCGATCGGGAGATACACTCGAAGGGGAGGAGGATCGATGGGCAAGCTGATCGATGGGAAGTGGTCCGAGGAGTGGTACGACACGGAGTCGACGGGGGGACGCTTCGTGCGCAAGGACAGCGCCTTCCGCGACCAGGTCCGGGCGGACGGCTCGACGCGGTTCGCGCCGGAGGCGGGCCGCTACCACCTCTACGTCTCCCTCGCCTGTCCCTGGGCCCATCGGGCGCTGATCTTCCGCGCCCTGAAGGCGCTCGAGGACGCGATCTCGATCTCGGTCGTGCATCCGTACATGGGCTCGAACGGCTGGAGCTTCGAGAACCCCGACGACACCGCCGGCTGCCTGCCCGACCCGATCCACGGGGCGCACTTCCTGCACGAGGTCTATACCGCCGCCGATCCGCAGTACACGGGACGCGTGACCGTCCCGGTCCTCTGGGACCGCGAGCACGCGACGATCGTGAACAACGAGTCTGCCGAGATCATCCGGATGCTCAACTCGGAGTTCGACGCCATCGGGGATGCGTCGATCGATCTGTATCCCGCCGACCTCCGCGAGGCGATCGACGAGATCAACGCCTTCGTCTATCCGAAGGTGAACAACGGCGTCTACCGCTGCGGCTTCGCCACCACCCAGAAAGCCTACGAGGAGGCGTTCGGGGAGCTCTTCGAGGCCCTCGACGTACTGGACGAGCGCCTCTCCCGCCAGCGATATCTCGTCGGCGACCGCCTCACGGAGGCGGATTGGAGGCTCTTCACGACGCTCGTGCGCTTCGACCCGGTCTACGTCGGCCACTTCAAATGCAATCGGCGACGGATCGCCGATTATCCGAATCTCTCCGGCTATCTGCGCGAGCTCTACCAGATCCCCGGTATCGCCAGCACGGTGAACCTCGAGCACATCAAGCGTCACTACTACCAGAGCCACGAGACGATCAATCCGACCGGCATCGTTCCGGTCGGCCCCGATCTCGACCTCGACGCGCCCCATCAGCGCGCCCGCGCGGCCCATCAGCAAGGCCGATGAACGCGACCCCTGGAGGCGGCCGATGAAGACGGCCGATGAACACGACCAATGACTCCGGTCCGGTGTATATTGGCCTGAGTGTCCTTCGATCCTTCGCTCTCCGCGCTCGCCCTTCCGGCGGTCTATACGCTCTTCCTGTGGTGGTTCAGCACGGGAGCCATTCTCTATCTCGACGGGCTCCCGCGCCGGACCTTCCGCTGGAGCCTGCTCGGCGCCAGCGTGCTGCTCGCCGTCGCACTCCGGGGCCTCGCGGCCAGCAGCCTCGACACCAGCGTCGCGGGCGCCTACGTCGCCTTCACCTGCAGTCTGGTCGTCTGGGGCTGGAACGAGATGGCCTTCCTGATGGGCTATGCGACGGGATCCCGGCGCTCGCCCTGCCCTCCGGACTGCAGCGGATGGCGTCATTTCGGGCACGCCATCCAAGCGATCCTGCATCACGAGCTGGCGCTGCTCCTATCCGGCGCCGTCGTCCTCGCCCTGACCTGGGGCGGTCCAAACCAGGTGGGAGCCTGGACCTTTCTCGTACTCTGGGCAATGCGGTTGAGCACGAAGCTGAACATCTACCTCGGCGTCCCGAACCTGACGGAGGAGTTCCTGCCGGAGGATCTCGCCTATCTCCGCAGTTTCTTCCGGAACGAGCCGATGAACCTGCTCTTCCCACTCTCGGTCACCGTCTCGACCACGATCACCGTGCTCGTGGCCCGCGCGGCCTTCGCTCCGCAGGAGAGCGTGGCCGAGACGACGGGGCTGGCCTTCGTCCTCACGCTGACGGCGCTGGGCGTACTGGAGCATTGGCTGCTGGTCGTACCCCTGCCCGCGGCCTCCTTGTGGAGTTGGGGGCTGCGGTCGCGGGAGCAGGGCAACGGCTCTTCCGAGCATCCGGAGACGGTGCCCGCGCCTGAGCGCTGAGCCGCAGACGCCCGGAGCAGCCTCCGACGCCGCGTCCTCAGTCGAGTCCGCCCGCCGGACCATTCGCCAGACCGTCCGCCGTGGGCCGCTCGGTCTCCACCCGCGCCAGGATCTCGGACACGGTGACCGGCTGGCTCTGGCTCGCCAGCTCCGGATAGTCCTGCAGCATGCTGACGCCCATCAACGGCTTCGCCACGCCCTGATGACAGGTCGCGCAGTTCACCTTGAAGACGTCGCCCTCCGGACCCTTGCGATGATCCGGAAAGACGTCGGTCAGCGGCTCCATGTAGCTCTGGTTGAGGTGCCGGGCCATCTGGATGCCCTGCCAGGCCGTGACCCGAGGCGGCGAGCTGGCTTCCCAGGGGCTGAAGGCCCGACTGTTGTGGCAGTAGGTGCAGTTCACGCCGAGTGAGGTCGAGATGTGCATCATGAATCCGTAGGTCCACTCGGTCTCCTTGATCGAGTGTCGATTCGAGGCGGGCAGGGCTTCCGAGGACTGGACACGCGAGTTGAGCGGACCGAGCAGGTAGGGAGTGAACGGGTCGGAGGGGAGAGACGCGAGGCCCACCTGTCCCGACGGCGCGTTCTGACCCGCCTTGTTTCCGACGATGCCTGTACTGCTCCCGCCGTCGGCCGGCGCATGCCAGTAGTTGGCGGGCACCGGCATGCCGCGATGACACGTGTAGCAGGTGACGCCCGTCGATCCGACGTGCTCCTTCCAGTCGCGGTTGATCTCGAGGGTCATCTCGATCATGCGACGCGCGACGTGCTTGGTGTAGGGACCTTCTTCCGCGAAGTTACCGCCCGCATGGCAGTAGTTGCAGCCCTGCTGCGGAGACACCCAGGACGTGATCGCCGCCATGACCCGGGTGAACTCCCCCGACTCGAGATGCCCGAGCACCTCGAGATTCTGGAAGATCTCCGACGCGGGCGGCGTGCCGGGCTGGGCCGGCGGCATCGGATCCGGGACCCGGTTGGCCGCCGCGACGGGACCCACGAGACGGGAATTCTTCACCGACTCCATGCCGACGCCGCGATAGCCTTGCTGCTCGGTCTCCATCGGAGGCCGCTCGCAAGCAACCAGCAGGGCGAGACACGCTCCGGCGACGACGACGAGGGCTTCTTTCATGCTGGTCTTCCTGCTGCGCTTCATGGCATCACACCCGATGAGAGAGCCGGGTCCACGACCGGCGGGAACATCTGTGGATAGGCAGGTGCCAGTCCGTGCTTCACCCCCCAGAGAAACCAATTGTCGACGACGGTGCCCGTGAGCAGGATGCCAATCCCTCCCGTCAACGGGCAGAGCACGGCGAACCACCAGGCCCAGCGATGAATGGACTCCATCGAGGCGCCGAAGCCCATCGTCCAGCGCCAGAAGAGCGTCGCCCGCTCGGCCGCCGTGCCCCGATTGGTGACCTGCTCGAGCTCCCGATCACCCCCGAAGCGACTGACTGCCAGGATCGTAGCGCCGTGCATGGCGAAGAGAAGCGTCGAGCCGTAGAGGAAGACGATCGAGAGCATGTGGAAGGGGTTGTAGAAGAGGTTGCCGTAGCGGATCGAGAAGGCAGCCGTCCAATCCAGATGCGGGAAGATCCCGAAGGGCACGGCCTCGCCCCAGCTACCCATCAGGATGGGCCGGATGAAGCCGAGCACGAGGTAGAGCCAGATCGCCGCGGCGAAGGCCCAGGCGACGTGTGTGCCGAGCCCGAGCGCGCGGGCGCGCTGGTACATCCGCCCCCACCAGAGCAGGATCGCGGCCGTCAGGAAGAATCCCGCCATCAGCCACCATCCTCCCTCGTTGAGGGGCGGGATGCTCAGCCCGTATGAAGGCGGGGGAGGCTCGAGGGCGAGCCACGGCAGCTGTCGGATGAACTCGATCGGGCTCCAGTCGACCGAGGCCCACATGTTCAGCCCGATGATCTCGATCGCGATGAAGCCGCAGAGGATCGACGCGATCCCCATCCATCCGAGGTAGAACGGTCCGATCTGGAACTCGCCGATCAGGCCGAGCAGGTAGGAGGAACTCGCCTTTCCGCTGCGCGGGAAGCTCCCGGCCGGAAGCGGTAGCGCCTCATGAACCGGACCGCGGACCTGCACGCGGGTGAAGAGATTCTGGTATTCAGCCATTTCGTTTCCCCTGCCCTATTGCCAGATCGGAAGATTGAGCCACCAGCCCCACCATTCGGGCCAGCCCCGAGACCAGAAGGGGCCACTGATGACGATGCAGAGTGCGCTGAAGAGACCCGCCGAGACCGCCAGGAAGAGGCCGAGCCGGTGGATGCCCAGGGCGCCGATCGAGTAGCCGATCGTGTCCCGGAAGAAAGTCGCCTCATGCTCCGCCGTCTTGACGGGCTCGCCTTTCTTCGGGTTCGCCACGGACAGGATCATCGATCCGTGCAGCGAGAGCGCGAGCGTCGTCGTGAAGAAGAAGGTCACGGCGATCATGTGAGCGGGGTTGTAGTGAAAGTGCAGGAACTGGTATCCGACGTTCGAGACCCAGTCGAGATGACTCAGGATGCCGTAGGGGAATCCATGCCCCCAGGCGCCCAGCAGGATCGGCCGGACGACGACCAGGGTCACATAGGCGACGATCGCCGCGCCGTAGGCGAAGGGCACGTGGAGTCCCATCCCGAGCTTGCGGGCAATCTCGGCCTGCCTCAGCGCCCACGAAACGAAGGCGCCGATCGCGCAGATCGTGATGATCTGCCAGAGGCCGCCCTCCTGCAGCGGTGCCAGCGCCAGCCCGTAGCTGAGATCGGGCGGCGCGATGTTGATCTGCCAGACGTTCCAGGTCGGACCGATCGCCGCGCCCCAGACGATCAGCAGCGTCCCCACGAGCGTGAAGAAGATCGACGTCACCCCGAAGAAGCCCACGTAGAAGGGGCCCACCCAGAAATCGAAGAGATTCCCTCCCAGGAGCGTGCCTCCTCGAATCCGATACTTCCTCTCGTAGCTCAGCATGGCCATGGCCAGGACCTCTTCAGTAGTGCCAGTCTCGCCGACGGACTGGTCGGCTTTCGGTGTAAGTCGGTGAGGCGGGCGGGGTCAAGCCGATTGCCTGACCCCGTCCGCCGAGGCCCGATACTAGTTCCTGGGCAACGATGACATCTGATTCGCATTCGACGCGCCGCTCGGGCCATCCAGCCAGTTGAAGCGGTCGGTGCTCAGCAGAATGAAATGGATCACGATTGCCAACGTGAACAGGAACGTGAACAGGGCTACCAGAGTCCTTCTCGGATCGAAGAGAAGCCAGATTCGCCACATGGTCTGTCCTCCTACGACAGGAAAGAGATGATCTGGGTAGCCGCGTACTTCGGGGCTTCGAGGATCACGGCCGAGTATCCCTCGGGTCCGGGCAGCCACGGGCGCCACTGCCAGACGAGGAAATGCGCGACGATCGCGATCGCCGTGAAGATCACGAAGCTCGTGATGAAGATCTTGTGGAACTCCTGAGCTTCGCTTTCGGTCAGCCCCGAGAGAGAGCCTCCTTGACTCCCTCCCCTGGGCTCTGCATTGGACATGAGAACACCTCCGAACGGGCCCTGCGGCCCTATTGGCCTCTCGGCCGTTACCACGATGACCCACGTGGCAGGGAGCTCCGGCCCGAAGGGCCTCGGCCAGCTCTACGCCCGACGGTGTCGGAACGTAAATCGCATGTTCGTCGCCACTCGATGAATCACCACTCGATGAATCCCAGAGGGATGTAGGTATCCGCGGCCGCCCTGGCTTCGGCGATGATCGAGCTGTACCCCTCCGGACCGGGAGGCCAGGGACGCCATCGCCAGCCGGTCAGTCTCGCGATCAGTGCGGGCAAGAGCAGCGCGATGAAGCTGATCTGGATCATCCGTTGCAGCTGTCGCCTATCGGCGTCCGGAAATCTCGACATCGCTCCAATCCTCCCTGCGCGGCCCGTGAAACCCGCGCCAGAACTCGACACGGCATTCGCGCCTGCACACTCGATCTTCTTCTGCCCCGGACTCGTGATGATGGCCGTCATGCGGCTGCCCCCTGCACGGCGCCGGCTTCGGACTGCGCCACGTGCGAAGACGTCACCCGGGTGTCTCCAGCCTGTCGCGCTGCCCGCTCCGCCGCGTCGCGAAGACGCTTGGCGGCCGAGATCCGGGTCAGCACGGGATGACGCTCCACTCGTCGGTCGAAGAGCGCTCTCGCGTCTTCGTCCCAGGGAAGCGCAGACTGCACGCGAGCGGGCGTCGCCTCGACGGCCGCATCGAGCTCGTTGCCGAGGGGAAGGACGTGGAAGAGCGCGTCGAAGAGCGCATTGCAGCATTCCTGGACGAGATAGGTGGCGCCGGCGTAACCCATGAAGGGCGTACCTGTATGGCGTCGGATGATCGCGCCCGGGAACGAGGCCGGAATGTAGATCGCCTTCGCGCCGATCTCGGCGAGGTACATGCGCTCGTTGTAGCTCCCGAACAGGATCAGCGGTGTCTTCTCCTGCACCGCATCCCGAACCGCCGCATTGTCCGGCTTGACACCCGGCCGTCTCGCGAAGGAGAAGCTGCACGGAAGTCCCATCTCGTCCTCGAGGAAGCTCCGCACCCCACGCGCATATGTCTCGTTCGCGACGATCCCGAAGCTTGCGGTCCCGAAGAAGTCCTGGGTCACAGAGCGCCAGAGATCCCAGAGCGGCTTGATCGTCGTGTGCTTCTCGCGCTCGATGAAGGGCTCCGGGTCGATCTCGAGCAGCTCACCGAGCTTGCGCAGGAAGCGGGTCGTGCTGTGGAGACCGATCGGCGCCTGGAGATAGGGGCGATCGAGCGACTCGCAGAGCAGACGTCCATACTCGCGATAGAGGCAGACGTTGACGTCGGCCTGGGCGAGGCGGGGGATGTCCTCTAGATGGCTGCCCAGCGGAAAGACGAGATTGATGTCCGCGCCGATGCCCTCCACGAGGCGCCGGATCTCGGCGAGGTCGGAGGCCTGGTTGAAGTATCCGTAGGCCGGACCGATGATGTTGACTCGCGGCTTCTCGCCGGGCTTGCGGGCCTTGCGCTTCGGCACGCGCTTGGGGCCGAACTGCGTCCAGAGCCAGTACATCGCCCGGTCGGCGCTCTGCCACTGATCCTCGTCGATCGTGCGCGGAAGGAATCGCTGGATCGAGGTGCCCTCGGGCGTCACGCCGCCGCCGATCATTTCGGCGATCGAGCCCGTGACGACGACACTCGGAAGATCGGGATCGAGGGTCTCGTGGGCACGACGCATTGCACCCTCGGTGCCGTGCTGCCCGAGCTCCTCCTCGGCGAGACCCGTGACGACGATCGGCAGCTCGTGAGGCGGCAGCCCGTCCGTGTAGTGGAGAACGGAGGTCACGGGCAGGTTCTCGCAGCCGACGGGCCCGTCGATGATGACCTGCAGGCCCTTGATCGCGCTGAACACGTAGACCGAGCCCCAGTAGCCGCCGGCGCGATCGTGGTCGAGGATCAGCATCCGATCCCCTCCTCGACGTCCTTGGTCTTTTGCGCCCGAGCCCGCTTCTTCGCCTGACGCTCACGGAACCCGCCGTGCTCCTCGGGCAGGTCGTTCCAGACGCCTGCGGAGTCGCCCGCTCCGACGCCCTCGAAGAACATCCTCATCTCGTCGAAGCGCGACTTGCCCGCGAGCGCCGCTCCGATCACCTGCGCCAGCGAGCCTGCACCCGCGACCCCCATCAGCGGACGCGCCGAGATCAGGTTCGTGAAGTAGAGGGCCGGGGTCGCGAGTTCCTTGGCCTTCTGGACGACCGGGGTCGTCCCGATCACGAGATCGGGCTCGAACTCGTGCATGGCCGCCACATCGTGCTCGAGCGAGGCCCGGTACTGGATCCGGATCCCTTTCGACTCGAGCCACTCCCGATCGGGATCCGACCACTGCGTTCGCGGCAGCGCCGTTCCGACATAACGCACGTCCGCACCGCTCTCCGCGAGCAGCCTCGCCACGATCAGCTCGGAGCCCTCGTAGCCCGAAAGCGTGATCCGTCCGCGGATCGGCGTGGCGATCAATGCGGCGCGGATGGCGGGCAGGAAGGTGTTCTTCGCCGATGCCAGCCGATCGGCCGACACGCCGCAGACCTCGCCGATCGCGTCGAGCCAGGCGGCCGTGCCCTCGTAGCCGACAGGCGCGGACCCGATGATCGGCCGGCCTGCCGCCTCGAACTCCCGATGCACCGCGGTATAGAAAGGATGGATCGCGGCCACCGCCGCGCAGTCGAGGGCCGCGTAGAGCTCCCGCCACTCCCGGGTCGGCACGACGGGTCCCGCCGACAGCCCGAGCGGCTCGAGCAGTGCGCCGATCCCGACCGGATCCGCCGGGAACATCTCTCCGACGAGCGCGACGGCAGGCCGTTCACTCCGCCCGCCCCGCGGCGCCTGGACCGGCCCGACCTCGGCCTCGTTCCGGGCGAATTTCAACATCGCGCCGGCGAGGACGTCCTTCGCCTCCGCATGCGTCGGTACGCCGAATCCGGGCACGTCGATGCCGATGATGCGAACGCCGTTGATCTCCTTCGGCAGCAGACGCAGGGGCACCCCCGAGGCCGTCGGCACGCAGAGGTTGGTCACGACGACTGCGTCGTACTTCTCGGGATCCGCGAGGGCATGCACCGCCTCGCGAATGTCCTCGAAGAGCTTGCCGGTAACGAGGGTCTCGGAATCGAAGGGCACGTAGCCCACCGTTCGACGAGCGCCGTAGAAGTGGGATGTGAAGGTGAGGCCGTAGACGCAGCAGGCGGAGCCGGACAGGACGGTCGCCGTCCGCCTCATCCGGAGCCCGACGCGCAGGGAGCCGAAGGCGGGACACATGCTCTGGGGCTGGTCGTGGGGTCCGGTCGGATAGTCAGCGGCATAGCGCTCGAGCGTCTCGCTCTGACCGGCCGCCATCGCGGCTCGGTGCATCTCGTCCCGACCGCCGTGGCATCCCAGTCCGTCGCCTTGCGTCGTCGCGAGATCGATCTTCGCCTCGGGCTCTTTCATCTTCATGATCACGTCGCTCTGCATCCGTTCCCCGAATCGGGATCGGCGGGGCCCGCCGTAGGCGGGGCCGCGCCAATCGCTCATTGGCTGTCGTAGATGACCTCGAGCGAGGCTCGTGACGACACGCTCGCCCCGCACATGTCCTCGATCGTCGCCGGCTCGAGCACGACGTCGCGTCCGACCGAATCGCCGGCGAAGAGGCCGAGCAGTCCGTCCTGGTCCAGGGGCTGCGGCTGTCGGGGCAGGGCCTCGGCCACGCCCTTCGCGAGGCCCTCGAAGAGCGGCCCCCAACGGGTACCCGGCCGACCCACGATCTCGTAGCTCGCGCTCTTGCGGCGGATGTCCTCGTCCGCGGGAATCGAGGCCAGTACCGGGATTCCCACGGCATTCGCGAAGGCCTCGGCCTCGCCCGTTCCGTCGTCCTTGTTCACGATCAGTCCGGCGACACCGACGTTGCCGCCGAGCTTGCGGAAGTACTCGACCGCCGAGCAGACATTGTTCGCGACGTAGAGCGACTGCAGGTCGTTGGAACCGACGACGATCACCTTCTGACACATGTCACGGGCGATCGGCAGGCCGAAGCCGCCGCAGACCACGTCCCCCAGGAAATCGAGCAGGACGTAGTCGAAGCCCCAGTCGTGGAAGCCCAGCTTCTCGAGCAGCTCGAAGC
>CAYWGW010000109.1:0-2456 GCA_964457385.1 uncultured Spirochaetaceae bacterium
CGCGGCTGATGGCCCGGCTGATGCCACCGAGGTTGTCGAAGTAGACGTCGACGGTCGTCACGCCGAGATCGACCGAATCGAGATTCTGGTAGGCGAGGTCGACGCCCGCGAGGACACTCTCGAGCAGCGCAGCCTGCTGGACCGGCTCTCCCGCCCGCCCGAAGGCGAAGCTCTTGCGCCGGGTATAGGCCTCTGCCAACTCGTCCTCGTCTTCCCAGAGATCGTTCTGGACGAGGTTGCTGACGTTCGCCCCGTAGGCCCCGTTCGCGTTACTGAAGACGCGCAGCGACGCCGTCTCGAGATCACAGCCGTGGCGCGCTTGATGCTCGAGGGAGTGCTTGCGGACGAAGTTCAGCTCGAGAGGCTCGTCGGCGCTGGCGGCGAGGTAGGAGGCCTCCGCCAGCAGCCGCGTCTGCAGCGGGAAGAGATCGCGGAAGATCCCGGAAAGGGTCGTCACGACGTCGATCCGCGGACGCCCGAGCTCCTCGAGCGGGATCAGCGCGGCGCCCGCCAGCCGGCCATAGGTATCGAAACGCGGCGTCGCCCCGATCAGGGCGAGCGCCTGCGCGATCGAAGCCCCCTCCGTCTTCAGATTGTCGGTGCCCCAGAGGACGATCGCGATCGACTCGGGCAGCGGATGGCCGTCGGCCTCGTGGCGATCGAGCAGACGCCGCGCCTGCCGATCCCCCTCGCGAACGGCCAGGGCACTCGGCATGCGGAAGGGATCGAAGCCGTGAAGATTGCGACCGGTCGGCAGCACGTCCGGCGTGCCGAGCACGTCGCCGCCCGGCGCAGGGCGCAGGAATCGCCCGTCGAGAGCGCGCATCATCGCCGGCAGCTCGTGCTCCTGCGACAGCAGACGCGCGGTCGGTTCCAGCTCCCGAAGGCAGGTAAGTGCGGCCTCCGCGGCGTCTGCATCGGGCGCCGAGCGACTCACCGCCGCCGCCTCGGTTGCCGAAGCCCCAACCACCAGCGCTTCGACCATCGATCGATCGAGCTCCACGCCATGGGAAGCATCGGCCGCGGCGAGCAGCAGGTCCACGCGCTCATCGACTGTCGGCACCTCGCCGACCACGTGCAGCCCGCACGGGATCAACGTCCTCTCGAGCTCGAGCACGGCGCCAGCGAGCTGCGCGACCTGCTCCTCTGCATCCGCGAGCGGCCAGACGGGCTCCGCCTCCGCGAGGTCGAGCTCGGCGGCCTGCATCTGGATCAGCTCCGCGAGATCCTGGCATTCGCCATCGGCTTCGCCCGCGACGCCCCGCCAACGGTCGATCGACGCCTTCAGATCGACGAGCCCGCGGTAGAGCCCGGCATGGGCGATGGGCGGCGTCAGATGGCTGATCAACGTCGCCGCGCCCCGTCGCTTGGCGATCACGCCCTCCGAGGGGTTGTTGGCCGCGTAGAGGTAGAGGTTCGGCACGTCCTGCAGCATCCGATCGGGCCAGCAGGCCGAAGAGAGTCCCACCTGCTTGCCCGGCATGAACTCCAGCGCTCCATGGGTCCCGAAATGGAGCAGCGCGTCCGCCCCGAAATCCTCACGCAGATAGCGGTAGAACGCGGAGAAGGCGTGGGTCGGCGCGAAGCCCTTTTCGAAGAGCAGTCGCATCGGGTCGCCCTCGTAGCCGAAGGCGGGCTGCACCCCCACGAAGACGTTGCCGAAACGAGCGCCGAGCACGAAGATCGAGCGGCCGTCACTCTGCTGACGTCCCGGCGCCGGTCCCCATTGGGCCTCGATCTCGGGAAGCCAGCGCTCGCGGCGCACGTGATCGTCGACCGGTATGCACTCGGCGACGTTCGCGTGGGCGCCGAGCTGCGCGGCGTTGCCCTCGATGATCCGCGATCGGAGCTCATCGACGTTCGCCGGCAGATCGACCGAATAGCCCTCGGCGGCCATCGCTCGCAACGTCCGATGGAGCGACTCGAAGACCGAGAGATACATCGCCGTCCCGGTATTGCCGGCATTGGGCGGGAAGTTGAAGAGCACGATCCCGACCCGACGATCCGCCGTCGGCGTCCGGCGCAGCGAGATCAGGCGATCCACCCGAGCGCAGAGCCGCTCGATCCGCTCGGGATGGGGCTTCATGTCGCGCGCACGATCCGGCGCTGCCTCCGAGGAGCGGCCGCCGAAGACGATCGGGCCCGTCGCGCCGTCGAGCTCTGGAATCGCCACCATCATCGTCGCCTCGAGCGGCAGCAGACCCGCCTCCGACGACTCCCATTGTTCGAGGCTCTGGAACTCCACGGCGTGGGCCGCGAGATAGGGCACGTCGAGCTGCGCCAACATCTCCTCGGCAGCGCCGGCCACGCTCTGCAGCACCTGGGCGACGGCTGAATCGAAGGCCGCCGTCAGCTCCTCCAGCCGCTTGGCGCGGGCGAGCTGCTTTTCCTGTTCGGCTGCCTGTTCGGCTGCCAGGCGGTCGGCCTCGATCATCGATTCCTTGAAGATCTTGACC
>CAYWGW010000109.1:2466-6119 GCA_964457385.1 uncultured Spirochaetaceae bacterium
GAGAAGCCGGTCAGCGAGATCACCGCGTCGACGATGGCGCGGCCGTCCTTCAGGAAGTAGCTCTCGATCGCAGGCCTCGAGTCGAGCCCGCTCGCGAAGGCCGTGATCACGCGCAGGCCCCGACTCTCGAGCGCCTCGATGACGGCGTCGTAGTGGGCCGTGTTGCCGCCGAGCACGTAGGATCGCATGACGAGCAGGCCCACCGTGCCGCGGACGTCGCGTTTGCAGGCAGGGAGGTCCTCGACCCTCGCGCTGATCCGCCGACGCAGTCGCGGGTGATACACGCCGACATCGGGGTACTCGACAGGCAGCGAGGGCTTCACGCGGCTCCGCAGGACCCGCCGCGGCCCGTCGGCATAGCGACTCACGAGGAAGCGGATCATGTGGGCCACGTTCTCGTCGGAGCCCGCCAGCCAGTACTGCATCGTCAGCAGGTAGGCCCGGACATCCTGCGCCGTTCCCGGAATGAAGCGGAGGATCTGCGGCACGCGCCGCAGCATCGTGGCCTGGCGCGCCCCGGGCGTCGCGTCCTTTCCGTCGTTGCCCTCCTTGCTGCTCTTGCCCCGGACAAACCCGCGCAGGCGCGAGAAGACGCTGCTCTCGTCGCCGTTCATCTTGAAGCGGCCCATCCGCGTGAGCTGCGCGACCGGCTTCGCCGACATGCAGCCGATCATGGCATCGCAATCGGCCCGTCGGCGCTCGAGCCAGGGCAGCACGGGATCGATGTGGCTCTCCATGAAGAGCATGTGGGCGATGATGATGTCACCCTGCTCGATGTCGGCGCGGCAGCGCTCGAGCGCCTCCGGATCGTCGGCCCACTCGGCGGCGACGTGCATGCTCAGCGTCAGCCCCGGCAGATCGACCGCCAGCGATTGGCGCGCCCGGGCCACGGCCCCCGAGAGATGGCCGTCGAGCGTCACGATGACGACCCGGATCGATTCCGGATCAGCGACCGAAATGAGCTTTCGCATCGTAGAGGGTCTCCAGTGTGATCATCTCGACGCCACGCTCCTCGGCGTAGCGCTCGGTGTTGCGACGGGCCTTCCCGCGGACGAAAAAGGGAATCTTCTGAAGCTCTTTCTTCGCCTCGACGTCCCAGTCGGGCAGCGGGGATCCGGCAGGCGATCGCTCCGCGGAGGCGTTCGCCGGGACCGGATCCGGCCCGGCGAAGGCCTCGGCGGGCCCCGGTACGGAGTCCTCCGCAGGCGCAGGCGGAGCCGCTGCCAGGTCGGATGCGAGATGGGACGGGGCGACGCGGTCGTTGAACTCGAAGTCGTCGCGGAACATCGTGAGCAGATGCTCTTCGAGACCCATCACGAGTGGATGGATCCAGGTATCGAAGATGACGTTCGCACCTTCGAAACCCATCTGCGGCGAGTAGCGGGCCGGAAAGTCCTGTACGTGCACGGGCGACGAGATCACTGCGCAGGGAATGCCGAGCCGCTTGGCGATGTGCCGTTCCATCTGGGTGCCGAGGACGAGCTCGGGCTGGAGCTCCGTGACCTGCCGCTCGACCGCGAGGTAGTCGTCGGTCACGAGGGCCTCGACGCCGTAGCCTTCGGCGGCGGCGCGAACCTCCCGGGCGAGCTCGCGGCTGTAGGTTCCGAGACCGACCACTTCGAAGCCGAGCTCCTCGGTCGCGATGCGGGCAGCCGCGAGAACGTGAGTCGCGTCGCCGAAGACGAAGACCCGCTTGCCGGTCAGGTAGGTCGAGTCGACCGAGCGCGAGTACCAGGGAAGCCGCGATCGATCCGAGTCGAGCGCGGACGAGACGTCGACGCCGAGTACGCTTCCGATCTCCGCCAGGAAGTCGCGGGTGGCACCGACGCCGATCGGGACGGTCGAGATCGTCGGCTGCCCGAAGCTGCGCTCGAGCCAGGAGCAGGTGGTCCGCGCAATCTCCGGGTACAGACACACGTTGGCGTCGGCCTCGGGAATCCGAATCAGGTCCTGCGAGGACGCGCCCTCCGGCGCGACGACGTGGACGTCCACGCCGACCGAGGCCAACAGCCGCTTCACCTCGTCGACGTCGTCGCGACAGCGGAATCCGAGGGCCGTGGGCCCGAGCAGGTTCACCCTCGGCCGTGCGCCCTCCGGCCGCGGGGGCCGGCTCGCTCCGGGCGCCGGCACCTGCGGCGCGAGCAGCGTCCGGACCAGGGCGTAAAGGGTCTCGCTCGCGCCCCAGTTCTCCTTCTTGGAGTAGGCGGGCAGCTCGAGCGGCACGATCGGGATCGGCAATCCCATGCCCAGCGCCAGGGGACCCGGCTGGTCCTGGATCAGCTCCGCCGTGCAGGACTCGCCAACGAGCATCACGGCCGGATCGAAGCGTTCGTAGGCCTCGCGGACCGCCGTCTGGACCAGTCCCGCCGTATCGCCGCCGAGGTCCCGTGCCTGGAAGGTCGTGTAGCTGACCTTCGGACGCTCGGCGCGGCGCTCGATCATCGTGAAGAGAAGGTCGGCGTAGGTATCGCCCTGGGGCGCATGCAGGACGTAGTGCAGGTCCTTCATCGAGGTGGCGATGCGCATCGCGCCGACGTGGGGCGGGCCTTCGTAGGTCCAGAGGGTGAGTTCCATCGTCAGACCTCCAGCCGATCGCGACGATCGAGGGGACGCGCGAAGAGCTCGGCCAGATCGGCCGCCTGTTCGAAGCCGTGAATGGGGCTGAAGACGAGCTCGATCGACCACTTCGTGCGCAGGCCCTCGGCCTCGAGCGGATTGGCGAGTCCGAGGCCACAGACCGTGAGATCGGGCCGGTCGGCCCGAAGGCGATCGAGCTGACGGTCGACGTGCTGGCCCTCCGACAGGCGGACCTCGGACGAGAGCAGCTCGAGCTCGGGTCCCATGCGGCTGCGATCGAGATAGGGAACCCCGACCTCGACGAGCTGCATCCCACACTCGCGCTCGAGGAAGCGGGCCAGCGGGATCTCGAGCTGCGAGTCGGGCAGGAAGCTGATCCGAGCGCCCTCGAGCCGGGGGCGATGGCGGGCGAGGGCCTGGCGCGCGCGGCGGATCGGCTGCTCCGTCGCCTTCGCGAGCTGCTCGTCGGGAATCGACCAGGCGGCGGCCGCAGCGCGCAGCCATTCGAGCGTGCCCTCGACGCCGAAGGGGTAGGGGGCCGCAAGATGCCGGGCGCCGCGGGCCTCGAGCGCCCGAGCGGTCTCGCCGAGGAAGGGCTGCGCCAGCAGGAAGCGCGTGCCGGGTCCGATCGAAGGCAGCTCGGTCGAGCGGCGGGGCGGCAGGAAGTCGACGGGGCCGATGCCGAGCTGCTCGAAGAGGCGGCGGAACTGGTCCTCGACGACGTCGGCCAGGGTGCCCACGACCAGCAGGGAGGCATCGACCGATGATCGCTCCGGAAGCTCGGCGACGAGCGCCTTCAGGCAGTTGTCCTCGCCCTCGGTGAAGGTCGTCTCGATCCCGCTGCCCGAGTACGAGAGCACACGAACCCGACCGCGATGCGCCAGGGAGAGTCGCTCGGCGGCCTTGCCGAGATCGAGCTTGATCACCTCGGAGGGGCAGGAGCCGACGAGGAAGAGCGTCTGGATGTCGGGGCGGCGCTCGAGCAGCTCGTGGGCGATGCGATCGAGCTCTTCGTTGCAGTCGGCCATGCCGGCCAGGTCGCGTTCCTGCAGGATGGCCGTCGCGAAGCGGGGCTC
>CAYWGW010000109.1:6129-13772 GCA_964457385.1 uncultured Spirochaetaceae bacterium
AGATGCGCGCAGGTGCGTGAGCCGACCACCAGGAAGAAGGCGTCCTGGATCTTGCGATGCAGCCAGACGATGCCGGTCAGGCCGCAGAACACCTCGCGTTGTCCCCGCTCACGCAGGATCAGTCGCTCGTCGGGGCAGGCGCTCATCTTACGAGCTCCAGGACGGGCGGCGGCGGCGAGCCCGGCGGCGATCCGGCTCCGGCGGCTGCCTGCTGGAGCCGAGCCGCCCGCAGCTTCAGCACGAACTGGGCCGCGTTGACGACGTAGACGAGATAGGCGGCCAGCGCGATGCCCATCTGCGCGCGGGCGTCGAGCGCGTCCGTGAAGAGCACGACGAGATAGGCGGTATGCAGCGCGAGCACGAGCATGCTCACGACGTCTTCCCAGAAGAAGGCCCGGGCGAAGAGGTAGCGACCGAAGACGTCCCGCTCCCAGAGCGAACCGGTGATCATGATCGTGTAGAGGAGCAGCGTCTTGACGACGACCGAGACCGTCGCCGCAAGCAGTCCGTCGCCCGTCGCGAGATAGCGGACGACCAGCGCGAGGCTCACGAGGAAGGCGAGGAACTGGAGCGGCGCGAGGACACCCTGGACGATCGTCCAACGCGATGCGTCCCGGCGACGACGCTGCTCGAGCGTGTAGAGGGGGGCGGAAGGGGCGGGCGAGGAGGGGGACCAGGATTGCGTGCTGGGCATCTTGCGTCTTCATCCGGCTCGTTCGCAGGCCAACCTACGGCGTCTCGGAAGAAGTGTCAACTAGAAATTACGTCAAGACAGATTGACATATTTCATGGACGGGCGTAGAACTCCATGGGTCCCGCGAGGTCGTGCCTGGCGCGCGGACGACGAGGAGAGCAGCGATGGCCCATCCGATCCCGGCTCCGCAAGAGGCCCAGAACCCCGCCCGCCCGTCCCTGTCCGCAGCGCTCGAGCTCCTGAAGCCGATCACCTGGTTCCCACCAATGTGGGCTTTTGGCTGCGGTGTCGTCTCGTCGGGAATCTCACCCACCGGCCGCTGGCCGCTGGTCGCGGCCGGCGTCGTTCTGGTCGGCCCGCTCGTCTGCGCGACGAGCCAGGCGGTCAACGACTGGTTCGATCGCCACGTCGACGCGATCAACGAGCCGAATCGTCCGATTCCCTCCGGCCGCATCCCCGGCCGTTGGGGCCTCTACATCGGGATCGGCTGGACGGCGCTCTCCCTCGCCCTGGCGGCTGCGCTGGGTCTGTGGGTGTTCTGGGCGACCGTGCTCGGGCTGCTGCTGGCCTGGGCCTACAGCGCCCCGCCCGCCCGGCTCAAGCAGAACGGCTGGTGGGGCAACACGGCCGTCGCCTTCAGCTACGAGGGCCTCGCCTGGGTGACGGGCGCGGCCGTGATGGCCGCGGGCCAGCTCCCGGACGCGCGGATCCTGCTCATCGCCGCGCTGTACAGCCTCGGCGCTCACGGAATCATGACACTCAACGACTTCAAGTCCGTGGACGGAGACCGGGCGCTGGGGATCGGCTCGCTACCCGCCCGCCTCGGCGTCGAGCGGGCCGCGCGGCTGGCCTGCGTGGCGATGGCGCTGCCGCAGATCGTCGTCGTCGGGTTGCTGCTGTCCTGGGACTTCGACGCACACGCTGCGATCGTGGCGCTGCTGCTGGGCATCCAGCTGGCGCTGATGCCGAGCCTGCTGCGCAGCCCTCGCGAAAAGGCACCCTGGTACAACGCGACGGGCGTGAGCCTCTACGTGTTCGGCATGCTTGCGAGCGCCTTCGCCCTCGGATCAGCTGCGGCCTGAGAACGGCCCTCACGATCACCGGTCAGCGGGGGGCTGGTCGCGCGTCGTTCAGGCCACTGTCGTTCAGGCCATAGTCGTTCAGGCCATAGTCGTTCGGTACATCATCGTTCAGGCCATCATCGCCACGAGCCGCCAATCGAGGACCGGATCCTCCGCGTCGGCTCCCTCACGCGGCTCGGCCCGCTCGGCCTGAACTCGAGCGCGGATGTCGAGCATTCCCCCACCATCCGGCAATCGGTGGCAGCCGGCAATCGGTGGCGGCCCTCGATCTCGAACTCGCTGCGCAGCACGTCGCCCTCGAAGACCGGCCCGGTATGGTCGCAGCTGCGCCAGGCGACGATCGTGAACGGATTGGGAAGCCCTCGCGTGAGCGGCGCCGCGGCCGAGCGGGCCGAGCCGCGAGCCCGGTCGCCGGTCGTCGGTCGCCCCGGACGACGGCTGTTCTGGCGCAGGGCGGCGATCGTCGTCGTCACATGAAGCGTGTTGCCGAGATGGACTGGCCGTTGGAGGAGGAGGCCTCGATCGAAGGGGTTTCCGATCACGCGGCCCGACGGAAAGGTCGTCTGGCCGATCGCTACGTTGCAGACCAGATTGGGATGGGCGGAGGAGCTGGTCGTGGCCCGTGACGGCCCGGCTGAGCTCGACGTCGAGCGGCAGGCGAAGCCGATCGCCCTAGGCGGCCTGGTGGAGCGCCGCATGGCTTTCAGTGAGCGTGACGGCCGGCGCAGCGTCGAACACCTGGCCGCGTTTCAGATCCTCGAACCAGGGACTCCCGACGTCGATCCGTTCAGGACTCATCGCTCGCGCCTCCGCCGTCCATGACCACCCCCGCTCGCTGCGCGCGCTCGAGAATCCGCCGCTGGGCGGCGATCAGCGGCGCATCGACCATCTTGCCGTCGACGGTGAAGACACCGCGGCCCCCGGACTCCGCGTCGAGCGCCGCCTCGACCACCCGCCGCGCGAAGTCGATCTGCTCGGCCGTCGGCGTATGGACCTCGTTCGCGATGGCGATCTGGCTCGGATGGATGCAGAGCTTGCCCTCGAAGCCGAGGCTCGCACCGAGCTCCGCATCCGTCCGGAATCCCTTCTCGTCGCGAGGATCCAGGTAGACCGTGTCGATGGGTGAGACCCGCCCAGCGCGGGCCGCGATCGCGAGCGCGCAACGCGCATGGAAGACGGAGCCGACCGACGCGTCGGCGCGAGCCAGTCCCATGTCCCGGGAGAAATCGGCATGGCCGAAGCAGAGCGCCTCGATGCGATCCGACGCGGCCGCCAGGGATCCGACCGAGACGATGCCCGTGGCGGTCTCGACGAGCGCCAGAATCCCCACGCGCAGTCCGGATCCGGCGCGCCGGCGACGTTCGATCGCGTCGATCTGCTCTGCGACGCGGACGAGCGCCGTGGCGCTCTCCGACTTCGGCAGCATGATCGCGTGGGCACCCGAGAGAATTGCCGCCTCGAGATCCTCTTCGAAAAAGGGTGTTCCGGGCGGATTCACGCGCACCGCGACCTCGGCCCCGCCAAAGGCGCCCTCGGCGAGTCCACGAGCCACCCGCTCCCGGGCCTGCTCCTTCTCCGCGGGCGCCACGGAGTCCTCGAGGTCGAGCAGCAGCGTATCCGCCCCGAGGCCGGGGGCTTTCTCGAGCTTGCGCGGCTCGCCGCCCGGGACGAAAAAGAGCGATCGTCGCATCGGACGTTCTGCCGTTTCTTCCCGATCGACCAACGAGCCTCCTTTCGACCCTGCCACCCTGCCACCCGGCCGCTCGCCCTGCCACTCGTCGCCCACGCGCCCGCCGACGTGCCCGCCGACGCGTACCACCGGTTCGCGGTCCGCCTCATACGGTCGACCTGGAGGGACGACACATGCGAGCGTCGGAAGAGACTATCATGAAGCAAAGAGCGGATGGATGAAGAATTCGCGTGAAGCGCTCAACCAGGGGGAAGCGAAGTGTTGCGGGTCGAAGTCCCACACTCCTGTTCGTTCGGCGAGGTCGCCGCCTTCTCCGCGGCGTCCCAGGCCCGCGAGACGATCCCGGCGATCTCCGAGGGACGCTCCTCGTGCGCGAGATGTCCGAGCGCCGGGAGCGTGATCCGCTCTGAACCGGGGACCAGCCGCTCGACTCGCAATGCCTCCACGGGCGACACGAAACGATCCTCGCTGCCGACGACGAGCACGAGATGGGGCTCGAGCCTCGGAAGGTCCCGCGCCAGGGGCTCCAGATCCCAGCGCGCCATCATGCCGAGCGCGGCCGCGGCATGGCGCCGACTGCGCGCCAGGCGTGCGTAGATCTGCACATCCTTCGGATCCAGATCGGAGCCCGTATCCCTGAGCAATCCCTCGACGACGGCGGGATCCGAGGCGCGCCGGGCGAAGAGCCAGGGGACGAGCGGATTCAGCGTCAGGAGCCTGGCGAGGGGCGAGAAGATCCGGCCGGCCATGCCGCGGAAGGGCAGCAGGGCCCCGTTCAGGCTCACGATCACCCGGGGCTCGATGCGCCGATCGAGACTCATCCGGGCGACCACCGCTGCACCGGCCGAGTGTCCCACCGCCAGCGCCGGATCGTGCCCGAGCTCGACTAGCAAGTCGTGCAGCCCGCGCGCCATGCCGGGCAGGGAGAGGCCGTCCCCGGACGGAGTCGTGGTGAATCCATGGCCCGGGAGGTCGGGGGCGAGCACGGTGAACCGCTCGGCGAGCAGCGGCGCGAGACCCCGCCAGGAGTGACAGGAGGCTCCGGTGCCGTGGACGAGCAGCAGCGGTGGGCCGCTACCGGAGATCTGGACGTGCCAGTCCAGGCCGCCCGCGGCGACGAAACGGCTCGTCTCCCGGTTCGGCCAGTCGTCGCCGTCCCGACTCCAATCGAGATCCCGGGTCATCGACGCCACTCGCAGCCCGCCGCGGCGAGCGCTCCTCGACCGTTGGGCCTCACGATCGGGCTCCCGTGGCGAGTAGACGGCTCGATGCATCGCGCGCCGCCTCGTAGAGCGCCGCCGAATTCGCGCGCGGCAGGGGGAGATAGGTCGCCTGCATCTCGTGGGCGAGCTCCCGAGCGTCGGTCTGGGGACGCGGCGCGGTGTCGATCCAGAGCGCGCCGAGCCCCTCCACCCGCAAGCGCCGGGCAGCGGCGCGCGCATCGTCTCCCGCCTGCTTGCGGCCGCCCGTGCCGTCGCGCGCCACGTTCGCCTGACCGTCGCTCAGGAAGACGACGATCGGCGTGCCGCCCGCACGCCGTACGGACTCCGCCACGTCGATCGACGCTTCGATGCCGGCGGCAAGGGGCGTGCCGCCGCCGCCCGGCAGAGCGGCGAGGCTCCGCTTCGCCCGGGCCAGGGAGCGGGTCGGAGGCAGGAGCAGCTCGGCCTGCCTGCCGCGGAAGGCGATCAGGGCGACCCGATCCCGCCTGACATAGCTTTCGGCCAGCAGCAGCTCGACGGCGCCCTTGGCCTCGGCGAGGCGATTGAGTGCGGCCGAGCCCGAGGCGTCGACGACGAAGACGGTGGTCGTCTCGCTGCGCTCGCGGAAGCGACCGATGCGGAAGTCCTCGCGGCGGATCTTCAGACGCGGCGAGCCGGTCGTCACGGAACCGGAGGCCGGTCCGGCCTCGGGTTCGGCATCGGCCTCGGCGCGGCGGATCGGCTGCCAGGGGGCGGCCGCGCGCAGCGTCTCGATGACGTCTAGCCGGGCGCCCCCGACTGGATCTCCTCTTTCCACCCCGATCCGTCGACCGCGACGCTTCGAGGCACGACGCGCGCCGGATCGACCGAGGGCTCCGGAACGGGCGCGCGCCGGCTCGGCGATCCGAAGCGTCGCGAGCAGATCTCCGGGCATCGCCGCTTGCACGGCCGCCAGAACCCGCTCGGCGAGCTCACCCTCGTCGTCGGACGGTGCCTCAGGATCGGGCTCTTCACTCCCGGCTGCTTCACTCAAGGCCTCATCGAACCCGTTCCGCTCGTCCTGCTCCCGCGACTCGGGCCCGTCTTCGACCTCCCGGTCCTCCTCCCGCGCGGGATCGGGCTCCGGCAGAGATTCGGTAGGCGAGCCGTCGGCCGCCTCCGAGCGGGAGGCCAGATCCTGCGAAGGCTCGTCCCCGGGCGCGGGCTCCATGGACTGCCCGTCGGTCGGCCACGCGGTGGCTCGGGACGTGAGGACGAGTCGCGCGGCGAGTGCCAGGTCCTGCTCTTCGACCTCGACGCGACCGTCGAGCGCCGCCGCCGTCCGCGCCGCACGGAGCGTCAGCTGCGAGGCCCGCAGCGAGTCGACGCCGAGCGCCATCGCGCTCTCGCAAATCGCCTCTACGATCCCGACGCTCGCGACCACGAAGGGCAGCCGTTCGCGCGCCATGGCGATCGCGTCCGCACGCTCGGACGCGAGACTCTCGGGATCGAAGTCCGGATCCTCTGCCTCGGAAGGCAGGATCCCTCCGAGATCGAGCTGGAAGGCCAGGCGGTCGAGCAACGCGGCCGGGGGATGCTCTTCCTGCGACAGCCCTTCGTCCAATGCGACGACACCGAACTGTGTCGGATGGCGACGCGCGAGGCCGTCGCGCTCCAGCACGACCTCCCGCGCGTCGAGCGCATGACCGACGCAGGCCGCCACTCCGGGCGAAAGCCTCTCGGCCATCGCCAGCACGACGACGCCCCCGTCCGCCTCGACAAGGATCCCGCGCTCTTCCACCGGCCTTCCGAGGCGCAGGGTCTCCGTCAGATCGAGGCCTCCGCTCAGCCGCCCCTCGCTCACATGAAGTGGGACCCGACGGATCGGGGATCGTGCGGGCAGCAGCTCGCGCAACCGCAACAGCCACTTCTCCCGCACCGGCCCCGGCAGCGAGCGCAGCACGACGCCGCCCAGACCAGAAGGATCGACGGCGAAGAGCGCCGCAGCGAGAGCGGCATCGCTCCACGCGTCGGTCTCCCGCGCGACGCCGCCGTCCGGGCTCATACTACGATCCGGGCTCATGCTCCGAAGAGCTCGGTCAGGGCCCGCTCGACCCGCGTACCCGACCCGGCCTCGTCCAGGGGATTGCGGCGCAGTCGGTGTCGTAGAGCCGGGGGCGCCATGCGGCGCAGATGATCGCTGCCAACCGTCTCTTCGCCGTCGAAGGCGGCCAGCGCCCGAGCAGCCCGCATCAGGACGAGCTCGCCTCGCAAGCCGTCGGTGCCCAGGCTGAGACAGAGTCGCGCCACCTGCTCCCGAATCGGATCTTCGACGCGGATCGACGACAGACGCTTGCGCGCAGAGACGAGTCGGCGCCGGAGCGCATTCTCCTTGCCCTTCCAGCGCTCGAGGAAGCCGGCCGGATCCTGCTCGAAGGCCTCGCGCTGACGGACCACCTCGATCCGCAGGGCCAGCTCCCGCGGCGTCGCGATCTCGACCGACAGTCCGAAACGATCCAGCAGCTGCGGTCGCAGCTCGCCCTCCTCCGGGTTGCCGCTGCCGATCAGCACGAAGCGCGCGGGATGGCGGATCGACAGCCCCTCCCGCTCGACCACGTTCTCGCCGGATGCCGCCACGTCGAGCAGCAGGTCGACGAGATGGTCCTCGAGCAGGTTGACCTCGTCGATGTAGAGAAAGCCGCGATTGGCGCGAGCGAGCAGCCCCGGCTCGAAGGCCTTCACGCCCTCGCCGAGCGCGCGCTCGAGGTCGAGGGCACCGACGATCCGATCCTCGGTCGCGCCGAGCGGAAGGTCGACGACCGGAACCGGCATCCGCTGAATCTTCGGCGCGGCCTTCGCCGTCCCCTTCCCGTTCTTCCCCTTCTCCTTTCCTTTAGTTCCGGACGCCCGCGACGCGCGACAGTCGTCGCAGAGATCGGAGCCACCGTCGGGGTCGCAATGATAGGGACAGCCTACGACCGCACGCATCGGAGGCA
>CAYWGW010000110.1:0-13725 GCA_964457385.1 uncultured Spirochaetaceae bacterium
CCGCCAGGCCCACACCCGTCCCCGATCCCCGCAGCTCGATGCGCACTCGAGTCTATCGGGCGACCGACCTCGCCGAGATGTTCGTCGCGCTCGGCCTGCTCATCGCCCTCGGCGCTCTTCCGGCCGCGGCCCTGACGGCGGGCGACATCCTCGCGGCGGGCGGCTTCGACTGTCCGTCCGGCTCGGGCGACGCGATTCTCTCGATCGATCCGGCCACCGGAGACCGGATGGTGATCTCCGGCGCGCAACCATCCGGAGGCGATTGCATCCCGATCGGCAGCGGTGAGGCGTTGAGCGACGTCGGCCCGATCGCAGAAGATCTGCTCGGCCTTCTTCTCGCGGGTGACGGGGACGGCAGCGGCGGCGGAGCACGAGTCCTCGTCGTCGACCCGGAGACCGGAGATCGCAGCATTCTCAGTGGCTGTGAAGGCGGGCCCGTGGCGCCGAGCGGTTGCTCCGGACCGATCGTCGGCACGGGACCGGCCTTCGATTTCGTCCAGGCGATCGCGGTCGTCGGTCCCGATGCCGCGAGCCATCCCGCGCTGGCGGGCGAGCTCGGCAACGCATTGATCGCCACCGACGTCGAGGATTGCTCCTCGGACACCCTTCTCGTCATCGACCGCGCAACGGGCGGACGACGGGCCTTGAGCGGCCCGGATATCAGCTGCACGCTCGTCGGTGCGGGCGATCCGATCAGCGAAATTACGGCCGTGGGCCTGGCCCCGGACGGCACGATCTGGGCGGGCGACGGAGACGGGAGCGCGCGCGTCTTGAGGATCGAGCCGGATACCGGCGACCGTTCGGTGACGAGCGGCTGTGCCACGATCGAGAACTTCCGCTGCACCGGCGAGATCGTGGGAAGCGGACCGGCCCTCAGCTTCGTCCGCGGTCTCGAGCAGGCCGATCCGACCGCTCCGATCCTGGCGCTCGTAGCCCTCTCGGGCTGCTCCGGGGATACGATCCTCGCGATCGACCCCATCGGCGGAGATCGGACGGTGATCTCCGGCCTGGACGCCGCCTGCAATCCCGTCGGCAGCGGCCCCGAGATGTTCGACGCCGAGAGTCTGGGACGCAGTCCCGACGGCTCGCTGCTCGTCAGCGAAGATCAGGTCGGACGCCTGCTGCGCGTCGACCCGACGACGGGTGCGCGCGAGGTCGTCGCAGGCTGCTCGGATCTCATGCCCTTCGGAGGATGCGAGCCGTCCGCCATCGTCGTCGGCGCGGGGCCGCAGCCGCGGTTCCTGCTGTCTCCGATCGTCTTCGTGCCTGAACCGTCGCTGCTGCAGATGATGATGGTGGGCGGGCTGGCGATGCTCGGACTCGTTCGCCGGAGACCTCGCTCGCAGGAATGAACTCGGGGCATGGGCGCACGATTCGCAGGCCCGTCCGTCCGCGCAGTGTTCGACCTGCCTGGCCCGATCGCCTCGAGCCGGGCGGCGGAGCGGAGAATCCGCCGCCCGACTCTGGCTGGGCCACGTAGGCCCATGTCGGGCCGCTAGAACGGACAGGTATCCCGGAACTCCGAGATGTCGGGATCGGCCTCCTGATCCGGTCCGCAGAGGAACGGCTCGTAGCGCGTATCCTCGTCGAGGAAGCGCTTCATCCAGGAGACGATGAGCTTGCCGAGCGTGTCCTCCTGGGCGTTGCCCGAGAGCGGACAGAAATGGCTCGCTCCGTCGATCTCGACGAAGGCCTTGTCGACCGAGCTCGAGATGCTCTCGTACATGGGCGATGCGTGTTGATTCACCGGAGCGACGGTGTCGTTCTCGCAGGCCACGATCAGGGTGGGCTGGTCGATGCCCGAGAAGTTGGTGCTCGGGTTCCAGGGCGCGAGCGGCACGGCCGCATCGATCGAGGGGTCGCTCTCGGTAGCGATCAACGTCCCGCCGCCCCCCATCGAGTGGCCAGAGAGGCCCTTGCGATCCGGATCCACGAGCCCGGAGATCGGCGAGATTCCGTCGCTCTCGGCGGCGACGGCGTCGAGCGCTGCCAGAAGCTGGCTGGCACGGCTGTCCGGGAAGTCGAAGAGTGAGTTCGTGGAGATCGTGATCACGACGAAGCCGTGGGACGCCAGCCGCGGCCCGAGCCAGTCGATCGTCGACTCTCCCCCGGTATAGCCCGGCGCTACCGCGATCGCCGCGAAGGGGCCTTCGTTGGTGTTCGTCGGGAACCAGATCGTGCCCGCGCCGAATCCCGGCGTGAACGACGGCCGGAAGCTGTCGACGTCGAAGGGCCCGCTCGATGCCTCGAGCGCGGCCTCCGTCGGATCCGGACCTCGGGCGAAGGGGTTCTCGGGATCGGGTTCCGGATCGGGATCCGGGCCGGGGTCGCCGCTGCCGACGCCTTCGAGCACGACGTTGTCCACCTCGATGTCCTCGAAGAAGCTGCTCGCGGCAATCCGGAAGCGCAGCACCACGGCCGTCTGATCCGCCGCCGTCCCGAGTGGGATGCTCACGGCGGCCGGTCCGCCCTGGGTCGCCTCGACGATCGCGAAGGTCGCGCCGCCGTCGACGGAGACTTCCGCGATGCCGAACTCGCCGAAGTCGAGCGAGCCGTCGGTCGTGCGCTCGAAGAAGAGCGTGACTTCACTGAAGCCTTCGGTGCTGATCGGCGCCGAGGTGATCACGCCATCGTTGGAGCCGCCGCGCAGACGGACGCCGCTCGTCCCGTTGAAGACGGTTGCCGTGAATACGTTGCCCTCCGCGGAGAACGCGCCGAGGCCGCCCTCGAAGTCCTCGGAGAAGAGGACAGTCTGAGCCTGGGCCGCCGTAGGCGCGAGCAGCAGGGCGGCAAGGCCTGCGAGCAGGCCCAGCCGGTACCATTGGTCCCGATCCCTTCGGTCATGATGCATTTCCATCTCTCCCCGATCGCCGCCGCCCATGTCAGGCACTGATGTCAGGCAGCCAAGCCTCGGATGCCACGGTTGTTGCGGGTGTCGCGAACACCGGTCCTTATGCGGGCGTCGTCCGATCCTTCGGAATCGACGCAAGCCGCAGTCCATCCGCAGCGTCGCGCCGAATCCGGTCCTTTCCTTCGGTATCACGGGACGGGGTATCCGCAGCGCGCAGAAAGCCTCCCGCGCTGCGCAGAGCAGAGCAGAGCAGAGCGAAACGGAGCGGAGCAGTGCAGCGCGGAGCAGTACCGCTGCGGGACGATGTCTCAACGCTCTTCGTGGCGGGCGCGATACTCACGCGGGGAGAGGCCGGTCCAGCGCTTGAATGCCTTGTAGAGGCCGTTCGCGTGGGAGAATCCCAGCCGCCGCGCCATTTCGTCCAGAGAGAAATGCGGGGCCAGCACCTCATGGCAAGCCGCCTCGGCGCGCAGGGCGTCGAGGATCTCGCGATGGCTCGTGCCCTCGTCCGCCAGCCGCCGGCGCAGGGTGGCGGTGCTCACGTGGAGGCGGCGGGCGGTTTCCTCGAGGCTCGTGCGACCGGCGGCGAGATGGGTGCGGAGACATCCCCGCACCCGCGGCGCGAACGCCCCCGACTGGAGCAGTCGCTCGTAGGCCCGTCGCGCCTTGGCCTCGAGCGCGGCATACACCGGAGGACGTTTCTCGCGCATCGGCCTGGCGAGATCCTCGCGACGGATCACCACCGCGTCGAGTGGCGCGTCGAAACGGACGGGAACGCCCAACAGCTCGGTGTACGCCTCGCGATGACAAGGCGGTGGCATCGCGAGCCGGAGCTCCTCGGCCCGAATCCCGCCCTCCACGTGACGGCGCATGGTCGTCAGGCTGTAGCTGAGAACGAAGTCGGTCACCGCGCGGGGCTGCGGTTCGTGGGCGCGGTACCCGATCAATGCGAGCGGTCCCTGCTCGATCAGCTCGATCTCGGCCGCCTCCTGGATCAGCGGCCCATAGCGCTCGTAACACGCGATCGAGTCCCGCAACGTCGGAGCGGCCCGCGCGAGCTGCTCGACCATGCCGTAGGCTCCGGGCGGGCAGCCGATGCCGATGCGCAGCCCCAAGGCCGGATCGCCCGCCTCCTCGATCGCCATCTCCAGCAGCCGATTGGTCACCGCCATCGGGACGCGGGTGCGTGCGTCCACCAGGCTCTCGACGTCGATCCCAGCCTCTTCGAGCACCCGCTGACTGCGCGCCGTCGACGGCAGGCAGCTTCCATAGGCCCACACGACGCTGACCGAGAGGGTGGGGCCGATCTCGTCGGCCCTTCTTCCAGCTGTTCCGGTCGTTCCGGTCGTTCCGGTCTGAGTCGCCCTGCTCTCGCGGGCCGGCCGCGTCGTCGTCATGCGGGGCTCCGAGTCGGATCTTCGAGGAGGCCGTCGAGCCTTCATCGTTAACGTACGCATGATTGCTAGTCAACTGGAGACCCCGGAACCGACCTGGGCTCGTTCTCTCGAGCGCCCGTCGATTACGCCGTCATCTTCGGCGACTCGATACGTCCACTCCGCTCGATTCACGGAACGTGGGCCCCCTCGCGTCGACGGTCGACACGCGAGGAGGATCGAACCCAGGCGACGATCCGGTCGCCCGCTCGCTGGGCCCCGGACAGGTTGCGCGAGACCGGTCCAATCTCGAGCTCGGCCAGGGGACCACTCACGAAGAGCTGGGGATGCCAGCGCAGGGCGCGATCGACGATCGGATAGCCGCATTGGGCGCAAGGCAGACCTTGCGTGCGGACGAGCTCGTCGATCATCTCACCGCCCGGGCGTTCGGCGCGATGCCCCGTGGCGAGCAGGACGTGATCCGCATGGAGCGGGCCCGTGGAGGTCTCGAGTACGAGCGCCCCGTCGGCTGTCTCCGCACGTCTGTTCGCGCGGAGCACCTCTCCCTCGAGAAGATCGATACTCCGCTCCTGAATTGCGCGACGCAGGGCCGCGTGGACCTCGGGCGGCATCGAGCCCCGATGCCTCGCCCGATGGATCATCTCCCGTCGTGCCTCGGGATCTCTCTCCCGCGCGAATCTCGCCATGAGCATCGGGCCCTGCCAGCCGGGATCGCTGTCGAACTGCTCGACGCGCAGCTCGTGGCGCGTCAGCAGCGAAACCTTTCGGCCCACCGACGCGAGACGCAGCGCAGTCTGGGCGCCCGAGATCCCAGAGCCTACGACGACCACGTGTCTCCAACGGGATTGCGGGCTCAACTCGAAGCCCGGGTCGAAGACATGGTCGACGGTCTCCGGCGCGAGCGCCGCAAGGGAGCGGGCCCAGCGCGGCCATTCGGGCCGTCGTGGCGCCCCGAGCGCGAGCACGACGTTTCGCGCCTCGATCGGCTCTCCGTCCGCGAGCCGGATGCGAAAACCTCGCGTCGCCGGCTCGATCCGGGTGGCGCGCTCGCGTCGATGCAGTCGTTCGAGGTCGTGGCGCTCGAGGACGGCGGAGGCGTGGAGGTTGAAGAGCTCGAGGGACGGGCGCTGGTAGGGCCGCGTGAAGGGCCGCGGCAGGCTCGCCGCCCGTGCCTGGGCGAATTGATGGAGCGACCCCGACGCGACGTCCAGATGATGAACCGCCGGCGAGCGGAGATGGCGCATGCCCGTATTGGCCGTGGACCGACGCCAGCGCTCGAGCAGACGCGGCTCGTCATCGAGGATCTGCAGCCGCGCCGCCGGCACGCAGGCCTCTACCCGAAGCCGCAGTGCGAGATGGACGCCGTGGGGTCCCCCGCCGACGATCAGCCAATCGAGCATGTTTCTCCGTTCGGGGGATGGATCCATCCTCGAGAATCCGCCCGAGATCGATCGAAACGTTCGCGCCGATGGTGCCGTTCGAGCGCATGCCGTTCCCTCCGCTGCGAGCCGGGCCGCTCACGTCGACCGCCGGGATCATCCGTCGTCGAGTGCGTGTTGCGCCCGGGCCGCCAGTCGCTGTCGGATCGCGCGTGCCTTCGAGGGAAATCGGGATTCGACTGCGTCGGCGATCCGCTCGAGATGGTGGCGGACCTCGCTGAAGTCGCGGCTGTGCTCGAGGCTTCGCCAGAGCGCCTCCATCGATCTGCGGCCATCGCCTCGATGGGCGAGGGCAAGGCCGCGCAGGTAGTCGTCCCGCGCCTGGACGAAACGGCGGGCCCGATCCACCCGATCGATCCGGGCCGTCCGGTCGGTCGTCTCCTCCCCGAAGAGCGCCTCGATGTCGGCGGTGCCCACGGCGTCGATCCATCCGAGCAGGCTCTCGTAGGGGAGCGCGTCGCGTCTGGCCGTGAAGCGAGGCGCCTCGTAGACGACGAGGGGAAGATCGTCGCTCGCGATCGGCGCTCCCGCTGAATAGCGGCGAAGTTGTTCCGGAGACGCGAGCGCAGCGCCGGCCAGGGCGACCGCCGACTCCAGCCGATTTTCCTCGAGCAGCGAGCGCGCGGGAAGCCGCGACGGATCGGCACGCCAGCGCTCGAGCGGAATCTCGAGCGCGCCCTGCCTCATGCCGACCAGGCCCACCGCTGCTCGCTCGAGATCAAAATCGGCAAGGAGCGCCCAGGCATCGGGGAAGGCCGTTTGAAAGGTTCCGACGATCGTTTGCAAGGTCGGCTCGTCGAGCTGATAGAGCGGAAGCCACTGACAGAAGAGCCCACCCTCCGCGAGGCGCTCACGCACGGCTGCGAAATGCTCGGCGGTGTAGAGAGTGCCGGCGCCGTCCCGCCCGGGATGGAAGAGATCGGCCACGACGACGTCGAAGCGCTCCGGACTCGTGCGAACGAAGCGGCGGGCGTCGGCTGCGATGAGACTGACGCGCGGGCTCTCGAGGATCGAGCTCGCGTCTCCGTCGAGCGCCCGTCCGTCGAAATAAGGAAGCAGCTCGAGGATCTCCGGCAGCAGCTCGACCCCGGTGATCGCCAGCCCCGGATGTCCGAGCGCCGCCTCGAGGGTCGCTCCGCTGGCGACGCCGAGGAAGGCCGCCCGGCGCGGGTCAGGATGCAGCATCAGCGGAAGCAGCGCCTCTCTCGTCTCGACCAGACCCGCGTCGGTGCCGCCCATCTGGAAGCGCCCGTTCACGCGAAGTCGACGCTCACCCTCCGCGTTCTCGATCACTGCGACCGAGGCCATCGTCCCCTCCCGCCAGGCCAGCAGCGTCTCACCTTCGCGATGGAGCTCCCGGGGCAGGGAGACGGGCCTGAGAAGACAGAGCGGGAGAAGCAGCAGGACCAACAGCCAGCGACCCGCCAACAGCAGATAGCCCGCGACGATTCCCCCGAGCAGCAGAGGCGCCCCGAGGATCGGGAGAGCGACGACACCCAGCAGCGGAGGGGCGAGCGCAGCCCCTAACGTGTTCACCGAGGCGGCCCGGCCTACGCCCCCGTCCTCCCGACGAGCCGCCTGCACGAGATGGGAGAAGGTCGCGCCCATGCAGACCGTCGGCGCGAGGAAGACGAGAGCCGTGACGAAGAGCTCCGAGGCGGCGACCGCAGGCAGCGAGTCGCCGAGCCCCTGCCGGGCGGCGCGGTAGATCGGGACCTCCAGATACAGCGCCACGCCACCGAGCGCGCAGGTCGCGGCGAGGGCCACGAGCAACCGCCCGAGCATCGGCTCGACGCTTCGCGGGCGGGCCCATCGCTGATAGGCGGCCGCCCCGACGGCGGTTCCCGCCAGATAAAACGAGAGGATCACGGCGAAGGAGTAGATCGAGTTCTCGAAGATCCGCGAGAGGACCCGCACGCCGAGACTCTCGTAGGCGATCCCGAGAAAGCCCGTGCCGAGCCAGAGCAGCGGCAGCCAACGGATCGCGGGCGTGCCCTCGAGCCGCCACCCGATTTCCGGGTCGCTATCGATTCCAGCGCCCCCCTCGCGCTCTTCAGCGCCCGGGGCGTCCCGGTCGATCGCGGTCCGGGACAGCGCGAAAGCCAGTCCACCGCATAGCAGGTTCAATCCGGCGAAGGCGGCCAGGGAGGTTCGCATGCCGAGCCAGGGCAGCGAGCCGTAGGCGGCGGCGAGCGTGCCGGCGACGGCCCCGAGCGTGTTCGCCGCGTAGAGCCCGCCCACGTGGCGCCCGGGCGCGAGGGCGAACGCGAATCGTTCCATCGCGGGCAGCGTCGCCCCCATCGCGAATGTCGCCGGCAGCAGCACGACGAGGGGGACGGCGAAGGTCACGCCCCAATGCCGCAGAGCGCGGCCCGGCTCGAGGCCGATCCAGTCCGCGCTGACGGCATCGACGACGGGAATCAGCACGATCGTCACCAGCGCCCACAGGCCGATGATGGCTTCGAGCACGGCATACCAGAGGCCCGGTCGTCGACTCAGACTGATCCGACGGTCGAGCGTGAAGCTGCCGAGCGACAGGCCGGCGAAGATCGCGGTGACCACGGCGAGGACACCGGGCAGCTCGTGGCCCAGGCCGAGCGCGAAGGCCCGCGCCCAGACGATCTGATAGCCCAGGCCGGCGGCACCGGAGAGAGCGAAGAGCAGGTAGAGGACGAGACGAACGGGGAGTGCAGGCAAGCCGGAGGCCTCCGCGGACCAGTGCCTCTGGAGTCTCCCGGGTTCCCATGTTTCGGATGTTCAGGATGTTACGGATGCTTCGGGTGCGTCACGAATCCCTCGCCGCCGCCGAATCCGGGGCGAGGGGAATGCGAATCTCGAAGGTCGAGCCGCGCCCGGGCTCGCTGTCGACCCGGAGCGACCCGCCGTGCTTGTCCACGATCGTGGACCGGGCGATTGCGAGGCCCTGTCCCGTTCCCTTCCCGACTTCCTTGGTCGTGAAGAAGGGGTCGAAGACGCGGTCGACGATCTCGGCCGGAATCCCCGGACCGTCATCCGAGATGGCGATCACGGCGTCGACCCCGTCGACGCTCGTCTGGATCCGGATCCGCCCCATGGCCTCCCCGGTCGCCGTCCCCCCCTCCCCGATCGCCTGGGCCGCGTTCACGACGATATTCAGGATCACCTGATTGAATTCACCGGCGAGGACCGGCACCCACGGTAGCTCCCGATCCAGCTTGGTCTCGACCGCGGCGACGTACTTCCACTCGTTGCGGGCGACCATGACCGTGCTCTCGATGGCGCGATTCAGGTCCACGGGCTTCTTCTCGTCGGACCCGGGATGGGAGAAATCCTTCATGGCGCGCACGATCTCACTGATGCGGCCGATCCCCTCGCGCGACTGGACGACTGCTCGCGGCAGCTCCTCGGAGAGGAAATCCAGGTCCAGCGCCGCGCCGATCCTGGAGAGCTCGGCCAGCTGATCGGCGTTCCCTTCCTTCGAGACCTCCGGTGCGGCCGGGCTCTTCGCAAGGACGGCGCAGCGTTCGAGCAGCGGCTGGATGTCGTCGAACCCCTGCTGAAGGAACTCCAGGTTGTCGCCGACGTACTGCGCGGGCGTATTGATCTCGTGTGCGATGCCGGCGGCGAGCTGGCCGATCGACTCGAGCTTCTGGTTCTGGGCCATCTGTGCCGATCGATGGCGGATCTCTTCCTCCAGCCCCTCGGCGTGAGACGCGAGGGCCGCGTTCGTCTCGCGAAGACGCAGATGGGCGGATACGACCAACAACCCGAACCCCATGGCGATCGCCATCAGGACGACCCGCTGCGTATCGGCCTTCTTCAGCGCGGCGCCGAGCTTCTCCTCGTGGGTCGTTCGAAGCGCGTCGATCAAGAGGCGCGCGTCGTGATCGAGGATGGTCTGGGCGACGCGCTCGAGCCTCTGACAGTTCTGGAGCGCGAAGGCCGCATGGTCGAGAAAGACATGGACGCCACCGAAGTCGTCGGACTCCGATCCTTCCACACTTGCCGAGAGATTTGCGATCCGCTCGCGAAGTGCCGGCTCGGGTCTCGAGGTCAGCAGCGCGGCGAGGCTGTCGACGACGACCTGATCGATCTTCTCGAGGTCGGCGTCCCACCGACCGCGGTCATCCTTCGCGGAGACGATCGACGAGGCCAGGACCGCCAGATAGCGACGGGAGTTGCGATCGAGCGATTGCATGGACTTGAACTGCTCGACCGAATCCCGCTGGGCTTGCGCGGCTGCGAGGTAGTCTCGGAAGGCCCGGCGAAGCTCGGAATCCGCGACCGCAGTCCCAAGTAGCTCTTCGATCCTCGCCTCGGTCCCCTTCGCTCGCTGCTGGATTTCCACGAGATCGTCGTAGTGGAGAATCGGATCCTGCTGAAGTCGGAGGACTTCCTCGACGAGATCGTTCTGGGATCGGGTGAGATCCTGGAGGGCGACCGCGAGATCGAAGTGTTGCTGTCGCCGGGCTTCGACGACGCGATCGAGCAGGACCATCGCCAGAACGGCCCCCGACAGCAGAGCCAGGATCGCGACGGCCTTCGCGTGGCTCATTCGGGATCCGCCGGGAGATCACCCGTCAGGGATCCGAGAAAGGCGACGAGCTTCGCGACCTGATCGTCGCTGAGACGCCGACCCAGCTGGCTCGCCGCCATCACCCGAACGGCCGTCGTGAGATCGTCTACCGATCCGTCGTGGAAGTAGGGCGCCGTGCGCGCAACGTTCCTCAGGCTGGGCACCCGGAACACGAAGCGATCCTCGTCGCGCCCCGTCACCTGCTGGCGACCCCGATCGGCCCCCGGATCCTCGAGCATGGGCGGCGCCTCGAAGATGCCGAAGGTCTGGAAGAGGTTTCCCCCGAGGTTCCTTCCCTGATGACAGGAGGCGCAGCCGAGATCGAGAAAGAGTCGATAGCCGTCCCTCGCCGACCCGGAGAGCGCGTCCTCTCCGCAGAGATGGCGATCGAAGGCCGAGTTCGGGGTGATCAGGCTGCGCTCGTAGGTTGCCAGGGCATCCTTCAGCGCCTCGACCCGAAGCGGCTCTCCGTACGACGCCCGATAGTGCCGCATGAATTCCGCATCCCGACCCAGGCGCTCGATCGCGATCGTCCAGCTCGAATCCATCTCGTCGGGGTTGTTGAGGGGTCCATCGATCTGCGATTCCAGGTCTTCCGCCCGACCATCCCAGAAGAGGCGGAAGAGGAAGGCGCTGTTCAGCACGGTAGGCGCATTGCGCTGGCCGATCCGGCCCTTCACACCGACCGAACGGGACCGACCATCGTCACCGCCCTCCGCGATTCCATGACAGGAGGCACAGGACACGGAGCCATCGCCCGAGAGCGCCGGGTCATGGAAGAGCCTCCACCCGAGGGCGACCTTCTCGGAGTCGAACCGATGGGCTATGGGAATCGGCAGATGGGGACCCGCGCGTCTCGAATCCGGACAGGCTTCGACATAGAACCGGTCGATGTCGGCGCCTGCCCGAGCCAACCCGGAGGAAAGCACGATCGCGCCGACGACCAGAACGGCTTCCCTCACGATCGCAAGGCTGTGGCGGGACATGATCGGCTCCTTCGGCGTCTCTCCACGGTTCGTCCGGAAGTGCGCCGGACTCGAGCCTTGTGACGGTGCATGGCGCAAACGGAAAGCAAAATGGAGTGAAGGACCGAGTGGGTCTGGCTCCAGCCGCTCCCCGAAACCGCCCCGCGTCGTCCGGAGATTCCCTGGGGCGGATCGTGTCCTCATGGTCCGGTCTCGCGAACGGCCTCCGGCGCCTCGCCGACCTAACGCTGACCCAGTGCGGCGTCGAGCATCGTGAAGAGCTGATGGAAGGCTGGCCCCAGCGTCCAGACGAGCAGTCCGGGCAGGAATCCCAGCAGCAGCGGCACGACCAGCTTCTCGGGCAGCGACTCGGCGCGGGCGAGCGCCTGCTCCCGGCGCTGCTGGCGGATCAGCTGGGCCTGTGGGCGAAGCAGGCCGGCGACGCTGGCCCCCGTCTCTTCTCCATGTACGAGGGCCGAGGCGAACGCCGACACCGCAGGTCGATCGATGCGATGGGCCAGACGGCGAAGGCTCTGGCTCCGACCCTGCCCGGTCGAGACCTCGAGCTGGTAGAGCCGGAGTTCTTCGCCCAGCGGCCGATCGCGGGGCTGGGCCGCGAGTACGTCGGCGATCGCGCTCTCGAAGCCCAGCCCGGCCTCGGCCAGCGTCGCGAGCAGCTCGATCACGAGCGGCAGATCGCCCTCGATCTCCGTGACGCGGCGCCTTCGATCGCGGCGGACGAGAAGGATCGGAAGCGCCGCCACCCAGAGCCCCAGAAGCCAGGGCGAGATACCGACCAGGAAGGCCAGGCCGGGACCCACGACGGGCAGCATCGCGAAGGCCTCCGCAACCCGGTCGACGAGACCCGACACCAGCAACAGACCGACGCCGACCACCGCGAGCAGGACCGAGCCCACACAGGAGAGCAGGAAGGCGCGAGCGGCACCCGCCCCCCGATGGCCGGCGCGTGCGAGCCACAAACGAAGCCAGGGGCCGACTCCCCGCGACGTCTGGGAGTCCGTCGAAGAAAATGCTTCGGCCGCAAGATCAGACGCCCCATCGACCTCATCGGCTCCGGCCCCGGTCGCGGAGGTCGCGAAGGCCCCGGCAAAGAGCCGCGCCTCGATCCGCCGCGTCCGACGGCTGCGCGAGAGAAGCCAGACCGCGAGCCCGATCGCAACCAGGGCCAGCAGCAGGGTGGGCATCGATTCCATTCTCATCCCCTCGCGCCTTCCTCGCGTGCCACTTCGCGCGCCTCTTCGATCAGATCCGCACGCGCGTCAGACGCCACATCCACAAGAGCGAGACCCCCTGCAGCGTCAATGCGGTGGCGACGAGCCCACTGCCCCATTCCGATCGCAGGAAGCGCTCGAGATTGGCGGGGTCGTTCGACCAGCTGAACCAGGCGATCGCGGCTGTGGCCGCGACGAGGGTCAGGATCGCCGAGCGCGTCGGGGCGGCCTGGGCCGCGATCCGGCGACCAACCTCGACGCGATCCTGCATGAAGCTCCCGACCGAGGCGAAGGTATTCTGGAGGCTGCCGCCCGCCCCCCATTGAGTGGCGATCACCATCGCGAAGAGACGGAAGGTCTCGAGCGGAACCCGCTGCGCGAGTCGCTGGAAGGCCTGCTCGGGATCTTCGCCGAGGCGAAGCTGGCCGACGGTGTCGAGCAGGATCGGGCGCAGCGGCGCGTCGATCTGGCCCGCCGCCCGATGGAGCGCGTCTACACGCCCCAGACCTGCGCGCAGCCCGGCCGAGGTCAGGCGCAGCGACTCGGCGAGCTGCTCCTCGATTCGCAGGTCCCGACGATCTTGAATCGTCCCCCGCGCCAGCCCCGAAAGGATCGCGCCGTCGAGCGAGAGGGCCAGTGCGATCGGCAGCGGGATCCCGAGCGTCCACCACCAGAGACCGAGACCCAGCAGGAAGACCGGCACGACCCATCGGGCCAGACGAAACCACGACGCAGCAAAGATCGCTCTCACGGGGGACGCGGCCGACGCGCCCGCCGCTTCATCCGCCCTCCTCGCAGATCCGACCCTGGCCGCCGGCCTCGAGTCGACAAGTCTCGAGTCGTCGGGATCCGGGCCGAGGCGCGCCTGCGCACGGTCGAGCACGAACCCCCGGCGCAGCCAGATCCAGACGAGCACGAATGAACCGAGCAGAGCCGCCGTCCCGACGACGGCCGTCACGCGATCCCGTGCCGCCGCGCGCGCCGTCTCGCCAGACCACTGAGACCGAGCACACCCGCGAGCAGCATCGCAGCCATCGCCGGCTCCGGGACCTCGGTCGTCTGCGTGGGTGCCAGACAATCCGGATCGTTCGGGAAGTCGATCAGGCCATCGCCGTCGTCGTCGAGACCGTTATCGCACTCCTCGATCGCCCCGCGCTCGGACATGTCGTCGGGTCCGTCACAGCCGGGCTCGGCGGGCCAGTCGATGAGACCGTCCTTGTCGTTGTCGATCCCGTCGCTGCACAGCGGCTGCAGCAGCTCGCTCTCGACCGCCGCGATGACGGCCTGCT
>CAYWGW010000111.1:0-13666 GCA_964457385.1 uncultured Spirochaetaceae bacterium
GCTCTTCGACGAGGGCCGACAGGACGAGCTGCTGACGGTCGCCACCGTCGGGCTCGACGCCGGTCGACCCCGCCCGGCCGAGCCCGGCGCGGATCGGTCCGACGCCGCTTGACCCTGCCCCGTCGGACCCGGCGCGGTCGAGCGCGACGACGGTCCGCACCGTGGCAGCCCGCGCGACGACGGTGGGCCCGATTCCGGCGCGCCCGACTGCTAGGCGCGCAGCTCGTAGCGAATCGGGAGCCGCTTCACGCCGCCGACGAGTCCGGAGTGCAGCCGCGAGACCGGTCCCGCCAGCTCGATCTCCTCGATGCGCGGAAGCAGATACTTGTACGCGACCATCATCTCCATCCGCGCCAGATGGGCGCCCAGGCAGAAATGCTCGCCCACGCCGAAGCCCAGATGGTGGTTGGGCTTGCGGTCGATGCGGAACGAGAAGGGATCCTCGAAGACCTCCTCGTCGCGGTTCGCGGAGGGATAGAAGAGCGCGAGCGCATCGCCCTCCCGGATCACCTTGTCACGCAGCGGATAGTCCTGGGTCGCGGTGCGTCCGAAGTGGATGATGGGGCTGGTCCATCGCACCACCTCTTCGACGGCGGAGGGCAGCAGACTCGGATCCGCCTGCAGCCGGCGCAGCTCGTGCTGGTTCTCGATGAAGGCGAGCATGCCACCCGTGGTGCCGTTGCGGGTCGTCTCGTTGCCGGCGATCACGATGATGAAGCACCAGGTCAGCACGTCCAGATCCGAGATCGGCTTGCCCTCGTACTCGCATTGAGTGAAGGCGGTGATGAGGTCGTCCTGGGGATTGGCACGGCGCTCGGCCACCAGCTTGGTGAAGTAGCCGAAGAGCTCGACCTGCGCCTCCATCACCGTCTCGCGCGGCGTCTTGCCCTCGGTCTGATAGTCGGGATCGCCGGCTCCAATGGTGCGATTCGTCCAGTCGAAGAGCATGTTCCAATCGCTCTCGGGCACGCCCAGCAGCCAGGCGATCACGGCGATCGGCAGCGGCGCCGAGACCTCCGTCACGAAGTCACACTCCCCGGTGTTGCCGCGCTCGTAGAGCTTCTCGACGATCTCGCGCCCGATCTTCTCGATCGGGTCGTGGATCTTCTTCAGGGCGCGGGGCGTGAAGCGGCGGCTCACCATCTGTCGGAAGTCCCCGTGGCGGGGCGGGTCCATCTGGATCAGGGTCGCCGGGAAGTCGCTGGGCTCTTCTTCGAGATGCTGGATCACCAGCCGCGGGCCGTTCAGGAAGAGGTCGGGGCGCTTGCCGATCTCGGTGATGTCGGCGTGCTTCGTGATGGCCCAGTAGTCGACGGCATTGCCCTCCTGGGTCTGCCAGGCGACCGGCTCCTCGGCGCGCAACCGACTCCAGATCGTGTGGGGATAGCCGTGTTGGGCGTAGTCCTCGGGATGGACGAGTCGGAAGTCCTCGGGAAAGGGGGGAGCGGGGTTGGCGGCCATGTTCGTATGTCCTCGTTGGCTGTCGGAGTCGGAGTGGAGGCGGGGCACCGCCAGGGGAGGTCCCAGATTGGGGGCACCGGCGCGGTCCATCTCATCCGGATCATCCGGATCCCAGACCTCTGCGCCTGGGACTCCCAGGAGTGTGCCCGAACGAACGATCGTTCGCCACCGACGTTCGCCACCGACGTTCGCCACCGAAGAGGAGCGCGAGCTCACAGCGTCGGGCCAGGGCTACTCGCGCGAGTCCTCGAGGATCACGACCCAGCCCTCGCGCTGCCCAGCCGGATTCGTGCCGACGCCGACGATCACGTCGCCCCCGGAGGAGATATCCGCAGCGCTCTCGAGCCTCCAGCCCGCCGGAAGCTCGAGCCCGCGCTCGGCCAGCCAGACGCGCAGGGGTCGCATGCCCTTTCGCGCTGTCCAGAGGAACGCCTCGCGACCAGCGGCGGTCTCGCTGCTGCCGACGATGCGCCCGGTCCCGGCCGCGACCGCCTCGGCGCGACTGGAGAAGCCGCCGCCCTTCAGATCGCCAAGACCGCGCAGCCCGGTCGCCCGGGTCCAGCGGAAGGCCTCGGAGCCCGCACGTCCGCGGCTCTCCCCGACGATCGTCGCGCCGTCGGGCGAGATCGCCGTCGCGCTGCTCCAGAAGTCTCCGCCCGGCAGGTCGCCGAGACCGACCATGCCCGACTCGACCGTCCAGCGATAGGCCTCGCGACCACGCTTGGAGGCGGCTTCGCCCACCACGATCGCCCCGTCCGCCGAGACGTCGGCCGCAAAGCTCGAGACGCGGCCGCCCGGCAGTTCACCCAGGTCGACCATCCCCTCGGATCGGGTCCAGCGCCAGGATCGCAGCTCCGCGCGCGTCAGCCGGATCGACTGGGAGCGACCGACGGCGACGCGACCATCCGCGGAGAGGCCGGCTCCGTAGCTCGAGAACAGGCCGGTCGGCAGATCCCCGAGGCCGATCAGCCCACGGTCGGCGCTCCAGAGGAAAGCCTCCGTGCCCGAGTCCGATTGCCCACTGCCGAGGATCCGACGACCGTCGGCGGAGGCGGCCACCGCCTGGCTGCGATGCGCGCCACCGGGCAGATCGCCGAGCCCGACGAGTCCCTCCGCCTCGGTCCAGCGGAAGGCCTCCATGCGACCCTCGTCGTCGACCACCGCCGCGCCGACCACGACCCGGCCATCCGCGGAGACGCCCGTCGCCTCACTCTCGAAGCGACCTCCGGGCAGGTCCCCGACCCCGAAGAAGCGATCCGCCCCCGCCGACTCGGCGCTATGCGACGGCGGGATCCAGGCGAGGGATCCCGCCAGCAACGCCGTCCGCCACGCCTTCGGCAACGTCTTCCGCAGCGTCGTTCGCAACAAACCCGCGTCCGCGCCGACGTCAGCTGGGGTCGGGCGCGGGGGTGTTCGCGCCGCTCGGGGGCAGCTCCGGCCGCGCCACGTAGGCCTCGTCGACCTCGCCCGTCAGGCTCTCGAGGAAGACGACGATCCCGGAGACCTGCTGATCGTCGAGCTTCCGGCCCAGCTGATGATAGGCCATCAGGCGCACCGCCTCGTCGAGCGACTCGATCGACCCGTCGTGGAACCAGGGGCCGGTCTCGGCGACGTTGCGCAGGGAGGGCACCTTGAAGACGTGACGATCGCTGGCTTCGCCGGTCACCTTCTCGCGTCCGGGATCCTCGGTCTCGTAGGGGAAGACGAGACCCAGCTTGCGGAAGAAGGAGCCTCCGACCGCAGGGCCCATATGGCAGCTGGCGCAGCCCACGGCGACGAAGGTCTCGAGCCCCCGGCGCTCATCGGCGTCGAGCGCCTGCGGATCGCCCTGCACGAAGCGATCGAAGCGTCCGGGCGTCATCAGCTTGCGCTCGAAGGCACCGATGGCCTTGGCCATGTTGTCGAAGCTGATCGGCTCCGGATCCTCCGGGAAGGCCTTCTCGAAGGCGCCCGCATAGCCCGGAATCGATTGCAGGATCGCGACGACCTGCTCGTCGGAGGCCGAGGCCATCTCGACCGGGTTCAGCACGGGGCCCTTCGCCTGCGCCTCGACGTCCGGTGCCCGGCCGTCCCAGAACTGCGCGACGTGCAGCGCCGCGTTGTAGACGCTCGGGGAGTTGCGGTCACCCCGCTGGCGGCGATGGCCCGGAGAAGTCGACTCGCCGTCGGCGCCGAAGCGGTCGAGCGGATGGCAGGAGTTGCACGAGATGTCGTGGTTCTTCGAGAGCCGGGCGTCGTAGTAGAGCAGGCGACCGAGATCGGTCTTCGCCTCGCTGAGCGGATTGGCGGGGGTCGTCGCCGCCTCGGGTAGCGGCCCGAAGAGAGCCGCCGCCTGCTTCACCTGAAGCTCCGCAGCGCCCGGATCGGACGCCTGGGACGAGGCCTCGGAGGAGGCCTGCTCGCCCGTCCCTGCACAGGCCCCCGCGAAGACCGCCACGAAGACTCCAACGAAGAAGAGGACCGGGCCAGACAGTCGGACCGCCGCGAGGCGCCCCCCGCCGATCGGATGCCGAGCGATGCGATGCCTGCTCTCGATTCTCCTGGTCATGGAGTCTCCTCGTGATGGGCCCGACGAGGGGCCACCGGATCAGCTGTTCTGGATTGCGCGTCTCGACATCGCGCCGCGGGCGATTCCGGTTCTCTCGATGGCGCTGAATTCTAGTCCCCCGTCCCGCGAGGTCACCTGTTCGCGATGGCGGGCTGCGATGAAAGCGCGGGCGCGGCCGTTTCCCACCGACCCCGCGTGGTGGGGGTGATCGGCCCCTTTATCCGGATTCGGCACGACGATTGCGAATTGAATGATTGCGTCTTGTCTGATCCTGTAATGGGGCGAACTCGAGGGAGGAACGAATGGGGAGGAGGGCTCATGGAGGCTCCCGAGAATCAGCAGCATAGGTTTCGATGGGCGCTCGAGCCCTGGGACGCCCTGCTCGTCGTGGACGTCCAGCGGGACTTCTGTCCGGGGGGGAGTCTGGCCGTGCCGGAGGGCGATGCGGTCGTCGCTGCCATCAATCCCTGGATCGCTGCCGCCCGACAGGCGGGGCGGCTGATCGTGGCCTCCCGGGACTGGCATCCGCGACGTCACGTGAGCTTCGAGTCCGAGGGCGGTCCCTGGCCCGAACATTGTGTGCAGGACAGCCCGGGCGCTGCATTCCATCCCGAGCTCGCGCTGCCCGAAGAGACCGTCGTGGTGTCGAAGGGCGTGCGCCTCGACAAGGACCAGTACTCGGCCTTCGACGAGACCGGGCTGGGCGAGTTCCTACGCCGACAGGGCATCCGCCGGGTCTGGGTGGCCGGGCTGGCGCAGGAGGTCTGCGTGCACGCCAGCGTGTTGTCCGCCCGGGAGGAGGGATTCGGCGTGGTGTTGATCCGGGAGGGCATCCGGGCCCTCGACGCCACGCGCGGTGCCGAGGCCTTGAAGGCAATGCAGAACGCCGGCGCCGAGATCCGGGAGATCGCGCCATGAGAGGAGCCGCACCCTCTTCTTCCACCCTGCCCCAGCCCCCCCCGTTCCTGGACGGCTCGAACGCGGCTCTCTTCACGGATCTCTACGAGCTCACGATGGTCCAGGCCTATCTGGCAGAGGGGATGGAAGAAGAGGCGACCTTCAGCCTCTTCTACCGCACGCTGCCCGCGGATCGGAACTACGTCCTGTCGTGTGGCGCCGAGGAGGTGGCCGGGTTCATCGCCGGGCTGCGCTTCGACGACGACGACCTGGCCTTTCTCCGCGACACCGGCCTGTTCTCGCACGCGCTGCTGGAGTACCTCGCCGACTTTCGCTTCAGCGGTGAGGTCCTGGCGATGCCCGACGGCACGCCGGTCTTTCCCCAGGAGCCGCTGCTCGAGATCCGCGCGCCCCTGCCCGAGGCCCAGATCGTCGAGACCTGGGTAATCAACCAGATGCACGCGCAGTCGGTGCTCGCCAGCAAGGCGGCTCGCATCGTGACGGCCGCCCGGGGCCGCCCGGTTCTCGACTTTGGTCTGCGCCGCATCCACGGCGCGGACGGGGGCTTGAAGGCGGCCCGCGCCTTCCATCTGGCGGGCGTCGCCGGCAGCTCCAACGTGCTCGCCGGCCGCGTCTACGGCGTGCCACTCTCGGGCACCATGGCCCACAGCTATGTGCAGGCCCACGACGACGAGCGAGAGGCTTTCCGTGCCTTCCTCAGCGAATTTCCCGAGACCGTCCTGCTGGTCGATACCTATGATACACTTCTCGGTGTCGATAAGGTGATCTCATTGGCACGGGAGCTCGGCGACGACTTCCGCGTCCGTGGCCTGCGCATCGACTCGGGCGATCTGGCCGAGCTGGCCCGCCGCAGCCGCGAGATGCTGGACGCGGCCGGGCTCGAGCGGGTCGAGATCCTGGCCAGCGGCGGCCTCGACGAGTACGCCATCGACCGGCTGCTGGCGGCGGGTGCACCGATCGACGGCTTCGGGGTCGGTACGGCGATGGGCGTCCCGCCGGACGCACCGGATCTGGACATCGCCTACAAGCTGGTGGAGTACGCCGGCGAGGGCCGCATGAAGCTCTCCACGGGCAAGCCCTCGCTGCCGGGCGCCAAGCAGGTCTTCCGTCAGACGCGGTGGGGCCGCGCGGTGGGCGACGTGCTGGGCAGGCGCGAGGAGGCCGTCGACGGCACCCCCCTGCTCGAGCCCTTCCTCGAGAAGGGTGAGTTCGTTCGCGAGCCCGACGGATTGGACGTGATCCGCGAGCGGGCGGCCGCTGCCCTCGACGCCCTGCCCGAAGCGATCCGCGGGCTCGCGAAAGCAGACGAGCCCTATCCCGTGGCCCTCAGCGACGCGCTCGAGGACCATCGGCGCGAGGTTCGGCGCCGGGTGCAGGAACGGGCGCAGGCTGGCCGCGGAAGCCGGTGAGCTTCGCACGGGGCAGCGGACTCCCCGGGTTGCCGTGACTCTACCCAGCAACTCCGCTGAGGAAGGGTCGACCCTCCGCGCACACAGTTGCCGCTCTTTCGGCGGGAGTAGATCCGGGCGAACTCCGGAAGCTTCCCGTGCGACAGACCGAGTCGCTCGCGCACACAATTGCCAAGCCGGGCACAGTCGCGTCGCTCGATCGCGCGGGTCTCGACGAGACGTACTCCGGCCGATCGGGCCAGAATCCGCCGCCGGAGACTGCGCAGGGCGGTTGGTTGCGCCAGTCGCGTCTCGAGTTCGGGGTCGGGGTCGGGGTCGGAACCGCGATCGCCCCGAACGAAGCGGATCGGCCGATCGAGAGGCGCGATCGCCTGGGGGAGGGGACCCGTCGGCGGGGCGCTGATCCGAGAGGCACTCGCAGTCCTGGTCCTGGCCTTCTGCATTGTCGAAAGCTCAAGCTTGGTGGTGTGATATCCAGAGCGTAGGCGATAATAAAGCGAAAGTCAACCACCGGTCGCAAGAGCCTGTCTCAATCCCCCCGACCAAATGCGGGTGTGCACTCGGGCCGAGATCAAGACGCGAAGTCGCAGGCGCCGCCGTAGCTACTTCGCGATTTTCGCAACGCAGAGATCGAGCCGAAGGCGCGGCGGTGGTCCGGAGACCCGGCGCGTTGCGCCGTCTCTTCCGCTGGGCTAACCCGACGTCGACCATCGACGGTGGAGGGTGTCCCCTCTCTCGGGTGCAAGTCGCACGGGGGAGAGGGGTGGGGCGAGGATGCGGCGCATCTTCGTCCTGCGGGAAGCCGGTGTGAATCCGGCGCGAGCCCGTCGCTGTAACCGGGGACGATCTGCGCATCGTGCCACTGGTCCGAAGACGTCGCGCGACCTCTCGAGCCTGCCAGCGAGCCATCCGGCGAGCGTGCGGCAAACAAAGAGGGAGGCGGCGGCCCGGGACTGGGAAGGCGCGCAGAATCGGTTGATCCGGGAGCCAGAAGACCGGCCCTCCAACGGCGCTACGTCTCTCGGGAGCAGGGAGCGTAGGGCTCGAAGAACGTCCAGCCGCTCGCGGCTGCCCGGAAGCGACTCGATCCTGTGTCGACGTCGAGCCGGACGGCATCTAAGCGGGCGGCCGATCCCGGCGACTGCTCGCCCGGGACCGGCGGACGTTTCCGACCACCCCACGCAATTCTGCGTACTCCTCTCGAGGGGCCGTGCCGCATGCCGTCCTCGATCGGTCGGACCTCAGGGTCCGGCCTGCGAGCGCCCGGATCCGGCGCTCGAGAGGAGTTCGCATGTCCAGTATGCCCGGTATGTCCATCTCGTTCCGCTTCCCAATCCCCGCCCTGAGGGCCTTGTTGGCCCTGCTGGCAACGGTGGCCTTCGCCGCCCCGGCCCTCGCACTTCAGGTCGATTTCGAGGATCTCGGCCTCGGAGCCGAGTCGGTGCTCGATCCGCCCGGCGCGCCGGGCGGCTTCACGAGCGGTGGGGTCCTCTTCGAGAACGACGGTGCCTTCCTGGGCTTCGCCGCGTCGACGACGACCGATACGACGACACCCGGCTTCACGAACCAGTACAGCAACATCGCGGGCTCCGGCGCCGGCGGCTCCGCTACCTTCGGCGTCGCCTTCGCCGACGCGACGATCGTGCTGCCGAGCCCCTCCGTCGTCGACGGGGCGAAGTTCACGAATACCACCTTCGCCGCGCTCTCGATGCGCGACGGCGACGCCTTCGCCAAGCAGTTCGGAGGCCCGAGCGGCAGCGATCCGGATTTCTTCCGACTGCTCGTCGAGGGATTCGACGCGGGAGGAAGCTCGACGGGCATCGTCGAGTTCGACCTCGCCGACTTCACCTTCGAAGACGACTCACAGGACTTCATTCTCGATGAGTGGGTCTTCCTCGACCTGACGGGCCTCGGCGTCGTGAAGACGCTCTCGCTCGACTGGCAGTCGAGCGACGTCGGCCCCTTCGGCATCAACACGCCCACCTACGTCGCGATCGACGATCTCGCGTTCACGCCGATTCCCGAGCCGGGGGCTGCCCTGCTGCTGGGGCTTGGGCTGGCGACGCTCGGCGGGCTGCGGCGCGGGCACGGCGCGGCACGGCGGCCGAGTGCCGCATCCCCGTCCGCGACCGTTTCCTCCCCGTCGGGCGCATCGCGTCTCACCGCGTCCCGTTCCCGCATTTCCGGCGCAGCGCGTCTCACGGCGTTCGGTTCCCGCAGCTCTGGCACATCGCGCCGGGCCCCCATCGCGACTCTCGGCCTGGCGCTCGTCCTGCTCGTGTTCGGCAGCCGCACGGCCGTCGCGGGTCCCTTCGACGAGCCCGGCGTCGATCCTCTCGACGTCCAGGCCTGGGCGACGGAGGTGGTCGAGATCGTGCGCGGCCCGATGGACGTGGCCCAGCCCGAGCTCGGCCTCGCGAGCTTCGGGATCCCAGAGAACGCCCTCGGCGCGGCGACCGGAAGCAGCTTCGACGTCGTCTCGCTCGGCGACGGCGGGCTCGTGACGCTCTTCCTCGAGAGTGGGATCGGCGACGGCCCGGGCCACGACCTCGCGGTCTGGGAGAACGGCTTCTTCGGCCCGAACGGTCTCTTCGCAGAGCTCGCCTTCGTCGAGGTCTCGAGCAACGGCGTCGACTTCATCCGCTTCGACGCCCTCAGCCTGCGGGATACGCCGGTCGCCAGCTTCGGCTCGATCGATCCCAGCGACGATCGCAACCTGGCCGGCGATCAGCCGATCGACCTCGGCACCGGCTTCGACCTCGCGGAGCTTCAGGAGACGTCTCTGGCCGTTGCGGGCCTACTCGACCTCGGCGACGTCCGTTATGTCCGCATCATCGACGTGATCGGCAACGGCTCGACCTTCGACGCCGAGGGCTGGCCGATCTACGACCCCTATCCGACGGCCTTCGCCTCGGGCGGCTTCGATCTCCAGGCCGTCGGCGTGATCCATCCGGCGCCGGAGCCCGGATCGGTCACACTGCTCGCGAGTGGTGTCGCCGGGCTCGCCGGCCTCGCACGGCATCGCGGGCCGAGCGGTTCGAGCGGGTCGAGCGGGCGATGCCTTCGCTGCGCATGAAGATTGCCTGCCTCGCCGCGCTCTCGTTCGCGACGAATCCACCCGCCGCCCCGTCGGCCGCCGCAGAAACGGCCGACGGTGCGGCGGCTCGGACTAGCAACCGCGAGGCGGGTCTGGTGGCGGGCGTGGCGGAAGAGGCCGAGACCGAACCGAGATCCGTCGACTCCGGGGACGAGGGCGGGGACGGAAACCCAGACGAGGGCGTCGAGGAGTACGTCGTCTGGGGCGTGCGGCCCGGGCGGCTGCCGGAGATTCCGGCGGCCAGCACGAACGTCGTCTTCGCCGACGACTTCAAGGCCGAGAGCAAGAGCCTCGCCGATCTTCTCGGCGAGACCGAGGGCGTGACGATCCGGCGCTTCGGGGGCATCGGCGATCGCTCGGAGGTAACGATCCGCGGCTCGAGCCCGAGCCAGGTCGTGCTCACGATCGACGGCGTGAGAGCGAATAGCGTCCTGACGGGGGGCTTCGATCTCTCGCGTGTCTGCCTGCCCTTGCTCGATCGGGTCGAGATCACGCGCGGGGCCGGAGGGACCCAGGCCGGCAGCGGCGCCGTCGGTGGCGTCGTGAACGTCGTGACCCGTGGCGCCGAGGGCGAGCCGACGACCCGTCTCGCGTTCGGTGGAGGCGCCTTCGATACGATCGAGGGGTCGGCGCTGCATGCCGATCGGATCGGTTCGCTCGACTACAGCGTCGGCTACTGCGGCTTCGACACGGACGGCGACTTCGAATTCGCTCGACCGACCCAGCTCGGCGAAGGCGTCGCGGCGGACTTCGACCCCGATTCCGCCACCCGCCTGAACAACGATCGCGTCCAGCACAGCGGCAGCCTGGCCCTCGGGCTGCCGCTCGCGGGCGGCACGCTCCGCTTCACCGACTTCGCCGTCTTCTCCTCGGGCGGCGAGCCCGGCACCGACTCGGGCAATGGGCCGATCGCCGGCCAGTCGATCGAGGCACGCAGCCGCGACTTCAGCAACCTCGCTCAGCTGCGCTGGACGGGACCCTCGCCCACGGGCTTCGGCGAGGACTTCGTATGGATGGCTCATCACCGCATCGAGCGCAGCCGGTTCCGCGATCCCGCGGTCGTGATCGGCGAGCCGATCGAGGTCACGACGCGGCTGTCGACAACCGGCACGCGCCTCTCCGATCGCTGGAAGCAGCAGGCGCTCGGCCAGACCGGCGAGCTCGCGATCCAGGCGGACTTCGACTACGACAGCCTCCGCTCGAGCGATCAGAGCGGACGCGAGCGGGCCCGCGTGGGCGGCGCGCTGACCCAGACGCTCCGGCTCTTCGACGAGCGCCTGACCCTCTCCGCCGGCGGCCGCCTCGACTGGACGCAGGGCTTCGACGCGGAGCTGCTGCCCTCGCTCGGCGTAGTCATCGCCCCGTTTGCGTGGATCCGGCTGCGGAGCCAGCTCGGGCGCGCCTATCGGGCGCCCAACTTCGACGAGCTCTTCCATCCTGACCAGGGCTTCATCCGGGGCAACCCGAACCTCGACGCCGAAGACGCCTGGAACTTCGACGTCGGCCTCGAGCTCGAGCTCGACGCGCTGGGCCCCTTCTCGCGCTTGCGTCTGAGCGGCGCCTGGTTCCGTCGTGAGATCGACGAATCGATCGTCTGGGTGCTCATCAATCCTCGTACCCTGGCCCCGATCAACACGGGCTCGGCCACGACCGAGGGCTTCGAGCTCGCCGGAACCGTCGACCTCACCCGCTACCTGCGGCTCTCGGCCAATCACACGCGGACGGAGTCCGAGCGCGACGCCACGGGAAAGCGTCTTCCGGGACAGGCGGAAGAGGAGACCCACGTGCGGCTGCGGATCGGGCCCGAAGAGCACTGGAAGCTCGTCGGCGAGATGGAGCATGTCGGCGAGATCCTCGTGAACGAAGGGGGCGGCCGACGCCTGCCTTCGCGCACGGTCTGGAACGTCAGTGCCTCGCTGAACCTGGCGAGTCTGTCATCCCTCGGCCTCGATCGCTGGGCCTCGGAGATCTGGCTGTTCGCGGAGCTCGACAACCTGAGCGACGAGGCCGTACGCGACGCGATCTCCTTTCCCCAGCCCGGCCGGAACGCGTCGGCCGGTGTGGAGGTGATCTGGTGAAGGGATCGCGCGCGATGAGGCGATCTCACGAGTGGAGGCCGACCTTCCGCGGCGCTCGGGCGCTGACCCGCCTGGCAGGCCTGGCGCTGATGGCGTCCGCCGTCGCGGGTTGTGAAGGCAGCGGCAGCGGGGGCGATGGGCTCGAGATCCGCAACGAGCCGATCTCGCCCCAGTGCACGCCGGCGCTCGGCTTCGGGCCCTCGGGTCTCTCCATCTTCTCGGCGAATTCGGCGGGTTCGGCAGGGGCGATCCTCGTTCAGGAGCAGCCGCCGGGCACCTCCGTCTTCGACCTCGATGCCGAGGCGCCGAAGCTGCTCTCCTTCACGAACTTCGGCGTCGACAGTGACGGCGACGGTCTCGACGATGCGACGGGGATCCGGCCGATCCTCGGCTTTCCGCTCTCGCCCATTCCGGGAGAGAGCCAGATCGCCCGGGACGGCCTCGCGTTCGTCAGCACGAGCAACTACGAGCAGGTGCTGCCGATCGATCCCGCCACGGGCGCGGCGATCGAGATCGAGATCGAGGTCCCGGCCGAAGTCCCTCCGGAGCGCTACCCGCTGCTTCCGAGCCCGGGCCAGAGCGGGCGTCGGACGGGCATCTCGACCCTGGCCTGCATCGTTCCGCCGAGCGACCGCACGACCGACTCGAGTGGCCTGACGCTCGCTGCCGAGCCTGCCTGTGATCCCGATCGGCCCTCCTATCTCACGCGTCTCACGGCGGGCAAGGCGCTGGCCGCCGGCCGGCTCTTCGTGGCGACCTCGAACCTCATCTCCGGCGTCCGCTTCGCACCGGGCACGCTGCTCGTCTACGACTGGACCGAGACGCCGCAGGGCATCACCGTGCGCCCGGCCCACGACCGGCCGATCCTCTTCACCTCGGCCTTCAATCCGACCGGCCTCACACGCTTCCGCACGCCCTCCGGCCGCGAGCTCGTGCTGGTCGTCTCGACCGGCGCGATCGGCACTGGCAGCGGCGGCGGCAACGTGCTGAGTGAATCCGCCGTCGACGTGATCGACGCGAGCGAGGCCCGCATCGTGGCGACCATCCCCCTCGGCTTCGCAGGGCCCGCCTTCGATGCGCCGGCGATCGACCCTGGCGGACGCATCGCCTGGCTCGGCGCCAGCTCCCAACGACAGCTCTACGCCATCGACCTGCGTCCCCTCGACAATCCCGCCCTCTTCGCGCCGGCTACGGGCGAGGGCGACCCGCCGATCCTCCTCGACGGACTCACGACGGGCTTTCCGGACGCCCGCGTCTTCACGGGGGATCGGCCGCTCGTCCTGCCGCCGCGCGCGGACGGGCGCACTTCGGCGCAGTGCGAGGGGTTCACGGATGTCGCAGTGAACGCCGCCGGCAGCGAGGCCCTCGCCACCGACTTCTGCGACGGCACGCTCACGCGCGTGCGTCTCGACCTCGGTCAGGACGCCCCGATCCCCTGGCCCGCCGACCGTTTCCAGATCGCCGCCCAGACCCAGCCCTTCGAGCCGAACGATGCCCTCGGCGGGCTGCGAAGCCCCGGCCTTCTCACCGTGCGCCCGGGCATCCCCGGCGTCGACTTCACGTCGCCCGATGTGCTCGTGCTCGCCGGCCAGCCCGACGCCCAGCTCTGCGCGTTGCGCGTCGAGTCACGCTAGGCGCGCGCGAGACGGGACACGCGACTCGCGCGTTCGTTCCGGACGGGCGTCTCGGCGGCTTGGCGGCCTGGCGTCTCGGCGTCTCGGCGTCGAAGCGCAGTTGCTGAAGTCCCCGCTGCCGCGACTCCGGTACTGCTTCAGCACGTTCTTCGCGATCAGGATCTTGTGGACCTCGTCGGGACCGTCGTCGGTGCCGTCCGCCAGCCGCAGCGTGCGCACCCTGGTACATGGCCGCGATGGGGTCAGCGCTTCTGGAGGCTCCCCGGTCGGCATCGCGCCGCGCCGGGCGCCCGCGAGATCGTGCTATCTTCGAGTATCTGATTTGGGGACGAGGACATCGACTGTACCTGCGCCCACTCTGACAAGACCCACCCCTACGAGACCCAGTCCTAGAGAAAGAGGGGACGCAGATGATCCAGCAGATCCCCAGAGCCTCGCGAATCCGAATGACCGGGGCCCGACTCGCATTGATCGGGCTGCTCGGCCTCGCCCCGGCATGGGCAACCGCCCAGTCCGGGTCG
>CAYWGW010000112.1:0-13548 GCA_964457385.1 uncultured Spirochaetaceae bacterium
GCTTCGGAGGCGTGCCCCAGCGTCCCGCCGCGCGCGGCGGACAGGGCGCGTCGGGCAGAGCGCCTCGGACGCCGCGCGTCGGGCGGGGCGCGTCAGGCGGGGCGCGGCAATCGCAGCCGGAAGCAGGCGCCTCGAAGACGGCCGGGCTCGATCTCCAGGCTGCCGCCGTGGACGGTCGCGATCTCGTGGCTGATGGCGAGGCCCAGTCCCGTGCCCTCTTCGGGGCCCTTGGTGGTGAAGAAGGGATCGAAGACGCGATCGTGCAGCTCGGTGGGAACCCCGGGACCGTCGTCGCTCACCGCGATCTCGACCGTCTCCGCGGTCGAGCAGGTCTCGACGCGCACGAGTCCCCGCGGCGAGGCGGCCTGGCGCGCATTGATCAACAGGTTGAGCAGCACCTGGGCCAGGGACTCCTCCGCACCCTGGACCTGGGGCAATCCCGGCTCGAGCGCCGTTTCGAGCTGAACGCCGCCCTCGACGCCGAGTCCCGTGATCAGCAGGACGTCGTCCAGGATGCGATGCAGATCGACCGGATGCATCTCGAGACTCGTATGGCGAGACAGACGGCGCGTCGAATCCACGATCCGGGCGATCTGCTCGAGACCGTGCTGGGCCTCCTGGATCACGTCGGGCAGCTGGCTCCAGTCGTCGTGCAGGTCGCGGGGCAGGCCGGGAGGGGGTAGCGGTGGTCCGGCGCGCTTGGCCGCCTCCGCGATCTCGCAGACGTGGGCGAGATTGGAGCGGACCCAGGCCAGGGGGTTGTTGATCTCATGGGCGATGCCCGCGGCCACCACGCCCAGACTCTCGAGCCGTTGGCTACGCTGGCGGGTCTGCTCATGGCGGTCGAGCTCCGTACGATCGTGCAGCACCGAGATGAATCCCCGGGCGCCGAGTCCCGACTCGACCCAGGTGCAGCTCGCCTCGAGGATCCGTCCCATCGCCGTCGGTCCGAGTCGGAGGTTCGCGAGACGTCCGTCGCGGACGTGATCGCAGAGAGAGGCCGGATCGATCCGCCCGCTGGGATCCAGCCGCGCCAGGGTCTCGATCAGGGTCTCGCCCTGGATCTCGGCGAGCGTCAGGCCGAGCAGCTGCAGGGCGGTGGCATTCGCGTCGACGACCCGGGTCTTCTCGTCCGCCAGGATCAGCCCGTCCTTGAGCTCGGCGATCACCTCGCGCGCGGCCAGCGGACTCGCCTCGAGCAGGCGATCCCGGACGACCGCCGTGACCAGCAGGACCGAGCTCAGCCCGAGATCCAGGGGCATCAAACGAACGTCTTCGGGCATCCATTCCAGCAGCGTCATCAGGGTCGTCAGTAGCGGGACGGCCGCGGCGCTTCCGACCAACAAGAGACGTCTGCGCTCGAGGCGGCTCGCCGTTCGACGCGCTGCCAGCGTACAGCAGAGGAGGCCGCCGAGGGTGCAGGTGTAGGCCCAGAACACATGGATCCAGAAGAACGGCCCGGCCCAGTCGGCCACGGCCTGCGTGAACTGCTCCGCACCCTGGCCACTGGCGAAGAGACCATGAGAGGCGTCGGTCCACATCGCGACCAGCAGGAACGCGGTGGGCGTGAAGAGCGCTGCGAGGCTGGCGCGGGGCTGTTCGATGGCGGGCATCATGCGAGCCAGACGGGCCGACAGAAAGAGCCAGAGGGGCGGCGCGAGCATCACCCCGGCGTACAGGATGCGAAGCCCCCAGCGTTGGGCCCCGATATCGTCCCCCGCGAGCAGCACGACGGCGTAGCCGAGCGTCCATGCGATCGTGCTGCCGAGCAGCGCCAGCACCAGCCAGCCCAGCGGCGAGCGATCGCGTTGGAGCGCGACGTAGACGGCCAACGAGGAGGCCAGGGCGAGGGTCAACCCCGCCGAGGTGAGCGAGCTCGCGGTCATGTCCCGCCCTTCGGATGCCCACAGGGACGACTTGACGTCCCCCGCGTTCGCCGAGTCGCCTTCACTCGCGCCGGTTGCCGAGCTGGGCCGGTTCTGGCGCGTGGGACGGCGCGCGGGTGCGCGCCTGGCGCCCCGGTCTGGCGCTCAGCTCTGGCGCGAGAGGGGCTACGCTCCTCGGGAGGGGAGGTGCGGGAGCCGATCCGCAGGGGGGTGTGAAGCTTGTCGGTGATGCGACTGGCCCTGGTCCGACACGGAAGTACGGTGGTGAGCGACGAGGACCGCTTCGCCGGATCGAGCGACGTGGCGCTCTCGGATCGGGGGCGCGAGGAGGCTCGGCTTCTCGGAGAGCGACTCGCGAAGACCCATTTCGACGCGATCTACACCAGCCCGCTGCAACGCTCTCGCGAGACCGCGGCGCGGCTGGCGGAGAGCCATGGCCTCGAGCCGCGTCCCGAGCCTGCGCTGGTCGAGATCGATCACGGCCGCTGGGAAGGGCTGACCCGCGACGAGGTCGAGGCCCGCTTTCCCGAGGAATACGCGCTGTGGACCGACGACCCTTTCAGCTTCGCGCCCCAGGGCGGCACGACCGGCGCCGAGGTGGTGGCCCGGGTGCTGCCCTGCCTGCGCCAGCTCTTCCGGGATCACGCCGGCCAGCAGATCCTCGTCGTCTCGCATAAGGCGACGATCCGGCTGCTCATTGCGATCCTTCTCGGGATCGATCCCCGACGCTACCGGGACTTCCTGGATCAGCGTCCCTGCGCGCTGAACTGGCTCGAGCTCCGGGCCCCGACCCGGGCCCGGCTGCTGCGCTTCAACGACGTCTCGCACTACGCCAGCGAGGCCTCCGAGGCCGTCGAGGTCAGCGAGGCCGCCGGCGCCTCCCGGCCGGGCGTAGGCGGGGGCTGATCGACAGCCACCGACTTCCTTCGACCCCATCTCTCGTACTCGCCGACAAGGAGACCTTCGTGAAGACTTCGATGCCGATCCTTCTCTTCCTGCCCACGATTCTTGCCGCCCTCTCGTTGCCCCTGATCATGGTGTCCGCCGGTGACGCGGCGGCCGAGACCGGCTTCCAGTTCGCGGCGCCGAACCTGAACGCGCCCGACGATCCGCATGTCAACGGCATGCGGATTTCCTTCCTCTACGGTCGGAACGAGAGCATGAGAGGGATGGACTTCGGACTGCTCTCCGTGAGCGAGACGACGAAGATGTCGGGCGTCGCGTTCGTCCTGGGCATGAGCCGGGTGACCGGCGAGATGTCCTCAGGCGCAGCCTTCAGCCTCGTCAACTACCACACGGGTCATGATATGGGCGTGAACGCGGCCTTCGTGAATCTGCTCGGGGATGCAGAGGGGGCCGTCAATACCGGGTTCATTACGATCGCCCGCGGCGGGACCCTGTTGGATCTCGGGGGCATCAACATGTCGAAACGATCGACCGCCCAGATCGGCTTCGTGAACATCACGAAGGAGATCAAGAGCTTCCAGATCGGCTTCCTGAACATGGCGGAGAACGGCTTCCTGCCCGTCTTCCCGATCTTCAACTTCCCTAAGCCGCGCTGAGCCCGTGTCGAGAGTGCCCGCGAGCCTCCTGGGCCGAGCCCGGCAACCGGCCGCCTTGATCGGAGATCCATCCCCCCACCGAACATTCATGGAGCGCCGAAGAGCGACGCGCTCTCGGCAAACGCTGCCCAGGACGGCAGCCGTCAAAGGACGTCATTGCCCATTGACGACCGAGGTCCTGATAGATGTTATGCGGATCGGCTTGCCTCGGACTCTTTGGTTGCTCTCCAGCCGAGCGTCGCGACCCATACTCCAACCACCATGCCGCCGAATATGGCGATCCGCGTCACTAGATCAGCCATCCCCAGTGGAACGCCAATCAGCAAGGGAAGCAGAACAAGTGGCCAGTACCCTACTTGGAAGCCGGCGATGAAGAGAAACAGACCCCTGAAGAATACGGCGCTTCAGGCTTTTGGGTGGGTGGATTTGAGCGTCTCGGGGTAGAGGTCGAGTGCATCTTCAACTGGTACTGGCTCGCCGGCCTCTGCCGCCGGGAGGGCATCGAGTTAGTCCTGGGCCACGCCCTCGCCTCGGCGGATCTCCAGGCTGCGGTGGAAGCGTTGATCGACGTGCTCGGCATCGAGGTGGCATACGCGGATCCAGGCGTCGGCGCCTTCGGGCTGGTGAACGCCGTGATGCCGATCGGGGAGACACACCTGGAGGTGGTCTCGCCGGTGCGGGACGATGCGGCCGTGAAGCGCTGGATCGCGAGGCGCGGCGGCGACGCGGGCTAGCGGCGGGCGCATCGTCTTCGTACCGAGCGACGGGCTGGGTGAGGGACCGGACGACGTTTCGGCCGCTGTCCCGGATGACGAGTCGGGTGGAGCGAGTGCGGGCGTGGTCGGGGTGGAGGTGGCGGTGGCCGACCGCGCCGGCTTCGAGCGCCGCGCCCGCGCGCGCGGCGTGCTGGCAGCGGACGGGGTCGCGATACTGGCCGGCACGCGATTCCTGCCAGGCGACTGAAGCCGGCGATCCCGCCCTGGTCCTGCGTGTCGCCCGGGTTGCCCGGGTTGGAGATTTCGCTGGGATCCCGCCGCGGCTCGGGTCGGGCCGGCGCGGGCTCCGACGCCGGATCCAGCACCGATTGGGCCGGAACGCTCGAAGCGCCCCGGCTCGATCGGATGGACTGACGCGCAGTGGCACGCAGGCGCCCTCGTCGCGACGAGATACGCCCGCGGTTTCCCCAGCGCATGCATGGCTCTCAGGCCCTGGGGCCTCAGCGGCCGTGGATCGCGTTCAGCCGCTTCGCGAGGTTTTGATCGGTCTGGACCTGCTGGGTGATGAGGTTGTACTCGTTCACTGTGAGGCCGCTGCCCTCGACGGCGTCGACCATCTTCTTCTGCGCCTCGTTGCGAAGCGACTGTGCCTTCTCCGCGTCCTGGGTCGACTGGATCTTGCTCGAGAATTCCTCCTGCACAGCCTGCACGCCGGAAGACGCCTCCGAGTACTGCTCGAGCATGGAATCGCTCACCTCGGGCTGGGCCTGGGCCTCGCCCCCCGGCGCCTGGTTCTGGTAGTCCTGGTAGTTCTGGGACACTGCGACCTCGGCAAAGAAAAAGGGCATGGCCGCGAAACTCGCGGCTGCGATTGCTCGGATCATGGATAGTCTCCTCTGGATTCAGACCCTGGCGATCGGCTCGATTGGCCTTGCCGGAGGGCCTGGGAGCTACTGGGCCCCCTGTGGATACGAATCTGATCAGCAAGCGGGATGCCACCTTTTCCCCTCGGGCAAGAGGCCAAGGTCGAGATCAGATCCTGGCCCATCAATTTTGCGGGGACCGAGTGTTTGATTAATGAACACATGTCCTAAAATCCACCGAACTCGACGCCCGCCGCCTCGGTGCCGCGGAGCCTGATGCACGGAACTGGCGTCCAGGAATCAGAGAGTCGGGAGGGAGCGGGAGAATGACGGCTCTGAGCGCACACTCATGGATGGCGGGCAGATACGATCTCCGACAGGCCTTCGTGCTAGGCGTCCTGCTGCCTCTCGCCGGCCTCTCTGCCACGGTCGTCCTCGCCGTGACGAGCTGGGCCGAACGCTCCCTCGAGGCCCGACTCCACGGCGAGATCGAGCTGATCAGCCGAGCCGTCGCGCCCGACATCGGCCGCAGCCTGGTCGACCGAGACCGCCAGGACGAGATCCGACGCAGCCTCGAATCCCTGTTCGAGATCCGTCGGGTCTACGGGGCGGCGGTCTACGACGAGCGCGGAGATCTGGTCGTCGCGGCGGGCACGGCGGACCAGGATCTGCGCAACAGCCAGGCCGCCTCCCAGGTGGTACTGACCGGAGAGGACGAGGGCAGCTATCGCAGCGTCGACGGGCAGAACGTCTACGCCTACTTCACGCCCCTGCTCGACTACGGCGGCCGCATCCATGGACTGCTTCAGATCACCCGCGATCGGCAGGAGATCGACGCCAGCCTGGCCGAGCTGCGGACGCTCGCGTGGACGGTCTGGGCGGTCGCGGGCCTGTCGTCGGTGCTCGCGACGCTGCTGCTCCATCGGCGCATGGTGGGAAGGCCGGTCCGGAGGCTCCTCGATCGCATGAATGCGCTCGCCGCCGGAGAACGGCGCGTCCGATACGACGCCGAAGCACCGCGCGAGTTCGCGCAGATCTCCGTCGGCTTCAACGCCATGGTGGACTCGATCCGTCGTGCCGAGGACGAGCTTCGCGAGCAACAGCTGCGTGAGCGCGACCTCCAACGGAAGCTGCGGCAATCCGAGGAGGTCGCGACCATCGGCCGGGTCGCCCAGGGGCTGGCCCACGAGCTGGGATCGCCGCTCTCCGTCGTGGACGGTCGGGTCCGACGCGTGCAGCAGTCGCTCGAGCAGGACTCCTCCGCGACTTCCGCGACGGGAGCCGACGTGCGGGCGCTGCGCGACATCCGCCGCCAGATCGAGCGCATGACGAATATCGTCCGACAGCTGCTCAGCTATGGCCGGATGGAGGCAGGACGTCCCGTCGATGTGTCGTTGTCCGATCTACTCGAGCGCGTCGTCGACGAGCGGTTCGAGGACGGACGCCGGATCGAGATCGATCCCGAGAGCGTCCCCGCCGACCTCCGCGGCGACCCCGTCCGCCTCGAGCTCGCCGTCTCCAACCTGATCTCGAACGCGGTCCGCCATGCCCGCAGTCGCATCGTCGTGGGCGCCTATCGTACGGCGGAGGGCATCTGCGTCCGCGTCCGCGACGACGGTCCCGGAGTCGCCGCCGAAGATCGACGCGACATCTTCCAACCCTTCTTCACGCGCCAGTCCTCGGGAGAGGGGACGGGGCTCGGCCTGGCCATCGCGGCCAACGTGATGCGGGAGCATGGCGGCAGGATTCGCTACGAGGAGGCGCCGGGCGGGGGCGCGCAGCTCGTGCTCATCTTTCCGGCCGCGGCGAGCGGGCCTGAATCGAAGAACTCGACGGACGGGGAGGGGCATCGATCCGATCAGCCCGGGGACGTGTCGTGAAGGCCCGCGTCCTGATCGTGGAGGACGATCGGGCCCTGCTCGATCTGCTCTGTGACGAGCTCGAGACCGAGGGCTTCGCGGTCGACCCGGTCGGCTGTCTGGCCGACGCCCGCGAGCGCTTGCGCGACACGGATCCCGATCTCGTGGTGACCGACCTGAAGCTGCCTGACGGCTCCGGTCACGACGTGCTGGAGCTACTCGAGGATCGGCCCGAACGTCCGGGATGCCTGGTGATCACCGCCTTCGGCAGCGTCCGGGACGCGGTCCACGCGCTCCAGAGAGGAGCCGACGACTTCCTCACGAAGCCCCTCGACATGGATCACTTCATCCTCACCATCCGGCGATTGAGGGAGCATCGCCAGATGCGCCGCGACCTCGAACGGATGAGGGGTCTGATCGGCGGCGAGGGGTTCCACGGAATCATGGGCCACAGTCGCGCGATGCAGAAGCTCTTCGACCACGTCCGCCTGGTCGCCCGCGCCGACGGGCCGGTGCTGATCGTGGGCGAGAGCGGCACCGGCAAGGAGCTGATCGCGCGGGCCATCCATCGGGAAAGCTCGCGATCGGAGGCGCCTTTCGTCGCGATCAACTGCGCGGGCATCCCCAGCGAGCTGATCGAGAGCGAGCTCTTCGGCTACGAGGCAGGGGCTTTCACGGGGGCCGGCAGCCGGCGTCGGGGCATCTTCCAGCAGGCGGATGGCGGTACGCTGCTGCTCGACGAGATCGGCGAGATGCCGCCGGATCTGCAGGCCAAGCTCCTGCGGATCCTGGAGGACGGCAAGCTCCGCCCGGTCGGCTCGGAGCGGGAGCAGTCGGTGGACGTCCGGGTCCTGGCGGCGACCCATCGAGACGTACGGGCCCTCGTGTCCGAGGGGCGGTTTCGTGAGGATCTCTACTATCGGCTCGAGACCTTCATGCTGGAGATTCCGCCCCTGCGAGAACGCGAGGATGACCTGGAGCTGCTGGCAGTTCATTTCCTGCGACACCATGCCGCCGGTCTGGGTCGGCCTCTCGAAGGAATCGATCCGACGGCGCTGAAATCGCTTCGCGCCTACGACTTCCCGGGCAACGTCCGCGAGCTCTCGAACGTGATGGAGCGGGCCGCGACCTTCAGTCGGGGGCCACGGGTCGTCGAGGCCGATCTGCCCGCTCGTCTGCTCCGTCGTCTCGACGACGACGAGGGTGGTGATGACGATGGGGGTGATGAGGAGGAGGCGAAGGAGGGTGCCGTGGGCGGGTGGGCCGCGTTGACCTCGGGCCTGCCGACGATGGAGGCCCTGCAAAGACGCTATGCGCGCCAGGTCCTGGAGCGGACGGGTGGAAACAAGCAGCGGGCCGCCGCGATCCTCGGTGTCACCCGCGGCACCCTTTACCGCTGGCTCAGCAAGGACGAGCCGTGAGGCGGTGCTCGGGCTGCGCCTCGGACCCATACGCGCCTGTCGAGGAATTCCACACGGGAGTCTGGGCAGCCCGAGGTCGACCGCCGGCGGCGCGCCATCCCTGGGCGGTGGAAATGCCTGCGATGGACATGTCCGTGGTGCTAGGCAGCGATCAACCCGAAGCCCGCCGCGATCAGGATCTGGGTCGCTGCGGCCAGCGCGGCGACGGTGAGGGCTCTCCCGGTCTCGACGTCGAGGGCGTGTCGGACTGCGCGCACGAAGGCGACGACGGTCATGCCGAGCACGACGAGGCCGACGAGCAGCCGCCAGGGCGCGAAGGGCACGACCGCCAAGACGTAGAGGAGCTGGGGTGCGGCGACGAAGCCGAGCGTGCGCAGGAGTTCCTCGAAGTCGGAGGTATGGTCGAAGAGCTTGACGCCGATCAGCCAGACCAGCGCCGTCCAGACCACCCATGTCACGAAGGCCGAGATCAGTCCGGCGAGAACTCCTCGCGTTCCGGCGACACCGATGGCTCCGACGGCTGCGGCCAGGGCCGCGAAGGCGACGACGCCCGCGGCCTGTCCGAGTGCCTCGGGATCGTGCTCGACCTCTTCGTAGACCGTCGGATCGAGCTTGAGGGCGGCGATGATGCGCTCACTGAAGGAACGTCGGGCTCGTCGCGTTTCTGCCTGCTCTGCTCCCCCGTCGATTCCGCGGGCCTCCGGGCCTGCGGTATCCGGGTCGTCTCGCATCGGCTCTTCCATTCCTCGGTCTCCCTTGTACTCCAGTCGTTTGCCGCGAAGCCATGTCCGCGGGCTTCGAACCTAGTCTAGCGGTGATGCGATCCTCGCCCGGCTTCGCCGGGGGATCGGAGAGCAGCGGCTCGATCTCACCATCTCAGGCCTGTTCTGTTTCAGGCCTGTCGCCCCGGCCTTCGGGCCGCCCCCTCGTTCTGTAAGTGGAACACTTTTCAAGGGGGGCCAGCCCCCCGCCGCTCGCCGATTCACGCGTCGTTCGTTCCACCGGAGTGTTGGCGATCGGCCGGTCAATGGGCCCGCAGCATCTTCCGGATCTCGGCGACGTGGAGCTCCTCGGCGCGGATCATGCCGCGGGCATACTCTTCGAGCTCGACGCTCTCGTCCTCGACGAGTCCGAGAAGCTTGCGGTAGAGCTCGACGCCCCTGGATTCGTGCTCGATCAGCTCCTCGAGGATCGCGTCGATCTTCTCGTGATGCGTTCCCACGAGAGCACCGATGCCGAGCGACGGCCGGCCGCCGAGTGTCGTGACCTCCTCTCCAGCCTGCCGGGCATGGGCGAGCGCCTCGTCGGCCTGCTCCTGCATCCAGCCGATGATCGGGATGCGCGCATGCCCGAAGATCATCAGCGAGTACTGCGTGTAGCGGACGGCACCCGAAAGCTCGAGCTCGACGATCTCGTTGAGTGTTTCCAGGACCTTCGCTTTTCGATCGGCTTCCATCGTACGGCTCTCCTTTCGTCCGCCCCTGGCTTCAGTCTCTTCTCGACCGTCGTTCACGAGCGATCGTCACGCGCGGCGCCGTGCTCCGCTGTAGCCGGGGCCGGGGCTTGAAGTCCGAGGAGGGAGCAACAAGCATGCCCGAAGCGGCTCCCGCGGGAGAGGCGTGCGTTCAGGAGGAGTGGACGAATCGCTTCAGGAGCACGAGGGATCCCACGATCACGAGGACCAGGGCGATGAGCACTCCCATCTCCCACAGCACGCGTTCGAAGAGATGCTCCTGACGGGGCAGGAACTCCTTGGCTTCGACGAGCAGGATCAGCATGCGCCGGATGGCGGCGATGAGCGCAACCACCAGGAAGGGCTCCGCCACCAGGGCGCGCTCCGCGATCGAGACGCGGATGGTATGGATGATCTCCACGATCAGCAGGACCAGCAGCATCGAGTCCAGGATCTCGACCGAGCGCGCGATGATCTCGCCCATGCGGACCGCTTCAATGAAGACCCAGAATGTCGAATGGATGATGACGAGCGACGTCGCCCCGAGGACCACTCCCACCGCGAGATAGATCCCGTCCTCCGCGAGGGTCAGGGCTCGAGGTAGTCGATCATGTTGGTCCGATTGATCCGACTCCATCCTACACTCCGATCCGCGTCCCGCGTCCGGGCTCGCTCGCGTGGCCGGGCAGCGGCCCCCGAAGACAGTGGCGTAGGGCGCGCCCGTCTGGCAAGCACGCTTCTGTGTTGGCTGCTCCACCCGCTCAGATCCGCTCAGATCGGACCGCCCGTCTCGAGGATCCGGGACCGTGCCCCGGGCGTCGGGATCATGCTGTGCCACGGGCCGTCGGATGAAACCGGACGTCCGCCCAGCGAGAGGGCGGAACAAAGCCCGCCTGGCAGGCAATCCATGGGACGAAGCAGGGGCTCGGGCCGAGGGAGACCCTTTCGAGCGCCCCGCTCGTCGCCGCGCCACGCGGGCTCCTCGATGGGATTCGGGCACGGCGATTGCGTACAAAGTGATTGCGTACCCGGCGAATGCGTACTCGCCGATTGCGTAGTCGTGGCTTCAGATCGAACGAGCCTGAAGCCTGCAGACAGGCATGATCCATCGGGGGGTGGAACTCTTGACGGCGTCTTTCGGGCCGGCCGGGTCCGGGTCCACGACACTGGCGGCGGTCGTCGAGCGCGCCGCGAGTCGAAACGAGCAGGCCGGCTTCGAGATCCAGTCGGAGCAGGAGGGGACTCGTGTTCATCTCTGGGGGGGACTGCCCTTCTCCTGGTGCGGTCACCTCACACTTCACTGCCATGCTGCGCAGGTGAACATCCTGGAGATCGATGCGCGTCATCTGACGCATGGGCGTTGGATCGCGTCGTTGTTGCTGGAGGCGGGCTCCAGTGAATCGCAGATCGGGTCGCTGAATTTTCTGGCCATGGCCCGGCATCGGCCCGCCCTCGTGCCCGTACAGCCATGGCTCGAACTGGAGTCCTTCGACCTCGCCGTCGGAGAGGGAGGGAACGAGTCGGTGGCCCGACTCCGGTTGAGGGCCCGCGACCGACTGGGCCTGCTCGCGAGCCTCTTCCACGCAATCCAGGCCGCTGGCCTGCGCCCCCGCGAGCTCTGGATCCGGACCCGCGACGGCTGGGCCGAGGATTGGATCGTGCTCGAAAGCCTGGCGGGTACGGCCCCTGCATCGCCTGCGCTCGAGGCACTCGGACGTTGGCTCGATCCGCGAGGCGAGTGCGGCGGCCTGCGCCGCGAATAGGTGGAAGCGCTCGTCCTTCACGACCGCGGATCCCAGGCGTTCAGCGGATTCGAAGATCCCAGAGCCATAGCGTTGGCGCACTGATTCCAGCGGCAGGCTGAGGACGATGAGCAGCAGGCAGGCCACTGTCGTGCCGAGTCGGGCGGCAACCGGCGCGTCGCCGAGGAGTCAGACGAGAGCCGCCATCGCGAGGGCCACGGGGGCGTTCGCGAGCCGCAGCCGACGCACCACCTCCGACATCGAGACGATCGAGATCACGATGACGAGTGCACCGACGATCACGTGGGCATCGCCCATCCGACCCGCGATCGCGGGCAGACCCGATGCCGCGATCAGCCCGACGCCGAGAACCGTCGAGGCCAGCAGCGTCCGGTGGAGGGTCGTGCCGCAGACCATCGCGCGGGCCAACCGAGCGACGGACGATGTCGTCCCTGCAGCCCGCTCCTCGATCGAGCCGTCCTCGTCCTCGCCCCCGAGCCAGAAGGTGCGCCAGAGGCTGGTATCGCCCAGGTGGCCGATCAGGAATTCGAGGGCGTAGGCCGCGGCGCCGAGTCCGGCATCGGCGACCGGAAACGCCTCGGAGACCGCGGAGTCGAGAACGCGCTGCGTCCCGTCGCCGAAGAGCGGATCCCGGGGCCAGGGGATGTGGCCGAGCTGATTGGCCGCGAGGTAGCGGGCGAGCAGGAAGCTGCTCCAGGCCAGGGCGATGCTCGGCGTGCGTTGGGCCCGGGAGGAGGGGTTGAAGGTCCAGTCCAGGGGTACCTCTGGCCGCCGCGGCTGCCGCCGCCACATCCGGCGCGGAATCACGACCGAGAAGGCGATCCGCAGGATGCCGACCATCGAGGAGTTCTGATAGGCCGCCGGACTCGCTGTCCAGAGGACGAGCGGCGCATGCAGCATCCAGACGCCGAGCAGGCAGAGGAGCCAGCTCGCCCCGTCCCGCATGCGCTTCCGCATCCGCGTGCGCGTGCGCGGCGAACGCGACGAACGAACCCAGCCCGACCGCAGCCAGGCCACACAGGCGGTCGTTCAACGCCATCGGCTCGTTCGAATGGCCGAGCGCCGCCGGGCTGGCGACCAGCCAGATCCCGACCCACACGCAGGCCAGGTCCGTCCAGGATTCGCCGTCCCTCTCGTTCTCGTTCGGCTCCTGGCTGCGAGCACTCGGCGTCATCGCTCCGTGTGCATCGTGGATCGCAGTGGATCATCCAAGGACCCTCTTCCGCTCCAGCGAGTGAAAATGGAGCCGACGATCCGACTCGAACGGACGACCTGCTCATTACGAGTGAGCTGCTCTACCAGCTGAGCTACGTCGGCCCGGACGGCTGGCTCGGACAATCCCCCGACTTCTGCCGGTATTCCGGCCGTCGCCGGAACTCGAGACGATCGGGGCCTGCAGGCCGCGGTCGCTTCGGGTGTTCGTCTTCGCCTGCCCAGGGCAGCCCGCGTTCCGGACCCTTTCTCGGGGCCGGAGGGGCAGACGACCTCAGGGGGTCGCCGGGACCTGCAATGTAGCGCGGGGGTGGGGGGGCGCCATCGCTTGGGGTCGTTTCGAGCGAGGGCGCTCGATTTTTCTCCCGAGGGGTTTGACCTCGGCTCACGCCGCGGCGTAGGATGGCTGGAGTCCACGGGGGATATTCGAGCATGCCGGTGCTGCCTCTGATCGATCTGATGCTGCTTTCGGGCTGGACCTCGCTCTTCGTGGGCTTCGTGCTGAAGGTGATCCACCTTTCGACGAGCTACCGGCCTACGATCTTCGGGCTCACCCCCCTCGATTTCCTGCTGATCGCGATGGCCGCGCTGTTGTTCGCGATCGCGCTGGCGGCGCGCACCTGGGTGAAGAGCCAGGAGCCGGCGGCGATCGCGGCGCGACGCCACAAGGAGACGATGGACGCCTGGCACGCCCTGTCTCGCAACGGCGTGCACGCCGACGGGCCCGCCGCTCCGGAGTCGGGTCGAGAGCCCAGCCTGGAAGAGCCCAGCCCGGAAGCGGTGCTCGCGCCCAGCTTCCGGAATCCGTCCTAG
>CAYWGW010000113.1:0-13441 GCA_964457385.1 uncultured Spirochaetaceae bacterium
ATCCTGATGCGCCATGCAAGCGCCGGCCCCACTGGCGCTGCGGGCGACGGTCCCTGTGACGATCCTGATGGCGGTGGCGGCGGCGGTGGCGATGGCGACCGGACGCGCCCGCTCACCCAGCTCGGCTTGCTCGAGGCACGGCGCGTCGGACAGCGGCTGCTCGAGCACGGACCCGCTCCGGACCGGGTACTCTGCTCCACCGCGAGGCGGTGCCGAGAGACCTGGGAGGCGGTCTCCCGGGCCTTCGAGGGGGAGATCGCCGTCGACTTCGAGGAGCGGCTCTACAATGCCTCCGATCGCGTCCTGCTGGAGGCGATCGCCGAGGTCGACGATGCGGACAGCCTGCTCGTCCTCGCCCACAATCCCGGCATCAGTCTGCTCGCGCGGGAGCTGAGCGGCGAGTCGGGGGCCGCGATCGAAGGCCTCCGACGGGGGTTCACCCCCGCCAGCACGGCCTGCTTCGCAGTCGAGGGACCCTGGTCCCGGATCTCCCGACGCACGCTCCGACTGCTGCGCTTCGAATCGCCCTCCGAGCCATCCTGACGTGATAGCCTCTGTCGCCGCTGCAGACTCCCTCTGCACGCGCTCGAGAGGGCCCACTCGTGACCACACCCTTCTGGTGTCTGCTCGTCGTCGTTCTGATTCCCTACGTGCTCTCGGGCTTCGGTGGCTATTTGAGGGGCAAGGAGTTCGGAACCGTCGACAACAAGAATCCGCGCGCCCAGGCGGCGCGGCTCGAGGGCACGGGCGCCCGCGCCTATGCCGCCCAGGCCAATGCCTGGGAGACGACGACGGTGTTCACCGCCGCCGTCGTGGTGGCCCATCTGGCCGGGGTGCCGGAGTCTTCGGCCGCCCCCTGGACGCTGGCCTTCGTAGCGGCGCGGGTGCTCCATCCGATCTTCTACATCCTGGATCAGGACAAGCTGCGGAGCCTGTCGTTCATCGCGGGCTTCGTCTGCGTGATCGCGCTCTTCGTGCAGGCGGCCCGGGTCTGAGCTCCGGCGAATCGCGGTCGGGTCATGGCCGCCGAGGGCCCTGGATCCGGGCCGCTGCGGCTGATCGGCTCATCGGCCGGTCGCGAGCCTCGTTTCCGTCCCGGGTCCCACGCGGCTCGGTCGGCTCACTCGCCGACGAGCACCGCCCGGGCGTGCTCGGTATCCATGTACTCCTTGAACTCGACGATCTTGCCGTCACGAGCGCGCAGCAGAAAATGATAGGTCTGGCGGTACGGATCGCCGCGGAAGGTCGTGCCTGCGCTGGTCGCCTCGATCGCGACGCGATCGCCTTCGGCGGTCATGGCGTGGATCGTGAAGGTGATGCCGTCGGGAAACAGACCGAGGATCTGCGGCATCCCAGCCAGGGCCGTCGTCCGGTCGCTCGTGCCGCTGAAGGGCAGCGAGCCGGCGGTCCAGAGCTGGAAGTCGTCCGCGTAGAGCTCGGCCACGAGCGCCTGATCCGAGCGGGAGAGCGCAGCGAGGAAGACCCGCGCCAGCTCTTTGTTACGCTCCTCGATCGTGGCGTGATCGCCGGTCGCTGCCGTCGTTTCCGCCGTCTTTTGCGTCATTTCCGTCGTTCCCATCGTCCTGATGCTCCCCGCCTCGCCTGCCCGAATCGCGCAGGCGGCCGCGAGTGTAGCCAGCCCATCGGAAGACCCCAGCCATGAGCGAGATCCTGATCGAGTACCCCCGGCCCGAGGTGGCCGTACTGACCTTGAACCGACCGGAGCGTCTGAACGCGCTCTCGTGGCCGCTGGTCGATGAGCTGCACGATGCGTTCGACACGCTCGACCGCAACGGCGAATGCCGCCTGGTCGTGCTGACCGGGGCGGGACGCGGCTTCTGCGCCGGCCTCGATCTGAAAGACGCATCCGAGGCGGGAGCGATCACCGGGCCGGCGCGCGGCCCGCGCGCGGGGCTCCTCGCCCAGAATCGCATCGCCAGCCTGATCCCCCAGATGCGGCGGATCCAGCAGCCCCTGATCGCGGCCATCAATGGCCCCGCCTACGGCGGCGGACTCGCCCTGGCGCTCGGCTGCGACATCCGGATCGCCGACCTCACGGCAAAGATGTGCGTCCAGTTCATCCGGGTCGGTCTCTCGGGCTGCGACATCGGCGTGTCGTACATGCTGCCACGACTGATCGGCGCCTCTCGCGCCCACGACCTGATCCTCTCGGGCCGGCCCTTCGACGCGATCGAAGCCGAACGGATCGGAGTCGTCACGCGGCTCGCCGAAGAGGGGCGGGCCGTCGACGACGCCCTCGCGTTGGCCGACGAGATCTGCGATTTCGCGCCCTTCGGCGTCTTCGCGACCAAGCAGGTGATGTGGGCCAACCTCGACGTCCCCAATCTCGAAGCCGCCATCCAGCTCGAGAACCGAAACCAGATCATGGCGGGCTCCTCCGGCGAGATCGAGGAGGCCGCCCGCGCCTTCATAGAGAAGCGCAAACCCGTCTGGCCCTGAGCACGCGACCCGATTCCCCGATCTGACGCAGGCTACCAACCCCGCAGATCGATGGGCCATTCATCGACCACGTCCTCGCCGTCCACCACGTAGAACCGCTCGTGATAGGCGACCGTGGGGTCGACGTGGGCCGGCACGATCCGGATCCGATCGCCCACCCGAGCGGAGCCCGGCGACGTCCAGCCGATCGGCGAGAGCACATCCGACTCCGCCGCCTTCTCCGCCCCGCCCGCATCCGCCCCGGCGTCGCCGCGACCGGGCACGAAGGTCACGTGTTCATCGGAGCAGAAGAGCACCCGAGCACCGGGGATCGCGGGATTGCCGTGATCCATGCCTAGAGCCTTCAGCCCGCAGTCGGCCACCGCCCAGGCCTTCGAGACCGAGATCACCGTCGCCAGCAGCCAGAGGGCCGGAGCGAAGGGAAGATCCAGCCGATGATAGGCCGTGTCCATCAGGGCGTAGGAGCCGGCCTGGATCTCGGTCGCCCAGCGATTGCAGTCGTAGGTGCCCGTACCGCCGGCGGAGACGACCTCACCGCCGACCTCGCGGTGGGCGGCGAGCAGCTTCTCCATGCTCTCGGCACAGCCGCGCCCGCGATCAGCGCGACTCGCCTGACCCACGACATGGCCCTCGTAGCCCATCACACCGCGCACCCCGAGCCCGAGCCGCCTCGCCTTCTCGGCCAGGTCCCCGGCCGCCTCTGGCGGACAGCCACAGCGCGGAAGGCCCACGTTCACGTCGATCAACACCTCGGGCACGCCCCCGCGTCGCGCGGCCTCGATCGTCTCCTCCGAATCGACCGCCAGCGTCACGCGCGCCCCGTCCCGCACGAGCGATCCCAGACGTGAGGCGTCGAGCACCTCGTTCGCCAGCAGCAGGTCCTCACCCAGCCCAGCCGCCGCCAGTCCCTCCAGCTCGCGGATCGTGGCGCCACAGAAGAGCGTATGGCCGTAGGCGCGCTGGCGACGGGCGAGAGCGGTGGATTTATGGGCCTTCACGTGGGGACGAAGCTGCGCGCCGGGTCGACCCGCGGCCATCGCCGCGAGGTTCGCCTCGAGTCGAGCCCCGTCGACGACGAGCGCCGGCGTCGCCAGATCGTGCAGCTTCATCCCTCTCGCCTCTCGCCTCTCGTGGCGCGTCTCGCGTCTCACGGTGCGCGAAGCACGGCGCGCGGCGCACATCGACCGCCGCTCCGCGCCGCGCAGGCCCACGGCCAGTCTCTGGGATTGCACGTCCCGCCGCAATCGGGCCGCACGGATGTCCGCGATCGACTCCGCCCCTTTCTCCCGCGTCCTCGCATCGGGTATCGTCGGCTGAGGCCAGACACGCGATCACCGCGCGTCGCCTGCGACCCGGCCCGAGGAGACGCCCATGAGCGCTGCCCCCAACCAGAACGACCGAGCCACCTTCACCCAGATGAAGTCGGGCACTCGGGAGGATTGGGCGCGCATCGCGCCCCATCACGCACGCCTTTGCGAGGGGCTCGCCGATCGCGTGCTCGCCCATCTGCGACTGCTCGACGGCGACTACGGCGGCTTCCCCGTCGATCGCCTGACCCACAGCCTGCAGACGGCCACCCTGGCCCTCGCCGACGGCCGACCCGAGGACTACGTGGTCTGTGCCCTGCTCCACGACATCGGAGACACCCTCGCCCCGAACAATCATCCGGAGATCGCCGCGGCGATCCTGAAGCCCTACGTCGATCGCCGGCTGCATTGGATCGTCGCGAAGCACGGCATCTTCCAGGGCTACTATTTCTGGCACCACGTGGGCATGGATCGCGATGCACGCGAGGCCTACCGGGGCCACGAGTTCTTCGACGACTGCGCCGAGTTCTGCGAGCTCTACGATCAGGCCGCCTTCGATCCGAAAGGCGAGACGCTGCCGCTCGAAGACTTCGAGCCCATGCTGCGACGCGTGCTCGCTGCGTCGCAGCCGCTCTTGGTCGCGCCGAGCGCGGCAGAATAGCCACAGAGCCAGGATCGAGGGATCTTCTCTCCCCTCAGCCGGGGCAAGAGCGGACGAAGAGAGGGCAATGGACAGGGGACGGCGATCGATCCCGCGGCTACGTTCGGAGGGTAGCGAACCGGAGTCAGGAAAGAGGAGTCCCAGCATGTCCATCCCGTTCTCCCAGGAATCGGGCCATCCCAGCGAAGCCGAGACCCGGGCGGACGCCCGATCCGAGACCGGAGCAGGAGACGCAGCCGGCCGCGACGCGGACAGCGAGCGCGCGACCGGGGCCAGTCACGTGCGGCGGGCGTCGTCCCCGTCGCCGGCGCGCCCCGAGCCGAAGCAGCGACGCGGGCCGGACCGGATCGCGGTGGTGCTGCTGCTGCTGCTGCTCGTCTCGGTCGCGATGAACGTCGTGCAGGCGCGCCAGGGGGCACGGCTCGAGAGCCGTCTGGACGAGTTCGAGCTCGCCCTCGATCAAGCCGTCGAGCGGCTCGATCAACAGACCGCCCGTGCCCTCGACGCCGAGGGCGCGCTCTCGGACGTGGACGCGGCGATGCAGACGGTGCGCGAGCGGATTGCGGGCCTCCAACAGGCCCTCGACGAGCTCGACTCGGCGACCCGTCCCTGAGCGGGCGGGCAGCGATGCGGCCATTCGAAGCGCGCACGTCGCATCGCCGCAGCGTCCATCCGCTCCCACAAACGACGCTCTATCGTCTCGAGAAGCTCTCGAATGTGCTGGACAATGCCTCCCCTCCTCCTGTTAGGATGGCGGCATGCAGTTCCTGCGTTCCATAGCGCCTCGCCAACTCGCCTTCGCCCTCCTCGTGACGGCGGTCGCCGTCGGAATCCCCACCGAGTCGTGCCTGATGGCGTTGGATTTCGATGCCCTGACGGCCCTGCCCTTCGCCGTGCTGGCGACGCTCGTCTCGGCCGGGCTCTTCTACTAGGGTCTCCTCGATCCGGGTCTGCGGCAGATCGGAGCCCGAAACCGGAACGGTGTCGGTCCAGGTCGCCCGGGGGTCCGGTCCCCTCTTACTGCCCACCCGAGCCCTCCAAGGAGAAGCCCCGTGACCCATCGATTCGGCGCCGAGACGACCGCGGAGGAGGTGGCGACCGCCCTCGAACTCGAACTGGCGGGCCAGACCATCGTCCTCACCGGCGGTTCGGCGGGCCTCGGCGTCGAGACGGCCCGGGTGCTGGCGGCCCGCGGCGCGCGCATCGTCAGCGTGGTCCGGGATCTCGAGAAGGGCCGCGCCGCCGCGGAGGGCATTCGCGAGCAGGTGCCGGAGGCCGTGATCGAGCTGGCGGAGCTCGACCTCTTCGACCTGGACTCCGTCCGCCGCGGCGCCGACGAGATCGCCCGCCGTTTCCCCCGCATCGATCGTCTGATCAACAACGCGGGCGTCATGGCCTGCCCCCTCGCCCGCACGAAGGAAGGCCTTGATGCCCAGCTCGGCACCAATCATCTCGGCCATTTCGTACTGACCGCACGCCTGATGAACAACCTGCTGGCCGCCGCGCCGGCGCGCATCGTGAATCTCTCGAGCGCCGGTCATCGGCTCTCGCCGATGCGATTCGACGACCCGTTCTTCGAGCGCGACGCCTACGACAAGTTCGTCGCCTACGGCCAGGCCAAGACCGCCAACGTGCTCTTCAGCGTCGCCCTCGACCAGCGATTTGGCGACCGCGGCGTGCGCGCCTTCGCCGTCCACCCCGGCGCCATCCGGACGGAGCTCGGTCGCCACCTGACCGGCGACGACTTCAAGACCCTATTGGAGTCCCGACCCCAGGCCGAGCCGATGAAGTTCAAGACCCCGGCCCAGGGGGCGGCCACCACCGTCTGGGCCACCACCGCTCCGGAGCTCGCCGATCGCGGCGGCCTCTACTGCGAGGACTGCGGCATCGCCCCGCGCATCGATCAGCCCGACGTGAGCCACGGCGTGCTCGGCTGGGCCCTCGACCCCGACGCCGCCGAGCGCCTCTGGACCCTGAGCGAGCAGTGGTCGGGGGAGCGATTCGCGCCCTGAGCCGGGGCCGAGGATCGGGGCGTAATGTGGCGGAGTAAATAGAGCAACCGTTCCGTAGATCCGCCGAGAGAATGGAGTCCAACCGTGGCGACACGGAGATCGACGTGTCCTGTCGATCGCCTTGTTCGCGAATGGAGATCGTGCCCCTGGACGGGTGCCGCCGGATTGCGGGCGGGTGAACGCTCTTCTTGCGAAATGGGAAGTCCGGGCAAATTTATCTCCCTCAAGAGAATAAAATATTGATTATTGCCGCAAACAAGATAAAATCGAAAAACCGCTCTTAAAGCGGTATTCGTACCCATATCGACACAGGGGAAGACCATCTTGCCCGGCGAGCAATCGGGATCGGCCAGAACGATCGAAGGCAACCGCTACGCCACGCTGGTGGGCGATGTCGCGGCTTCGCGTTCCTACCCCGATCAAAAACGCTTGTTCTCCGCACTCAGGCAGATCTTCGACACGGTCAATCAGCAGGTCGAGGCGGCCCAGCCCATTCGATTCAGCGTAGGGGACGAATTCCAGGCGGCGTACTCCACCCTGGCCGACGCCATTCGCGCGACCGTACTTCTGAGACTTCGCTTCAAGACCGAGGAGCTGGGCACGTTCGGGGTTCAGGATCAAGACGTCCGCATCGGGCTCGCCTATGGCGAGATCGCCGTGTTCGATGCAACGGAGGAGCCGTTCGGGCAGAGCGGCGCCGGATGGTGGCGGGCACGAAGCGCCATCGAGGAGGCAGAGCGACGCAAGAAAGGTCACGGGCTCCCCTACTCGACCCAGAGCAGCTTCGCCGGAGAAGAAAACGAGCTCTTCGCGATGACCAACGCATTTCTACTCGCCCTCGACCAGGTGATGTTCCGGATGGACGAGAAAGATGTCCGGATCACGCTCGGAACCCTCGACGGCAAGACGCAAACGGCCATCGGTGAGGAGCTGGAGATCGGGCAGTCCACGATCTCCAAGAGATTCAAGAACAACGGGCCCGCTACGATCCTCATGATCCTCGACACTCTCGGACACATCTACTCGTGATCTCACTCTCGTTGCTGTTCGCCGCGATCGCCCTCTCCGATCTGCGCCACGGCGGAGCATCCGAGACGAGCGACTCGCTTCAATCGAACCTCGCATGGATCGCGGCACCGACCGTGGGCGCGGTGATCGCGTACTTCACAATGGGCGCCTGCGCGTGGCACAGCCTTCTTCTCGGGGGACTCGTGATGGCGACTACGGGCACGTGGCACGGCTTTCGGCGCAACAAACGATACGGCGCGGCCCTCTGCTCGCTCGCAATGGGCCTGTCGTTCGCGATCGTCGGAAACACGCTTCTGGGCACGGAGGCGAGCCTGGATGACATCGAGCCGCAGATCGCCGCACTGCCATGGCACGACACGGATCGCTCGATCGACTTCTACCTGCTCGCGGCATCGATCATGGGGATGCTCGCAGCTACGGGCAACGCGATCGTTCGCAGCGTTCTCCTGATGGCGAGCGACGCGTCGGCCCTGGAGCGGTCGGAGAGCAGGCTGCGCGGTGGGCGGTACATCGGCGTGCTCGAGCGATACCTGATCTTCAGCCTCGCCCTCGCAGGAGAGCCGACCGCAGCCGCTCTGGTGATCTCGGCCAAGAGCATCATTCGCTTCCCCGAGCTGTCGGCCCGCGGCCAGAGCACCGAGACCCTGAACGACACCGACGAGATTACGGAGTACTTCCTGCTGGGATCGCTCACGAGTTGGACGATCGCGTTGGCTCCCACCGCACTGCTGCTGGCGATCGCCTACTGACGACGACGGGTCGACGAGATGCGCATCTTCTACTCGCCGCCCATCCCCCCACGGCCTCGGAAGCGTCACCCCCCGATCTGGTACATCTCGACGCGCGGGCGACGGGGCGCGTCGTCGCCCTCGATCTGGAGCAGCTCCTGACGCTCCTCGCTGTAGCGATCCCGCCGGCCGCGCCAGGTCGAAGCGATGATCTCGCGCAGCCGGTCGTCGTCGGCGCCGCTGCGCAGGGGGTCGCGCAGGTCGATGCCCCCGTCCGCGAAGAGGCAGGTCACGAGCGCGCCCTCGGTCGTCAGCCGTGCGCGGGTGCAGTCGCCACAGAAGGGCGCCGACACGCTCGTGATGACGCCGATCTCGCCGCCGCCGTCGGCATAGCGCCAGCGGCGGGCGACCTCGCCGCGGTAGCGGGGGTCGGCGGGCTCCAGCGGCAGCTCGGCGGCGATGCGCTCGAGGATCTCGGCGCCGGGAACGACCTGGTCGAGCTTCCACTCGTTGCGGGTGCCGACGTCCATGAACTCGATGAAGCGGACGATGTGGCCGCTGCCGTGGAAGTGGCGGGCGAGATCGACCAGGCCGTGGTCGTTCACGCCGCGCTGCACGACGCAGTTGATCTTGATCGGCCCGAAGCCCGCGGCCTCGGCGGCGGCGATGCCCGCGAGCACCCGATCCACCGAGAAGCGCTGGCCGTTCATGGCGTGGAAGACGTCCGGATCGAGGCTGTCGAGGCTGACGGTGACCCGCCGCAGGCCCGCCTTTCGGAGCGCCTCGGCGTGCCGCGCCAGCAGACTGGCGTTGGTCGTGATGGCGATGTCGAGGGTCGGATCGATCCGGGCCAGGCGCTCGATCAGCTCCGGCAGATCCTGACGCAGCAGTGGCTCGCCGCCGGTGATGCGGAGCTTCTCGACGCCGAAGCCCACGAAGAGCCGGACGAGACGCTCGAGCTCCTCGAAGCTGAGGATCTCTTCGCGAGGCAGGAACGGGTAGCGCTCACCGAAGACCTCGGCGGGCATGCAGTAGGGACAACGGAAGTTGCAGCGATCGGTCACGGAGATCCGCAGGTCCCGCAGCGGGCGGTCGAGTCGATCCCGCAGGCCCTCGCTCGCTCGCGTCCCGCCTGCCGTCGGCCTCCGCGGATCGTCTCCGATCGCCGCCTCGTCTCTGCCGCTGCTCACACGCCCCCCGGATCGGTCCGTCCGCATCTCACCGGTCGTCCGTGACGGAGCAGCCCGAACACGCCTTCCGCCAGGAATCTTGACCAATCGGTATTCTATCTTATCTTCCCCTCGATGCACCTGCTGGCGCGAGAAGAAACGGGCCTTCGATGTCTGCTGCAGGTCGCCCTGGGCGGTCCCGCCGGGCTGCCCGTGCCGATCGCCCAGATCGCCGAGCGCGAAGGGATCTCGACCGTCTATGTGGCGAAGCTGATGCGACGTCTGCGACTCGCCGGGCTGGTGGAGAGCACGCGCGGCGCCTGCGGCGGATACGCCCTCGCCCGGCCGGCGGAGCGGATCTCGGTCTGGGACGCGATCCACGCCCTGGACGAGAGCTTCCTGCCCCAGACCCCCTGCGCCTGCCAGCCCGAGGACCGGCTGGATTGTCGACGGACGACGGGCTGTGCCGTGGCCTCGCTGTGGCGGCGACTGGGCAGCGAGATCCGCCGCAGCCTCGAGGCGATCAGCCTCGCCTCGCTCTGCGAAGGCGCGTTCCCGCGTCCCGATCACATCGGGCTGCCCATCGTGCCACGGCTCGATCCGAAGACCGAGCACGTCGCGAAGCCCGAAACGGCGCCCGCAATGGAAAGGAGTCCGACATGGTCACTCTCGAGCTGACGACCGCCGCCGCGGAGAAGGCCAAGAAGCTGCTCGCCGCGAGCGAGCACGCGGGCGGGGCGCTGCGCGTCGCCGTGCGCAACGGCGGCTGCAGCGGCATGCGCTACGAGCTGCTCTTCGACCACGAGGCCCGGGAGGACGACGACCGGCTCGAATTCGAAGGGCTGCCGGTCTGGGTGGACGCGGAGAGTGGCCGCTACCTCGACGGTATCACGATCGATTTCTCGGACGCCCTGAACGACTCGGGCTTCAAGATCCTCAATCCGAAGGCGGCCGAGACCTGTGGCTGCGGCGAGAGCTTCGCGCTCTGATCGCGGACCGTTCGCCCCGCCCTGCCCGACCGCTTCAGTCGATCTCGCCGGCACCGGCGATGACCCGACTCACGAGGCCGTAGTCCACCGCCTGACTCGCGTCCATCCAGAAATTGCGATCACTGTCCTTGGCGACCCGCTCGACCGGCTGGCCGGTCTCGTCCGCGATCAGCTGATTGAGCCGATCCCGGACCTTCAGGATCTCCTCGGCCTCGATCCCGATGTCGCTCGCCTGTCCACCCGCGCCCCCCGACGGTTGATGCAGCAGGAATCGCGTATGGGGCAGGCTGAAACGCCGTTCCTTCGGAGCCCCGAAGAGGATCGGCACAGCGATGCTCGCGACCCAGCCCGCTCCGATCGCGACGACCGGCGACTCGATGAAGCGCAGCATGTCGTGGATCGCGAAGCCCGAATCCACATGCCCGCCCTGGGAGGAGATCATCACCCGGATCGGCTCGTGGCTCTCACCGTCGAGGATCAGCAGCTGCGAGATCGTCTTCTCTGCCAGCTTGTCATCGACCACACCCGAGATGAGGACCGTCCGCGTCTTCAGCATGCGAAGGCCGATCGATTCGTCCCGACCCGTCTTGTCTTCCGATTTTCCGGCCACGAATTCCCTCACTCGCGCTCGTACTGTTTTTGACGTTCTCGGTCTCTGGCTACTGTCGCTCTTTTCGGATCGCGGAGTTCGACGCGCTCGGAGCACTCGATCCTGGCCGTGTCCGGCCCATCGCCGTCCGCAGCCGAGGCGTCGGTCCCCGCTCCGGCCAGGAGCGGGACCGTAGCAGGCCAGGGGACGCCCGGACGAGACCCGCCCGCCGGCACGACGACCGACGCCCTGCCCACGATGCTCCAGTCTGGATACACTTCGCGATCGGTCGCGGAGCCGCCCCTCCCCGACCGACATCCGACTCGACCGACATCCGACCGACCGCCGCCCGGCCGGCACCCGGAGGAGGCCCGACCATGGAAGTCCCGCTGCTCGTCACCGACTTCTTGCGACGCGCCGTGCGTCTCTACCCGGAGAAGACCGCGGTCGTCGACGGCGCGAACCGCTTCACCTACCGGGAGCTCGACGACCGTGTCCATCGGCTCTCGAACGCCCTGCTCGACCTCGGCCTCCGCCGCGGCGATCGCGTCTGCATCCTGAGCCCGAACTCGCATTTCTTCCTCGAGAGCTTCTACGCGACGGCGCAGATCGGGCTGGTGCTCGTCCCGCTGAACTACCGGCTCGTCGCCGCGGACCACGAGTACATCCTGAATCACGCCGGCGTCTCGGCCGTGCTGGTCGACGGCGAGTACACGGGCTTGATCGACGGAATCCGCGATGCCCTGCCGAAGGTGCGGCATTGGATCGTGGCCGCGGACGATCCCGGGAAGGCGGACGAGCCGCCGCCGGGCTGGCAGTCCTGGAACGCCCTCGTCGAGTCGGCGAGTCCCGAGCCCCCGCCCCGCCCCGAGCCCGAGATCGGCGAGAACGAGCTCGTCTCGATCAACTACACCTCGGGCACGACGAGCCGGCCCAAGGGCGTCATGATGACGCATCGCAACTGCTACCTGAACGCCTACAACATGATCGCCCACCTCGGCATCCACCACGACGACGTCGAGCTCTGGACGCTGCCGATGTTCCACTGCAACGGCTGGGGCGGCGTCTACGCGCTGACGGGCATGGGCGGCACCCACGTCATCCTGCGCGCCGTCGATGGCGAGCGGATCTTCCGGCTGATCGCAGAGGAAGGCGTCACCTTCGCCTGCATGGCGCCCGCGGTGCTGCGGGCGGTGCTCGACACGCCCGACAAGGAGCGCTTCGCGATCCGGACCCGGCCACGCTTCGTGGTCGCCGGCGCGCCGCCGCCTGCGGCCTTCATCGAGCGCCTCGAGACGGAGCTCGGCTGGCGATTCCTGCAGATCTACGGGCTCACGGAGACGGCGCCGCTGCTGACCGTCTCGCAGCCCGATGCCACGACGGAGCGGGAGGATTGGGGCCGACGGGCGCGGGCGGGCGCCGCGGGCATCGGCGTCGACCTGCAGATCCTCGACGAGAACGGGCAGCCGGTCCCGAAGGACGGCAAGGCGGTGGGCGAGATCTGCGCGCGCTCGAACGTCGTCTTCGCCGGCTACTACGAGCAGCCCGATCAGACCGACGCCGCCGTCTACGGCGGCTACTTCCATACCGGCGACCTCGGCGTCTGGGACGAATTCGAGAACGTCCACGTCGTCGATCGCAAGAAGGATGTGATCATCTCGGGCGGCGAGAACATCAGCAGTCCCGAGATCGAGGACTGTCTCTATCAACATCCGGCCGTGCTCGAGTGCGCGGCCATCGGGATACCCGACGAGAAATGGGGTGAGACGCCGGTGGCGCTCATCGTCCGTCGAGACGGCCAGCAGCCCTCGGAAGAGGAGCTGATCGCCTTCTGCCGAGAGCGGCTGGCGCATTTCAAATGTCCGACCGGAATCCGCTTCGTCGAAGAGCTGCCTCGCACGGCGACGGGCAAGCTGCAGAAGTTCAAGCTGCGGGAGGCCTTCTGGCCAACCACCGACCGCCGCGTCCACTGAGCGGGTCGGATCGGATCGAAAGAGGGAAAGAGGACGAGAGAATGAGCGAGCTTCACGGATCGATCTCAGCCCCGGCGATCTCCCGCCCCGGCGCCCTGGGGCGGGTCGCCATCGCCTATCTCGTCGCGTTGGCGGTGGGCGGGCTCACCGTCGCCCTCGCCCCGATCCAGGATCCGATCCTGCGGACGCTGGCGGCGGATCTCGTCGCGACCTTCGTGATCTTCGGCTTCAGCATGGCCTACGACAACTCGAGCTTCTACGACGCCTACTGGAGCGTGATTCCGATTGCGATCGTGCTCTACTGGATGAGCCTCGCCGGTCCCGACGCGCCGGCGCTGCGCGCGGCGGCGGTGCTCCTCGTGGTCTTCGTCTGGGGCTGGCGGCTGACCTTCAACTGGGCCCGGGGCTGGAGCGGTCTCGACCACGAGGACTGGCGCTATGTCGACTTCCGCACGCGCTTTCCCGGCTCCTACTGGCTCGTCAGCCTGGCCGGCATCCATCTCTTCCCGACCTTCATCGTCTTC
>CAYWGW010000114.1:0-13427 GCA_964457385.1 uncultured Spirochaetaceae bacterium
CCCGGCGGATGCGGCGGCGGTCAATCTCGCGGGCGGTGCTTTCGCCTCGGCACAGGACCGCGACGTGATCCGGTGTCAGCCGGCTCACGAAGCCTTCGACGTCGGAGCCGTCGTCGAGGGTGAGCGTCGCGTCGCCTCGGTACTCGAAGGCCGTCCACAGCGCGGCGTCCGACGTCACGCTCGGCGGCGCGCCCAACGCCACACCCGACGTCCCGCCCGCCGCTGCGTCCGGCGCCACCTCCGACCTCACGTCCGACGCCGCGTCCGAGACCTCCGCCGTCCACGCCCAGCCCTGGGTGGGCTGCTCGACCGCCGCTGCCTGCCGTTCCTTGCGCGGGGGCAGCGCGTCCGGCTTGGGGACTCGCGGGCCGAAGAGGGTGGCGCGGGCCATGGCGACGAATCCGTGCCAGGACGAGAACGCTTCCTCGACCGACGAGGCCTCGAAGCCGCTGTGGACCATGCAGTCGCGACAGGCGGGATTGCCGCTGCTGGGGCCGTACTGCGACCATTCGGTTTCGGCGAGCAGCTCGTCGTAGCTCTTCGCATAGCCCTCCTGCAGCAGGTAGCAGGGCTTCTGCCAGCCGAAGACGGAGTAGGCCGGCATGCCCCAGGGCGTGCATTCGTAGTCCCGGGCACCGGTCAGGAACTCGAGAAAGAGCGGCGACTGGTTGAAGCGCCAGCGCTTTGCCTGGGGTCGGCCGAAGATGCGTCGGAAGAGCTGGACCGTCCGCTCGCGGGCGAGAAAATGCTCCTGGTCCGGCGCCTTGTCGTACGAATAGCCTGGCGAGATCATCATGCCCTCGACGCCCAGGTCCATCGCCTCGTCGAAGAAGGCAGCGGTCCGATCCGGGTCGACGCCGTCGAAGAGGGTCGTGTTCGTGGTGACGCGGAAGCCGCGGGCCAGCGCCGCGCGGATCGCCGAGACGGCCTTGTCGTAGACGCCCTCGCGACAGACGGCCGAATCGTGGACCTCGCGATCACCGTCGAGATGGACGCTGAAGGAGAGGTAGCGGCTCGGCTCGAAGAGATCGAGCTTCTGCTCGAGCAGCAGCGCGTTCGTACACAGGTAGATGTACTTGCCGCGAGCGACCAGGCCTTCGACGAGCTCGGCGATCTCCGGATGCAGCAGCGGCTCGCCACCGGGAATCGAGACGATCGGCGCACCGCATTCGTCGACCGCGCGCAGACAATCCTCGGCCGAGAGCCGGCGCTGGAGCACATGCTTCGGGTACTGGATCTTGCCGCAGCCCGCGCAGGCGAGATTGCATTGGTAGAGCGGCTCGAGCATCAGCACGAGGGGATAGCGCTTCCGACCGGCGAGCTTCTGGCGAAGGATGTAGCTGGCGACGGTGGTGATCTGGGAGACGGGAACGGGCATGCATGGGCTCCTTCGGGATCTCGAGGATCTACGGGATCCTCGGGATCGTCGCGGTCTTCAGGAAACGAGCTGCAGCGCGGGCTGCGCTCGGGCGCGGCCGCGGGCGTGGGAATGGCGGGGCTCGGCCGAGGTGATCTGTCCGCCCCAGCGCGCGAGGGCTGGCGCGAGGCGCGCGAGCGTGCGCAGGGCCTCGAGTCCGCGCCAGGCCGTGCCGAGGCGCAGGAGCTCGCGATCCGGTGCGTCCACGACGACGCGGACGACGGCGAAGGGGCGTGCGCCGGCGCAGGCCGCCAGCCACCAGGACTCGGTGTCGACGACACGGGCACCGTCCTCGGCGAGTCGCTCGCGTCGGCGGCTGCCCGTCACGAGCTGTTCGCTCGAGAGGATCGGCGCGACCTGCACCCGATGACCTAGCGTGCTCAGGAGTTCGGCCAGACCGTCGGCGGGGAGCGGCCGACGATCCCCGAATTGGTTGCGGAGCTCGGAGGCGACGACGATGTCTCCGGTCACCAGTCGGCGATCGAGCGCGCCCCCGACTCCGGCGACCACGAAGGCGCTCGCCGCGCTCCGGGCCAGCCGGTGGGCGGCGGCCTGCGCTCGCTGCGCCCCCATCCCGCAGCGCTCGACCTGGAGCTCGGGCGCGCCCCAGCGCAGGGCCAGCGCCTCTGCGCGCAGCGGCGCCAGCGCCAGCAGCCGACCGGCCTTCGCCTTCGTGAACGCGTTCGGCCTGAAGAGGCTCGTCATGCGGACGCCCTCCGCAGATAGCGGCCAAGCGCCATGATCGGGAAGTTGAGCCGGTACTGGTGGTAGCGGATGTAGAAGTCGCCGGGGAAGCCGGTGCCCGTGAAGAGCGTCTCGTCCCAGTCGCCGTCCTCACGTTGGTGGGCGACCAGCCAGTCGACCGCCCGCCGGATCACCGCCTCGGGGCCCCTCCCATCGAGCAGCGCCAGCAGCGCCCAGGCCGTCTGCGAGGGCGTCGAGTCGCCGACGCCGCGCCAGCCCGGCTCGCGGTAGGAGCGGAGGTCCTCGCCGAAGCCCCCGTCCGGGTTCTGGATGCTCTCGAGCCAGGCCATGGCCCGCCGGATCGAGGGATGATCCGCGTCGACACCGGCGCGGATCAGCGCCGGCACGACCGCGCCCGTACCGTACACGTGGTTGGCCCCCCAACGTCCGAACCACGAGCCGTCGGATTCCTGCGCCCGCAGCAGCCACTCGACACCGGAGCGTGTCCGCGGATCGTCGGCCAGCCCCTCTTCGCATAGCATCTCGATCACGTGGGCCGTCACGTCGGCGGTCGGCGGATCGATCACCTCGCCGAAGTCGCAGAAGGGCAGCTCCCGGCAGAGGGCGCGGGTGTTGTCGACGTCGAAGGCGCCCCAGCCGCCGTCGCGACATTGCATCCCGAAGGTCCAGTCGACGGCGCGGCCGACCGCGGAATCGACCGCCGCCTCGACCTCGTCGACGCCCGTCGCCGCCCGCAACGCCATCACCACCTCGGCGGTGTCGTCGAGATCCGGGTAGTTGTCGTTCGCGTACTCGAAGCCCCAGCCCCCCGGCGCCAGCTCCGGCCGGCGCACGGACCAGTCGCCGCGCACGCGGATCTCTTCGTCGAGCAGCCAGCGCACGGCCGACACGACGGCGGGATGGTCCTGGGGCAGCCCCGCATCCCGCAACGCGACGACCGCCAGCCCCGTATCCCAGACCGGGCTCTGGCACGCCTCCAGTCGACGGAAGTCGCGGTCGAAGACCGTAAAGCCGTCGAGCCCGCGAAGCCCTGCCTGCATCACCGGATGATCCAGCGGATAGCCCAGCAGATGCAGCGCCATCAACGAGTAGACCCAGGGCGGCTGGATGCCGCCCCAGCCCCCGTCGGCCTCCTGCCGGCGCAGGATCCACTCGGCCCCCAGCCGCATCGCCGCCTCGCGCAGAGGCCGGATCGGATGCCGCTCGTAGACGTGGAGCAGCCGATCGAGCGCCTCGAAGCGCCCGCCCCAGCTGCGCAGCGAGATCGGCTTCTTCGCCTTGCCCGCCGCGGTCGCCCCCGCTGCGCCTGCTCCGGCCGTCCCGGTCGGCCCGGCCGTCCCGCTCTCCCCGGTCGCCCCGATCGCCCCGTCCTCTCGGCGCCGCAGCCGCAGCTCGTCCAGCGAGAATCCGAGCTCGCGCTGCGGCCGATGGGCCGCCACGATCGTGAGCGGGACGATCGTCTGCCGGGCCCAGCAGGCGAAGTCGTAGATGTTCAGCGGGAACCAGGCGGGCAGGAACACAACCTCGGGCGGTAGCGCGGGCAGCGCACTCCACGGCCACTCGCCAAACAGCGCCAGCCAGATACGCGTGAAGACCCGGGTCGCCTCGATCCCACCCAGCTCGCGCGCGACCTCGGCGGCGCGAAGCATATGCTCGGCCTCGGGTGGGTCGCCCGCCAGACGCAGCGCGGTGTAGGCCTCGACCGTCGTCGAGACATCCGCCGGCCCGCCCTCGAAGGTCGCCCAGCCGCCGCCGGGCTGCTGCTTGAAGCGGATCCAGTTGGCGGTGAGCGCCGCGCTCTGCTCGTCGAGAATCCCGAGGAAGCGCCGCAGCAGCAGATCCTCGGCCTCCATCGTGACGTTGGTCTCGAGCTCCGAGCGCCAATGGCCGTCCTTCTCCTGGCGGCCCAGCAGATGGGAGACCGCGCGCTCGAGGGTGCGCCGGACCTCGTCCCGCTCGTCCTGGCCGGACTCGCTCGGCGATCCGCCCGTCCCCGTCCACTGCGATCCGTCCACCGCCTCGCTCATCCCTCGCTCCCTTTTCTCGACAGCCGCTTTCTCGACAGCCGCTCCACTGACTCCATCCGACCCGAGACTGCCAGCGCCGCCTCGCGGGCGGCGGCCAGGCCGCTCAGGCAGGCTCCCTCCATCGTGGCCGGCCAACCCGTGCGCGTGTAGGCGCCGGCCAGGAAGATCCGCGGCGTCGCCGTGCGCGTCCCGGGTCGCAGCCGCCGCGTGCCCGGGCCCTGGCGGAAGGTGGCCGCGCGATCGCAGTGAACCCGGAAATACGTCGCGCGGGCATCGCGCGCCGCCGGCAGGATCGCGGCCAGGGCGGGCAGAAAGATCTCCTCGAGCTCCGCCCGCGAGCGCCCGACCCAGGGCTCCGCGCCAGAGAGCGAGAGCGCGAGCAGCTGACCATCCTCGAAGCCCGCGGACTGCGTGCGATCGAAGAGCCATTGGATCGGTGAATCGACGCAGGCCAGCACGTCGTGGTCCATGACGCGACGATCGAAGCCGACGTGGAGGTTGAGGATCGGGCTGGCCCCGAGCCGCTCGAGGGCATCGCCATCGACTGCCGCCTCCTTGGGCAGCAGCCCGCCCACCGCCTGATGCGGAACGGCGACGATCACCGCATCGAACCCGACTAGACGATCGCCCACGCGCAGAACCGGCCGCGCGGCATCGTCGACGCGAATCTCGCGCACCGGAGTCCGCAGCTGGATCCAGCCCCCCGCGTCGGCCAGGGCCCGGGCGGCGGCCTCGCCGTGCAGGCTCTGGAGCGGCACCGCCGACCAGCCGAGATCCCCCGCGTCCGCCGCCTCGAGCAGCCCCGTCTGGAAGACCCGCGCCACCAGCGCCAGCGAGGCCTCCCGCGCGGGCAGGTTCAGTGTCGCCCGCACCATCAGATCCCAGAAACAATCGACACTGCGCTCGGAGGCACCACGCTCGGCCAGCCAGTCCCCGAGCCGCCGCGCGTCGACCGCGTCGCTCTCGGGGTCGAGGCGCCCGAGAGCACGCACGTCGAGCGCCGCGCGCAGTCGCTCGGGTCGCGTCAGGTGATGATAGGCGATCAGGCTCGGCGCCAGATGGGCGGGCGCGGGCAGCGCCGAGCGCCGGATCCAGCCGAGCCGACCGCCGGGCGCCGCCACCGGGATCGCCAGCCGCCGCTGGAGCACGACCTGATCTTCGACGCCCAGTCGACGCAGGAAGTCGCGATAGGCCTGGCAGCAGCGCAGAAAGACGTGCTGGCCGTTGTCGAGCCTGAGGCCGTCGCGCTCCCGCGACCAGGTGGCGCCCCCGAGTCGCGCCCGCGCCTCGAAGAGGCTCACCCGCAGGCCCGCGTCGGCACAGGCGAGCGCCGCCTGCAGCCCCGCCAGCCCGCCTCCCACCACGGCCACCCGCGGCCTACTACTCGAGTTCGCTAGCTCGCGGGTCGTCTCGCCGCCGCCGGTCTCGAGGCCCGTTTCGAAGCCCATCGCGCAGCCGCCCGTCTCGGCGCCCACCTCGCGTCCCGTCTCGACGCTCGTCCCGACACTCGTCTCGACGCTCATCGGACCCGCCTCCAGGACCGAAGCGCCGCGCCCAGCCGCGCCGCCCGGCCCGCCTGCACCGCCGCCGCACCGGACGTCACGTCGTAGTCGGCCCGCTCGAGAGCGTCGATCGCCGCGTGGCCGCCGCCGATGAAGGCCGCCACCGCCAGCCGCGCCGGCCCGCGAAGCGTCCCGGGCAGCGGCGCGCCCCGCTGCAGCAATCCACGCGCCCGCTCGGCGCAGCGCCGCACGACCCGTCGCAGCGCCGGCGTGGCCGGCCTTCGCGCGAGATCGGCCTCCTCGCAGCCGGCCCAGGCGAGGTCTTCCTCGGGCAGGTAGATGCGTCCGCTGCGATGATCCTCGACGACGTCCTGACAATGCTCGATCACCTGCAGCGCCGAGCAGATGGCGTCGGACCAGGCGAGCCGCTCCGGCGAGTCCGCCCCCGCCAGCCGCAGGACGCACTCGCCGACGGGATTGGCGGAGTGGGCACAGTAGTCGAGCAGATCGCCCCAGGTCGCATAGCGCGTGACGACCTGATCGCGGCGATTGGCCTCGATCAATCGCTGCAAGGGCTCGGGCCGCAGCGCGCCGCGCTCGATCAGCGGACACAGCGCCTGCAGCAGCGGATGCGCCGCCTCTACCTCGCCCGCACCGCCGGCGAAGAGCCGCAGCAGATCCGCCTCGATCGCCTCGAGCAGCGCCAGCCGCTCGTCCTCGGCTGCCGCATCTCCGGCCTCGTCCACCAGACGCGCGAAGCCGTAGAGTGCCAGCAGCTCTCGGCGCCAGCGCGGCGGCAGCACGTGCAGCGCGACGGGAAAGTTCTCCCCCCCGGCCCGGGCCCGCAGCCGCGCGGGGTCGAGCGCCGGATGGCTCTGATAGGCCGGATGGCTCTGATGGGCGATCACGGATCCGGCAGACTCGAGAGCAGCCGCTCGATCGTCTGATGGAGCCCCGTGCTGCGCAGCGCCGCCGGCTCCTGGCTGCCCTCGACGAAGGAGAGGACCAGACTGCCGTTCAAGAGCGAGACCACCGAGGCGGCCAGGCTGGCTGCCTCCTCCGGATCCGGCACCAGCTGCTCGAACGACTCCGCCACGTCCTCGGTGAACCGATCCACCAGCGCCAGCAGCGGCCGGCGCAGGGAGGCCCGCACCGCAGGCGATTCGAGCACCCATCGCAGCAGGGGCTCGATGGCGTCGCGATGCTCGCGCACGAAGACCTCGTAGCCGTCGACGAGCTCGAGCAGTCGCTGCCGGGGATCGAGGCTGAGGGCGCTCGCCTCGAACTGCTCGAGGAAAGGCGTCAGTAGGTTCTGGAAGGCCTCCTGGAAGAGCGCCTCCTTCGTCCCGAAATGCCAGAAGACCGCGGAGCGACTCACCTTCGCCCGCTCGGAGACGCCGCGGATCGTGGTGCCGTCGTAGCCGTGCTCGGCAAAGAGCGTCGTCGCCGCCTCCAGGATGCGCGCGTGGGTCTCCGCGTTGCGCGCCGAGACCGGGCGCACGGTCATCACCGTCATGGGCGCCGACGCCGGGTTGGCCGCAGCAACGCTCGAAGACCGCGGCCACGTCGAGCGGGTCCTGCGCGACCGGTGCCGGGCCGCGAACGATCCGGAGCTGATCGTCTCCATGGTTACTCCTGCTACGCCCATGGGTCCGAAACCGGTAACACCGTCGAGCGTGTCCCCGATCCCCGTCCGCCGTCAACGGATCTTCCTCGCGCGTGCCCGACTCTCGCGATCCTCAGCGCTCATCCCCGGCCATCCCCGGCCATCCCCGGCCATCGCCATCACCACTGGACGAGTCATTGAGGGCTCCGAGCCACATCTTCAGTGAGGGGCCCAGCACACGTGGAATCTCGGGGAGCTCCTTCAGCTCCCGGGCGCCCACGAGCAGCATCAGCGACTGCAATCCCTCTGCCAGCCGCTCGGCATGGCTCAGGACCGCGCCCCGCCCGCCCTCGGCAAACGCCCGCAGAAAAGGCAGCGCCAGGCTCACCGCGTCGGCGCCGAGCGCCAGGGCTCGAACGATGTCGAGGGGCTTGCGGATGCCGCCGGAGGCGATCACGGGCAGCCCCGCCCGCCGCGCGTAGACGATCGAGGCGGCCGTGGGAACGCCCCACTCTCGCAAGGCACTTCCCAGCAACCGCTGGCGTTCGGAGCCCCGCTCGGACTCCACCGCCGTCCAGCTCGTGCCGCCCCGGCCCGAAACGTCCACGGCGGCCACCCGGGTCGCCGCCAGCCGCGCCAGCGTCCGCGGCCCGAAGCCGCAGCCCGTCTCTTTCGCGATCACCGGCACCGCCAACCCATCCACCAGCTCGACCAGGGTCTCGAGCGCACCGCGGAAGTCGCGATCGCCCTCGTCCTGCACCAGCTCCTGGGCCACGTTGAAGTGGATGCAGATCGCGTCGGCGCCCACCGCCTCGACCAACGCCGCCACCCGCGCCACGCCGACCTCCCGGGCCTGCACGACGCTCAGGTTCGCCAGCAGCAGGATGTCCGGCGCCACCTCGCGCACGCGATAGCTGGCCGCCGCGTCGGGGTCTTGCAGCATCGCCCGCTGCGAGCCGAGCCCCATCCCGAGGCCTAGCTTCTGGGCCATCTCCGCCAGCGCCAGGTTGATTTCCCGCGCGCGCTCCGTCCCGCCCGTCATGCCCGAGACGAGCAGCGGAAGACTCAGCCGCCGGCCTAGCAGCGTGAGCGACGGATCCACTTGATCCCACGCCAGCTCCGGGATCGCCTCGTGGATCAGATGGACCTCCTCGAGCAGATTCGTGGCCCGGGCCTCCACGTCCTTCTCGATGCAGAGATCGAGATGTTCGAGCTTTCGCCGTTCGATGCCGTTCACGAGGCCGCGCCTCCTCCCGTCGGAGCGCCCGGCGCGCTCCAGCGCAGGGTCGGCGTCGGCAGGCCGATCCAGGCCGAGGCCGCGATCGTCAGCCGGCGGGGCTTCGACAGACGCAGCGGCGTCTCGTGCAGACACGGAAAGCGCCGCGCCTGCAGCTCCTCGAGCAGCGCCCGATAGATCCCTCCCATGGCCTCGGCCGGGCGCAGGATGCCGCGCTCTTCCGGGGGCAGCGCCCGCGCCGCGCGCTCGTAGTAGATCCGCGCCCGCTCGGCGTAGAGCGCGAAGAGCATCCGGAGCTCGTCGGTCAGCTTGCCCGCGGCCAGGTTCTCGGGCGGGATGTCCATCTCCGCCAGATCCGCCCGCGGCAGGTAGATCCGCCCGCTCGCCGCATCCTCGCCGACGTCGCGCAGCACGTTGGTCAGCTGGACGGCGATGCCCATGTTGCGCGCGTACTCCTGGGAGCGCAGGCTGCGCGCGCCGAGCAGCCGCACGATCAGCAGCCCGACCGTCGAGGCCACGCGATAGCAGTAGCGCTCGAGATCCGCGAAGGTCTCGATCGGCTCCTCGCGCAGATCCGACTCGATGCCCCGCAGCAGATCCTCGAAGACCTCCTGGGGCAGCTCGAAGCGCCGCACGGCGTCCGCCAGGGCGAGGCCCACCGGATGGCTCGGCTGGCCGTGATAGGCCCGGTCGAGCTCGTCGTGCCAGCGGACGAGTAGCCGATCCCGGTCGCCCTCGACCTCCGGATCGTCCGCGATGTCGTCCGCCAGCCGACAGAAGGCGTAGATCGCATGCAGCGCGCGCCGCCGCTCCCGGGGCAGCATCCAGAAGGCCGCCGCAAAGCTCGAGCCCGAGCGTCGAGTGATCCCGGCACAGTGCGCGTAGGCGCGGCCCAGCTCCCCAATCGTCGAGTCGACCGTGCTATGCCAACTCGTCGCAGACGGCTCGAGCAATCGCTTCGGCATTCATCTTCTCCTTCTCCCACTGCTCTGCCACATCGCCGTGATCGACGAAACGGTCCCCGATGCCCGCCCGCAGTAGACGCAGCTCCGGATGTGCCTCCGAGAGCCACTCGGCGACGGCGCTGCCGAGCCCGCCGCTGCGCACGTGGTCCTCGAGGGTGACGAGCACCCGGGCGCGATCCGCCAGGGATTCGAGCAGCGCCTTATCGAGGGGCTTCACGAAGCGCGCGTCGGCCACCGCGACCGAGAGGCCCGCCGCCTCGAGCAGCTCGGCCGCCCGCTGCGCCTCGGGCACCCCCTTGCCCAGGGCCAGCAGGGCCACGTCCTCCCCCGGCTGCAGCAGCTCGCCGCGCCCGATCCGCAAGGGCTTCGGATCGGGATCCATCGCCACGCCGAGCGCCGGGCCCCTCGGAAACCGGATCGCGAAGGGCCGATCGCCCTCGATGGCCGTCGCCAGCAGCCGCTGCAGCTCGTTCTCGTCTCGCGGCGCCGCCACTACCAGGTTCGGTATCGAGCGTAGATAGGCGAGATCCAGGGCACCGTGATGCGTCGGCCCGTCCCCGCCGACGAGCCCCGCGCGATCGAGGGCGAAGACGACCGGCAGCGACTGCAGCGCCACGTCGTGCACGATCTGATCGAAGGCCCGCTGCAGGAAGGTCGAGTAGATTGCACAAACGGGGCGCAGCCCCTCCGCCGCGAGCCCGGCGGCGAAGGTCACCGCGTGCTGCTCGGCGATGCCGACGTCGTAGACGCGATCGGGATGGCGCTCGGCGAAGCGGTCGAGACCGGTTCCGTCGGGCATCGCCGCGGTCAGCGCCACCACCCGCGGATCGCGATCGGCGATGCGACCGAGAGCGGCGGCGAAGGCCTGGGTCCAGCTCGGTGGCCCGCCGCCGCCGCTCTTCGTCGTCACTTTCACGCGCGCCCCCGTCTCGCGGTCGAAGGGCGTCGTGGCATGCCAGCCGAATGGATCCGCCTCGGCGGCCGCGAAGCCCTTCCCCTTCACCGTGCGCACATGCAGCAGCACGGGCCCCTCCTTGTCCGGCTCGTCACGCAATGCCTGCAACGCCGGCAGCAGCGCCGTCAGATCATGGCCATCCACCGGCCCGCGATAGGCGATTCCGAGCGCCTGCGCATAGCCCCGCACATCGCCGGTCGTGGCGAGTCCGCCCACGCTGGGAGCAATCGACATGCCGTTGTCGTTGTAGATCAGGCGCAGGGGCGCCCGCAGCGCACCGGCATGGTTCAGGGCCTCGAAGGCCATGCCCGCCGTGGCGCCGCCGTCGCCGATCACGGCCACGACCTGTCGCGGCGTGCCGCTGCGACGGGCGGCCTCTGCCATCCCGAGCGCGGCGGAGATGGAGGTTCCGGCGTGGCCGGCACCGAAGACGTCGAAGGGGCTCTCGCAGCGCCGAAGAAAGCCGCTCGGGCCGCCCGCCCGCTTGATCCGCCGCAGCTCGGACAGCCTCCCCGTCAGCGCCTTGTGGGCGTAGCCCTGATGGCCCACGTCCCAGACGATGCGGTCGTGGGGCGTCTCGAACACCCAATGCAGCCCGATCGACAGCTCGACGACGCCCAGACTCGCGGCAAAATGGCCACCGATCGCGGCGCCAATGTCGATCAGCTCGCTTCTCAGCTCATCCGCCACGCTCGGCAACGCGGCCCGATCCAGTCGGCGCAGATCGGCCGGCTCCAGTATCTCACCTAGCACCTGCCCCCCCCTGGCTGCAGCCGCCGTCGACCGCCACCTCCGCTCCGCGCCGCCTCGGCCGCGCCGCCTGGTGCAGGATGACGCCGCGAGCGTCGGCGCGGCAAGAGAGGATGCCTGACTCGTTCGCGCTGAGAGTTTGGACCGGAATCCGCAATCGGTCAGCGACGCGCCTGGCGATCCAGGCGGGCGCCGCAACAGTCGGAACGACGGCCGACGCAGCGCGCGACCCCACGCGACTCAACGCGACCGCACGAGATCCGGCGCGACCCGGCACCACCCGGCAGCACCCCGAGCGATTCAGCAGAAAGCGAAGCGAAAGACGAATGAGCCCGATTGCGGAACGGATCGAGGTGCAGCCCGGCCGGCTCGTCACTCCGGCGAGGTCGTCACTCGACCGGATGCTCAGGGATGCTCACTCCGGGTATCCTCTCGCGACTGGTATGCTCTCCTGATGAGAGGCCGACGCTGATGAGAGGCCGCCGCGCGAGGACGGATCGGCTCGGGACGGAGAGATGAACCTCGACTCCGGCGCCGTCGCGCTCGTGACGGGGGCATCGAGCGGGATCGGTCGCGCGCTCAGCCTGGCCCTCGCTCACCGGGGACTGCACGTCGCCGCGCTCGCCCGTTCCGACGGACGCCTGAAGGCGCTGGCAGACGAGGCGAGCCGGAGCGGGCCGGAGTGCCTGCCGCTGGTCTGCGACGTGCGCGATCCGGAATCGGTCGAGCGCGCGGTCGAGCAGACCGTCGTCCGCTTCGGACGCCTCGACCTCGTCGTGAACAACGCCGGCTTCGGCTCCTACGCCCCGTTCGCGTCTGCCGAGGACGCGGAGCTCCACGAGCTGATGGAGGTGAACTACTTCGGTGCCGTCCATGTGACGCGCGCCGCGCTGCGGAGAATGCTCGAACGAGGGCAACGACGGCGCGGTCATCTCGTCTTCATCGCCTCGGTCGCAGGCCGGATCCCGCCCGCGCGTCACAGCGGCTACGCCGCCACGAAGTCCGCCCTGATCGGCTTCGCCGAGTCGCTCGCCCTCGAGCTCAGCGCCGACGGCATCGGGGTCACGTTCGTGAACCCCGGCGTCGTCGCTACGGAGTTCTTCGACCGCCCTGGCTTCGGGGACTTCCCGCCCGCCCTGCGCCGTCGCCCGCTCTCCCCCGAGCGCGTCGCCCGCGCGACCCTGCGCGCGGTCGAACGCGAGCAGCCCGAGATCTTCATCCCGGGCTCCCTGCGCTATGCCCATCTCCTGAAGAGCCTGGCGCCGCGGCTCTTCCGGGCGGGCAGCCTGCGCTTCGGACGGAAGACGGGCATGATCGCGCCCGCCTCCGTCCCGCACGCTCGAGACGATTCCCCCGCTCGAGGCGATGGCGGATCACGGAAGCCGGACTGAGCAGCGGGCAGCGGGCAGCGGAAGACCGTAAACGGAGGCCGAAGGAAGCGAGACGGAGGACGCGAGACGAAAGACGGATCGAGCGTCTCGCCCGGCGCCTCGTGGCGGGCGCGCTGGAATCGGGAATCCGATGCTATTCCGGGTCCGGGGCAGCGCGGCGGCGACGGAGGAGCGCGTAGATCGTCAGTCCCACGAAGATCGCCAGCGCCGGCAGCAGCACGACGTCCAGCCAGCCGACCAGCGCAGAGAGCCCGAGAGCGCCCAACAGGATCACGAGAACCGGCGTGAAGCAGCAGAGCGCCGCGATCACGCTCCCGATGAGGCCCACCTTCAAGATCCGCTCGTCGTTCATCCTGAGCTCCTTCTTTATTTGTGTACTTCGGTGGCTTTCGGTCCCTCCCGGTTGCCTTCCTTCGATCCATCTCCAGCGCGCTTCCAGCACCCTGGCCGGGCACACCGGATCGCCGCTCAGCTCGCGCAGCACGAGAGCGTCTCGACGTCCTTGTCGAATCCGAGCAGGGCGAGCTTGATCGCCTCGCTCTGGGTCAGGTAGGGATGGAAGTGGTGCGCAACGTCCCGGACCGGGAGCCCGAAGCGGATCATCAGGCTCGCCTGCATGATCTGCTCGCCGCCCTCGGGCGCCACGATCCGTGCACCCACCAGTCGATCCTCGCCTCGCGCGCGCAGCAGCTTCACGAAGCCCCGCGTATCCCGCGCGGCCAGCGCCCGCGGCAGCTTGTCGAGAGAGAGCCGCGAGACGTCGACCGGGATCCCCGCGGCCCGCGCCTGGCCCTCGTCGAGGCCGACGCCCGCCACCTGGGGATCGGTGAACACGACCCACGGAATCCCGGTGTAGTCGCGCTTCCGGCGGG
>CAYWGW010000115.1:0-1583 GCA_964457385.1 uncultured Spirochaetaceae bacterium
GAGCGCCGCCGGCCTGCGGTCTACGCGAGCGCGGGGACTGGGATCGGGGCTACGCTGGTGATCGTGTTCGAAGTGGTTCGGGGGTGGTTCGGGAGCGGGGGGCCGGGTCATGGCTGAGCGGCATCCGATGACCCCGGCGGAGTTCGACGCGGCTTGCCGCGAACTGATCCGCCGATGCCCGTGGCTCTCGGAGACCAGCGGACGGCGCACGCGAAAGCGGAACGAGGATGTAGGTGCCGACCCTCGAAGCAAGCACCTGATCGGCATGGCCCGGGACTTCGCGTGGGACGGTGATACGGCGATGCAGCTCGCCCGCGCTAACCTCGTGGCGATCGAGCTCGGGCTCTGGACGGAGCCGAGGCCGCACGGGACGGGCCCGCACCTCCACGTCCAGGGCCTCGAACCGGGCCCGGTGCCTCAGTGGTGGTCCGAGAAGTACGGAGCTGCGGTCTGATGGCCTCGAAGAAGACGAAGACGAACGAGCTGGCTCGCTCCACGAACATCCTCGAGCGCGCCGAGGAGCTCGCCTCTCAGACCATCCGAGAGCAGGCCTTCGAGCACGTGTCGGATGCCGTGAAGACGCTCGGCAAGTACAGCCGCGGAAAGCGCGTCAGTCGCAATACTCCGCTCCCCGCCCCGAACGTCATCCGCCAAGCCGCGAAGGACATCCTTGAACTCGCTGGCGGCCGGCCCGAGACTCGAGATCCGAGGATCGGAGACCCGAACGAACAGGTTCGCATCTACGTGATGCAGTTCGGCGGCTCCGGGCAGCCGACCGAGATCGACGTCGGCAAGGCGGTGCAGGTCGACGCGCTCCGGCAGGCCGAGGTCGAACAGGCGATGGACCTCACCCGGGGCGTCCACACCGTCTACGACGTCGAAGAGGCCGAGCTTGAGCCGGACCCCGAGCCCGAGGACGCCTCGTGAAGCAGATTGTCATCCCGTACAACTGGCAGCCGCGCCCGTATCAGATGCCCGCTTGGGAGAAGCTCGAGGGCGGCTGCCGGCGCGCCCTGCTCATTTGGCATCGGCGGGCCGGGAAGGATCTCTTCGCTCTGAACTTCATAGCCTCGAAGGCCATGCAGCGGGTCGGCGCCTATTGGCACATCTTCCCGACCTATCGTCAGGGCCGGAAGATCGCGTGGGAGGGCTCGACGAAGGACGGCCGCCCGTTCAAGGACCACTTCCCGAAAGAGATCATCGCGCGGACACGCGACTCGGAGATGACCATCAACTTCCGGAACGGCTCCAGCTACCACGTGGTCGGCGCCGACAACCCGGATTCGCAGGTCGGGACGAATCCGATCGGCATGGTATTCAGCGAGTGGGCCGTCATGAACGACCCGAGCATTTGGCGATATCTCCAGCCGATCCTGATCGAGAACGACGGCTGGGCGCTCTTCGTGACGACCCCACGCGGCCGGAATCACTGCTACGACATGCTCCGGCGGTGGGAGAAGAACCCGTCCTGCTATGTCCAGGTGCTCGGCCGCAAGGACACGGGCGCCGTCAGCGACGAGCAGATCGAAGAGGCCCGGGCTGAGGGGCTCTCCGACGACATGATCGCGCAGGAGTTCGATTGC
>CAYWGW010000115.1:1683-13422 GCA_964457385.1 uncultured Spirochaetaceae bacterium
TTCGATGCCGCCCTTCACGACGCATGGTTCGGCGAGGAGATGCGCCGCGCGAGCGAAGACGGCCGCATCGGCCACGTCCCCTACGATCCGCGGTTGCCCGTCGAGACGTGGTGGGACATCGGGTATTCGGACTACAACGTCATCTGGTTCGCGCAGCACTCCATCGGCGAGATTCGTCTCATCAAGTGCATCTACGGGAACGGGGCGACCCTCACGCATTGGGCGTCTGAGATCGACCGATTCCAGAAGGCGAACGGAGACGTCGTCTACTCGCGCCACATTCTCCCGCACGACGGTAACCACCATTCGTACCAGTCCGGGAAGACGATCAAGAAGGCATTGCAGGACCTCGGATGCGGCCCGATCAAGGTGAACCGCAAGGATGATTTCATGGCGGGCATCCTCGAGACCCGGGCGATGCTATCGAAGTGCTGGTTCGACGAACGAGGCTGCGGGACGGGGATCGAGGGGCTGCGGCAGTACCGGCGGAAGGCGCTTGAGGGCATCGAGGACCCGGACCACAACCAGGTCTTCTCGAACGAGCCGCTTCACAACTGGGCGAGTCACTTCGCCGACGCTCTTCGGACGGGGGCAATGGGCTCTCGGCCGGAACAGCGCAGTCCAACGGGTGGCGAGGAGCGGCTGTATGCTCCGATGGCCATGGTGTAGAGGGAGGGGAAGATGGGCGGAATCGGTTCTGAGATCGGTATGATGCGGCGGGAGATGGATCGGATCGACTCGGACCGGGTCGACAGCACGGTCGAGGTGAAGGCCGAGCTGGCTGAGCTGAAGGCCCGCGTGGACAAGATCGAGGAACAACTGCACTCTCTGTCCGTGGTGGAGAAGGCGGGCGTCCCGCTCGAAGACCCCGTCGAGGCCCCAGAGCGGGCTGGCAAGGGCGGCAACAAGAAGCGGTAGGGGTGCGCGGTGGCAGCTCCGTTCGGCGAAGACGAAGAGGAATACTACGACGAGCCGATCGACGAGTTCGAGGCCTACGCGGCCGACCTCGGCCCGGAAGATGGCAATCGTCCGTTCCGGCCCCTCACGGTGGATCAGGTCAAGGCCGCCGTCTCGCGCGAGATCCTCGACAGCCACGGGGCCATCAGCGCCGGCTCGCAGATTTCCGAAGAGCGCCGTCAGGCCCTCAAGTTCTTCTTCGGGCAGCCGCTCGGGAACGAGGTCGAGGGCCGCAGCCAGATCGTTCTGACCGAGGTGGCGGACACGATCCACTGGGTCATGCCCTCGCTCATGCGGATGTTCGCGAGCGGCGAGGACGTGTTCGAGTTCCAGCCGACGGGCCCCGAGGACATCGAGCAGGCGCAGCAGGCGACCGAGTTCATCAACCACGTGTTCTGGAACGAGCTCGACGGCTTCCAGATCCTCTACGACTGGTTCTTCACGGCGCTGCTCGAGAAGAACGGGTTCGTGGTGGTCGAGTGGGAAGAGCGGGTCGAGCCGAAGATCGAGACGTATCAGGGGGTCGACGAGCAGCAGCTCCAGCAGCTCCTCGAGGACGGTCGGGGGCTCCAGCCCGTGGAGTTCGAGGAGTTCGAGGAGGAGATCCAGGGGCAGGTCGTCAAGCTCTACAACGTGACACTCCGACAGGTCGATCGGATCGGGCAGGTGCAGGTGCGCGGTGTCCCGCCCGAGGAGTTTCTGATCGCTCGACGCACCATCCGCCTCGATGACGGCTCTCAGTTCGTGGGCGAGCGCCGCAAGATGACGGCCTCGGATCTCGTGGCGATGGGCTTTGACCCAGAAGAAGTGACGCAGTGGCCGACGGACGAGACGCCGGAGTTCACGCAGGGCCGCACGATCCGCCTCTCCGAAGAGGAGACCTTCCCGATCCAGACGGCCGACCGGCCCGACGCGGCGTCTCGGGAGATGTGGGTCAACAACGTCTACATGCGGATCGACGAGGACGGGGACGGCTACGCCGAGCTGCGTCACATCATGACGATCGGCGACACGTCGATGGAGCTGATCTCGGACGAGTACGCGCCCTATCAGCCCTTCGCGAGCCTGACGGCTTCACCGGTGCCTCACAAGTTCTTCGGCCAGTCCGTGATGGATCTCGTCGGCGACTTGCAGGTGATCCGCACGACGCTGATGCGTCAGATGCTCGACAACCTGTATCTCCAGAACAACAACCGGACGAAGGTGGTGCGCGGCGAGGTCGAAATGTCGGACCTCTTCACGTCGCGCCCGGGTGGCATCGTTCGCGTCGACAGCCTTGATTCGATGGAGCCCATCGTGACGCCGCCCCTGCCCGCGATGGCGATGGGCATGATGGAATACCTCGATCAGATTCGAGAGACCCGAATCGGCGTCTCAAGGTTCATGCAAGGACTCGACGGCAGCGCGCTGAACGGGACCGCGACGGGCGTGAACGCCATGATGGGCGCCTCGCAGCAGCGCATCGAGCTGATCGGACAAATCTTCGCGAAGACCGGCATGAAGAGGCTCGGGAAGCTGCTCCTCCGCGAGTACAAGCGCAACAACAACCGTGCTCGCACCATCCGGCTTCGGGGCGAATGGACATCGTTCGACCCGTCGACCTGGAACGAGAACATGGACGTGTCGGTGAAGACCGGCTTGGGCGTCGGATCGGCTGCCGAGGCGATCGGGTACCTGATGGCGACGATCCAGCTTCAGAAGGAAGCGATCATGTCGGGCGCGACCTTCATGGTGACGCCGAAGGACCTTTACCGCGCCGTCAGCGAACTGAACAAGGCGATGGGTTTCTCCAGGTCCCAGACGTTCTTCACGGACCCCGGCGACCAGGGCTGGCCGCAGAAGGATCCGGACACGAAGCTGCTCGAGAATCAGCGGCGGGTGCAGGACGATGCGGCATCGCACCAGCTCCGGCAGCTCGAGCTCGAAATTGAGGCCCGCAAGGAGCGAGCACTCGAGGAGTACCGCAAGGAAGAGCTGGAGCAGAAGCGCGATCTCGAGCTTCGGCGGATCGAGGCTCAGCTCGAGATTGCTCGGCTCTCCCAGCAGCGAAGCGAGGGCGACGGAGAATGAACATCTCGACGCCCGTGATGGAGGCTTTCGCCCGGCTGGAGTTCATGAATCAGGAGGCGGAGCATCACGGGGAGTTCGCGGAGGTCGAGGTCTTCGGGGTGGCGTCGATCCCCGCCCAGACGCCTCTGTTCCACGTGCTTTGCGACGACGGCGGAATCTACTGGCGGCTGCCCTTGCACGCGCTTTGCTGGAAGCAGGAGGCCCCGGTCGTGCCTCTGCACGATCTCGTGATGTGGGACTCGTTCTCCTACCACGTGCGCGCCGAGTGCTTCGACTTGCTTCGCCACAAGCGGATGGAGTACCGGCGCCGGGACGGGGAGTGGGCGGGCGGCATCTATCAGTTCACGCTCGATTGGTTCGGCGGCGACGGTTTCGGCGGCTTCGCGGAGACTCCCGGGCAGCACAAATGCGGCCACGTCATCCGGCTCGACGAGGGGAACTTCGCGTGCCAGCCGAACAACCGGGTTCGGGTGAGGGATCCGAATTTTACGACCCGGGACGAGTTCTACCCGCGCCGGATCGCCTGCCACCTGTACTCGTCGGAGAACGCGAACCTGTGGCGCACCGAGGACTCAGAGTCCTACCACTACGAGATCGAGAAGGGGGAATCGAATGGATCCGGAGGTTGAGCAAGAAGAGATCAGGAAGGCTCAGGACGCCGAAGTTCTTCTGAACAATCCCATCCTGGTCAGCGCCTTCGAGCAGATCGAGGCGGCGTACACCGACCAGTTCAGGCGGTCCCGGATCGGCGAGAGCGAGAAGCGTGAGCACTGCTTCATGATGCTCCAGGCTACCCGGGACCTTCGGGGCTTGTTGCGGGAAATCGTGACAACCGGCAAACTCGCGGAGAAAGCCAAGGTCGAGCGCGAGTACCAGGAGCGCCTTGAGCGCGGCGACGAGAGAGGGCATTGGTAGTGGATGGCACGGAAGCCGTAGCAGCCATGGAGCGGTGGTTGGACGATTCTCCCGAGGAGATCGAGCCGGCGGCCGACGCGGCGCCCGACGGCTCCGAGGCGGAAGCCGAAGAGCTCGATGCCGAAGCGGCCGATGAGCAGCTCGAAGACGCTGCTGATGGTGAAGAGAGCGAAGAGGCCGAGGGTGAAACGGCCGAAGGCGCGGAAGCCCCGGCCATCGACAGCCTCGAGGCCATCGCCGAGCACTTCCAGGTGGAGCCAGACGAAGTTCTCGACAACGTGCTGGTCGACGGGCAGAACGGCGAGCGCGTCTCGATCCGGGAGGCGCTCGACGGCTGGCGCCGATCGGAACACGTGATCCTGGAGCGCGAGGAGCAGCTCACCGAGGAGTTCCGACAGCACCGGGAGCAGTTCGACACGCAGGCGAATCAGACGGTCGGGCAGCTCGCTGCGATGCTGAAGGCCGCGAACGAGACGCTGAACTCGATCTACTCGAAGGAGAAGGTCGAGGAGCTTCGGTCGGTCGACCCGGACGCCTACCTCGCTGCCATGGAATCGCGCCACAAGATCCTTCAGATCATGCAGGGCGGCCTCGACGCGATGAAGTTGGAGGCTGATCGGCGCCAAGAGTCGTCCGGCCTCGACATGAACGAGGTCGTCCGGCAGGAGCAGCGGCGGCTCTTCGCGGCGAAGCCCGAGTGGCGCGACGAGAAGGCGCGGATGGAGGCGCAGGCGAAGCACGAACGCTACTTGAAGAGCCTGCCCGTCCCCTTCTCCGATCAGGAGATCAACGGAATCATGGATCATCGGATGCTGCTCGTGATCGACGACGCAGTGGCCGGTGCGGCTCTTCGCGAGGGGACGCAGTCGAAGAAGGTCGACGCTCTCAAGAAGAAGGGACTGAAGCGGCCGACCGGCACGCTGCGGCCCCAGGTTCGCCGAGATCCAGAAAGTCCGAGAAACAGGGCTCGAGACCAAGCTCGATCCCGACTTCGCAAGACGGGCGACGCACGTGCCGCCGCTGCCTTGATCGAAGACCTGCTCTGAGGTTCCGAGATGGCCCAGCCGACCAATACCTTCGACGCCTACGATGCGGGATCGACGTCCCTCACGGGCCTCTCGAACCGAGAGGACCTGGCCGACGTGATCTACAACATCGCGCCGACCGAAACGCCCTTCCTCATGTACGCGAAGCGCGGGACGGCTCGGAACGCGAAGCACGAGTGGTTGACCGACACCCTGAAGGAAGCGGCGTCGAACTTCCAGATCGAAGGTGACGACTACTCGGGGGAGACCCGAACCCCCCCCGTTCGGCTTCACGGGTACACGCAGATCAGCGCGAAGCCGCTCACCGTGTCGGGCACGCAGGAGGTGATCGACAAGGCGGGTCGGAAGTCGGAGATCGCGTACCAGCTCGCCCTCCAGGCCAAGGAGCTGAAGCGCGACATCGAGCGCCACATCTGCGGCTTCGCCACGGCGGCCGACGCGACGGCGCTCGGCGCGGGTGTGGTGAACGGCAGTTCGTATCCGAACACGCTGGGATCGAGCACGGCGGGTCGGACCACGGCGAATCTCGGGACGTGGATCAACACGAACGTCGACGTGAACGGCAGTACCCCGCCCACGCAGACGGTGGTCGGCCAGCCGGACGACGGAGATTCTCGGGAGCCCGGGACGCCCCGGCCGCTTCTTGAGTCGACGCTCAAGAAGGTGATCCGGCAGGCGTGGACCGAGGGCGGGAATCCCTCGACCATCATCGTGGATCCGTTCAACAAGCAGGTGATCTCGAGCTTCACGGGCGGCACGACCCGATTCGACCGCAGCGAGGACAAGCGGCTCGTGACGGCGGTCGACGTGTACGTCTCCGACTTCGGCGACCACACGGTCATCCCCGACCGCTTCCTCGTGCAGCCGATCTCGACCGAGGGGACGGCCTGCTACGTGCTGGACATGAACTACTGGGGGATCAACTACCTCCGGCCGTTCCTCCAGAAGCCGCTGGCGACCACGGGTGACGCGGAGAAGCGCCTGCTCCTGGCCGAATGGACGATCTGCGCTCACAACGAGAAGGCTTCCGGGGCCATCTTCGACCTGACGCAGAGCTGATGGTGCGCGGAGCTGCCCCGGCGAGTGGACGGTGTCCCTTCCCCAGCGCCCTTGCCGGGGCATGCTTCGTCGGAGGCTGAATGGCGCTCGAGGACCTGCCTCTCGATCAGAATCGCATTCTGGTCCAGTACCACCTGGAGAACGACGAACCGCAGGGCGCGGTCTTCGTGGCGCCCGTGCGCTGCAAGCTGGAAGAGGTTCACGTAGCGTCGAGCGTGGCCGTGACGGGAACGGAGGCGTTCTCGTTCGTGAATGCGACGGCAGGTGTGATTGGCTCGACCGATGTGGCTGGACTCGGCGCTTTCGAGTCGAGGCTGATCGGGATCGCCGACATGGTCGCCTACGACGACGCGGCGAACGTGTTGGAAGAGGGGCAGTCGTTGGTAATCTCCTACTCCGGCGCCACCTCGACGAACGACTGGTTCCTCGGTCTCGTCTTCCGGAGGGAGTTCTGATGGCAGGCCCCAAGAGCCCCTTCGAGCGCGGCGTCTCGCGAGAACTGATCGTCACCGCCCGGATCCGAAGCCTCAACTCTACGGCGGGCGCCGGAACGGCATGGGCCGTCGTGCCCAGCAAGGGGCGGCTCTCGCGCGTGCAGATCGCCTTCGACGGCGACCCGTCGGCCGACTGGGTCGCGAACATCGTGACGCCGCGCGGGACCGCGACCGGGGCCCTCACGCTCGCGCAGTTCGGGGGCGCGGCGGCCATCGCCGATGCCGACTCGCTCGAATGGTCGCTCGATCCCATGTCCGATCTCTTCGACCTGAGCCGGGGCGACGTCATTCGGGTGGTGACGGCAACAGCCAGCGGGTCCGCGACGAGCGGCTACGTCAACTTCGTACTGGGAGGCTGACATGCCGCTGCCGCGAACCGACACGATCCAGATCCACGACGAGCTGATCGCCACGGTCTTGAACTTCAGCAACGGGGCCGCCATCGAGCGCCACTTCGTGACTCCGTTCGCGGGCTACATCGAGCGCCTGTGGCTCGTGGCGTCGGGAGTGGTCGGCGGATCCGGTGTTTCCGTCGCAACCCGGGTCGACGGGACACTCCGCGGCACTCCGATTGCGATCGGAGCCGCGCAGGGCTCTCTCGTGCCCACTCTTCAGCAATTCACGACCATCGACTCGCCGTTTCAGTTCGGCCCCGGCAGCGTGCTCTCGTTCGACCCGACCCTGGCCGGCACTGCGGGCACTGCGGGCGTCTACCTCCAGGCCCTTCTCCGGAGGACGTGATGCTCGCTGCGGGGAGTCCCACACCGATCCGCCCCGTCACCGGCGGGCGGCTTGCGTTTTCGTCGACGCTCGGGACGGCTCAAGCGATTCCGGTCGGCGACAACGTGTCGCAGTTCGCCGTGCTGAGCACGAACGTAGGGAGCGGTCTCGGGAGCTTCTTTTTCCGGTTGGGCGATTCGACTGTGGCGCTCGCGACCGGCGCCATGGGCATGGTGAGTCGCGATACCGGCCCGATCCTGCTGAACGTCTCGGGCTACACGCACATCGTGGGCGAGAGCACCGGCGGCGCGACGGCGCTGCTCCACCAGGTCGACATCGGGAAAGGAACGTCTGACATGCTGCGATCCCCTCCCCAGCTTTCCGGGACATCGGGGGCAGTCGATATCTCGACGCTCGGGTCGGCGGCCATCCCGAGCAACGGCGCCGGCGAGCCCCCGAAGTACGTCATGTTCTCGACCAGCTCGGTCACTGCAATCCGGCTAGCGGTGGGCGGGTCTGGTGTGACGGCTGCCGCCGACGGCGTCTTCTACCTGACGGCGGCAGCAGGTCCGGTGATCGTGAACGCGGCGGGCGCGGGCTTCTTCGCGTGGGATGCCTCGGCTGGCGCCTCGGTCGTCGCGGCGGCCCTGGAGTTCTGAGATGGGCCTCATGCACATGCCGTTCGACACGGATCGGAGGAGCCCCTACGAGGTCAACCACCGATACCACTACGACACGTCGGACGACCGGGTCATCATCGAGTCGGAGCAGGACGTCGAGCCCATCCTGAAGGGCAATCGGGAGATGCGGAACGCCAACGACGGGTACACGAAGGATCGCTCGATGAAGCGGGTCGCCCGGATCCCGCTGGTCGTGGTCGAGAAGATCATCCGCGAGCAGGGCTGGGACCCGCTCCACCAGGACAACCGGGATCGCCTGCTGCAACTGCTCGACGATCCGGACTACTCTCACTTCAAGACGTCCGAGGGGAGGCACGCGCGGAAGGCCCGACGCCAGTACACGCGGGCGTCGATCTCGACGAAGCTGGTCCACTACGGGGATGAGTGATGATTACGACCTACACCGAACTCGTGGATTCGATCGCCGACGAGCTCGCGCGTCAGGATCTCGCCGGCATCATCCCGACGTGGATCCAGCAGGCTGAAATCTTCATCTGCCGCGAGTGCGCCGTCCCGGACGGCGAGGCGGCGTTGAACGGCAACTTCGTCCCCGGACAAGCCATTCTTTCGATGCCCGCCGGGTTCAAGAAGGCCATCCACTTCGAGATCCAGTCGGACCCGATCCGCATCCTCGAGCAGGTCGACTGGACGAAGCGGTCGGACGTGCTCGAGAACGACACGGGGCGCCTCCCGCGCGCGTACACGTTCCTCGGCCGCGACATGTACCTCGCACCCGTGCCGCAGGGGACCGAGTCGTACACGCTGATCTACTACGGGAAACCGACTCCGCTTTCGGCCGCGAACCCGTCGAACGAGATCCTGAGCCTGGGCCCGGACGCGCTTCGCTACCAAGCCCTCACCTACTCGGCTCCGTATCTCGGCGAGGACGAGCGCATCCAGACGTGGTCGGCCTTGGCCGCGCAGGCGATCCGTTCCCTCCGCAACGAGTTCTGGGACGGCGACCTCGGCGCCGGCGTGATGCGAATCAGGCCCGACTTCGCCCCGAGTGACGCTCACCGATGATGAGGCAGCGATTCACGTTCGGGAAGTGGATGCCGGACCTGGCCCCGCTGCGGCAGCAGGGCACCGCGCTCGCGCGGGCCGAGAACGTGTTGGCCGTGCCGGGCGGGTACCGAGCAGCGCCTTCCATTGCGAGAGTAAACCAATTCCAAGCAGCCGTTCCCGGCACGCCTGTCGGCGGGATTCGAGGCGTCTTGTCCGATGGCACGAGCGCGTTCATCGCTGCGACCGACACCGGTCTGTTCCGGTTGGTCGACAACCTGTGGTCGGACGTGTCCCGACCGTCTGGGTACCAACCGGCTCCGGGGCTTCGATGGGAGTCGGACCAATTCGGAGACGAAATTTTCTTCTCCCGGCGGGCTAACCCGCTCCAAGCACTCTCGTTCGCGTCTGCCAGTCAGTTCGAGGACGTTCCGGATGCGCCGCGCGCCGCGCATGTCGCGACGGCAGAGAACTTCCTCTGGGTGGGCGACATCATCAGCCGCACGCTCGGGGTCGCTCGCGACGCGGTCGCATGGTCCGCAGTAGGCGCTCCGAGGGTGTGGCCGACTCCTGGCACGGACGAAGCGACCTCCGTCCTTTCCGGCGAGCAGCGTCTCGAGGGCGACGGCGGCATCGTGCAAGGGATCGTCGCCGGCGCCGAGGTTGTTGCGGTCTTTCAGGAGAACGCGATTCACCGGGCCGACTTCGTGGGGAACGACGTCGTGTGGAGATTCTCTCGCGTGGAGACGCGGCACGGGCTCGCGATCCCGGATGCTGCGGTGGCTTTCGAGCGGATGATCTTCTTCATCTCCGATGATGGGTTCCGCGTGTTCAACTACACCAGTTCGAGGAACATCGGCAAGGGCGTCGTGAACGAGTTCTTCACCGAGGACTACGACTTCAACTTCCCGGACAAGGTGACGATCGTTAAGGACCCGGACGACACGAAAATCTGGGTGAGCTACCCGACCAAAACGAGCCAAGGATCTCCGGAGCGCATCCTGGTGTGGGACTGGGTGCTGGACCAGTGGACGCTGCTGACGCCGGGGTTGCATAACGTCCTTCTGAAGGCAGGCGAGTCGGCGCCGTCGCTCGACTCTGCGGACACGGTTGACGACCCGGACCGCATCGGCGGTGCTTCTTCTGACACCGCCCAGCCCGGCAATGAGAGCTTCGACGCCCGAGAGATTCTCTCGAGCCAAGTCGCGGTGGGCACCTTCGATTCGGGCGGGTTCCTGTCGACGTTTACGGGGACTCCATCTTTCGGTGTACTCGAAACCGGGGACCTCGAGCTGGCGGCGGGCCGCCGCGCCCTGCTGACCCGCGTTCGCCCGCTCGTGGACGGTGCGGAGACGACGGTGCAGGTGGCTGGTCTCGATCGCCGCGCGGACGACGTAAACAGCGTGGTGTTCGGTGCCGCCGTTCCGATGGGAGACGATGGAACGAACCCGGTCCGGGTCGACGCCCGGTATCACCGGATCCGCTTCAACCTGCCGAGCCTTCTCTCCGATGCGACGGACTTCGACGTGGAGTTCCGGCCTACGGGGTTCTTCTGATGGTGCGGACTGCCGAATCGCCGCTGTACTGGGAGGACGCCGAGGAGATGGCTCGCAAGACGAGCCTGATCGTGAGGGAAGTGCTCGCGGGGAAGACGAACAACACGCGGGTCATCACGCTCGCGCCGGGGGCGACCGAGACCCAACTGACTGGGGAGCGGATCTGCTGTGACACGATCCCCACACTCACCCCTCTCAGCGCCTCAGCGGCGTCTGCACTGACTTCCGGTATGCTCTGGGCAGAATCGACGGCAGGGCGGATCACGATCCATCATGACGCAAGCGAAGCGGATGACAGACGATTCGGAATCGTCCTCGTGGGTTGAGCCGATCCTGACGGACCCCCGCGAGCTCGACGCTGCGGAACTCGCCGACGTGCGGTTCGCCATCGAGGCATCGGCGCGCAAGGATCCCTCGGTGAGCGCGGACGCCATCCTCGAGGAGCTGCTCGGCGACGAGTGCGCGCTCTGGGCCCTGTGCGACTTCGACGGTGAGACGCGCGGGTACCTGGTGACGCAGATGGTCAGCTACCCGAACAGCTTCGCCGCCTTCTCGATCCAGGTGGCGACGCTCTTCGAGCACCGAATCAGCGCGGACAACATGCGCTCGATCGTGCGGTACCTTGAGGGGGTCGCCCGCTCGCAGGGCATGGACGTGCTGCGGGTCGTCGGGCGGAAGGGCTGGGCTCGGGTGCTCACGGACTACGCAGAGGTCTACCGTGTGATCGAGAAGTCCCTTGCTCTGGAGGTGAACTGATGGGAGCTGGATCCACCGACACGACGCAGCGCAGCGAGCCGCTGCCGGAGCAGTACAAGCGGCTTCGGGAGTCCATCTACCCGGAAGCCGACCGGCTGTTTCGGCGGGAGCTCGAGTTCTTTCCGGAATCGACCGTCGGCCAACGCGACCCGCTTTCGGGGCAGGCGCGAGGAATCGCGTCCGGCCTGGGCGAGGGGGGCATCAAGGACGACGCGAACGCCTTCCTCGGCAACGTGCTCGGCGGCGGGTTCATGGGCGGTCGGGGTCAGAACCCCGAGCTCGACAACCGATTCCAACTGATGAGTGACCGAATCAGCGAGCAGTACCAGCGCATCACGGCGCCGGGCACGGCGAGCCGATTCGCCGCGGCCGGTCGGTCGGGCTCCGGAGCCTACAACGCGGCCGTGAACCTGAACGAGAAGAACCTCGGCCGGGCGCTCGGCGAGACGGCGACCAACGTCTACTACGGCGACTACGAGAACCG
>CAYWGW010000116.1:0-13366 GCA_964457385.1 uncultured Spirochaetaceae bacterium
CGGGCAAGAACTACAACTCGTTTCCCGAGGCCGCGGAGGTCCTGATCGACCGCGATGGACAGCCCCGTCTGATCCGGCGCCGCCAGACGCTGGAGCAGGTTCTCCAGAACGAGACCTGAGAGGTCGGGCGGTGGGGCGAGGCGCGGCGGCAATCGCCGGACAGGGCGCGGCCGCCCCGGCATGCCCGAGAACCAGCCTGCCGAATCAGGCCTAACGCCGCCGTTTCGGCTTCTGCCGGAAGCCCTTTCGCGCGGCCAGCCCCTGGGCCGCGCGCAGCTCCGCCGGCGGGTCCTCGAGCTGCAGCCCGTACCAGGCCATGCCGAATCGCTTCATGTTGAGCCTCTTGCCGTTGCGGAGACGGTCCAGGTTGTCCTGGGTCGCCTCGTTGCTCGGCTCCACCTTCTGACACTGCAGCAGCTTCTCGATCGCCGCATCCCGCGCACCCTCCTTGGCGAGCATCCACGCCTGGACGTGGTAGAGCAGCAGGTTCTTCTTGTTGGCCCGGATCGCCAGTTCGAGGATCTCCTTCGCCTGCTCCGCGCGGCCCCGGCGGAACTCGAGCGCGGCGAGGGCGAGCTTCGCCTCGGGCGCGCGAAGACCGGCCTTGGAGAGATGCTCCTGCGCCCGCTCCTCGTCGCCGGTGGAGAAGCTCAGCAGGCCGATCTGGGCGTGGATCTGTCCCGCGAGCAGGACCTGCCAACGACCCAGCGGCATCAGCTCCTCGAGCTGGCTGATCGCGAGCCTGGTCTGGCCGGCCTGGATCTGTCTCTGGATCGCGAGGAAACGCGGCTCGATCCGACGCGCGAAGGCCCGGGAGATCAGGATGAAGCTCACCAGCGACACGATCAGGGTCAGCAGGATCCCCATCTGCCAGGTCTTCCAGAGCCCGAGCGCCGTCCAGATCCCGCCCGTCGTGGCCCCGATCAGGATCGAGATCAGGATCGTGTACATCGCCGCCGCTTCTCCTTCCTCGCCCGTCGAACGGCGGGCCGGCAACGCCCGACGGTAGCAACAAGCGGACGCTCAGACAGAAGTGGACAGCGGACGCCCTCGATCCGGCCATCCCTCAGAACTCGTAGACGAGCCCCCCGTTCGTTCGGGTGGTGAGGTTCGTGACCCGCTCGGGCGTGCGCGCCTGATACTCCACCTCGAAGCCCAGCCGCATCGACCAGGCCGCCGTGATCGGCACGCTCAGGGTGATGCCCGTCTTGCCCACCCAGGAATCGATGTCGTTGGCCGGCAGCAACACCTCGCCCGTATGGATGAACTCGAGACGGTCCTCGAGGAAGAGATTCTTGTACTCGAAGCCCGCGATCAGATCGACCAGCTGACGCGTATCCTCTCCCGTGCTGTCGCGAAAGGTGAGGAATCGGTAGCCGACGCGGGTCGAGAGATCGAGATGCTCCTTGTCCTTCTCCGCGCCCTCCCAGAACCGGTAGCCGGGGCCCGAGGCGAGCCGGTACTGGAAGTTGATGTCCTGGATGGCGTCCCGGCCGGCCCAGGTCAGGGTGTCCCAGAAGAAACGACCCGACAGGGTATGGTTCCAGCCGATCTCGAGATTCTGGGCATTCTGTGTGGTGTTCTCGTCGCTGGGATCGTCGCGTCGATCGCGCGTGAAGCCGTAGTAGCCCTGGGCCGTCGCGCTGAGCTTGTCCTTCTCCCACTCGCGCGCGAGCTTGGCAATGACGCTTCCGGCGAAGGTATCGTTGGTTCCCGTCAGGTTGGAGGCGTTTAGATTCACCTCCCCGGACCAGCCCTGGGAATCCTCCTCCTCCGCCGCCCACCCGTTTCCGGGCAGGACCCAGAGGCTCAGCACGACGAGCGTCGCCCCTGCGACGACGCGCAGGCGTAAAGAGCGGGACATGTCTTTCCTTTCTCGACTTCGAAGGGGATCGGACGCGGGCCGGCGCGGAGCCGAAGCTTCCGTTCGGCAGCAGGCCGAGTAGGGGAGCCGCGATCGCCCGCGGCCCGATCCGGGGTTGGCGCCCTGTCGGGCGGATCAGGCGGTCTTCTCGGGGAGCGCCTGCAGGTATACGTCCCGCTGCGGGAAGGGGATGTGGCAGCCACCGGCCTCGAGGCCCTCCTTGAGGGCACGGGTCAGATCGAAGCGGAGGGGCCAGTAGTCGGCCTTGTTGCACCAGGGTCGCACGACGAGGTCGACCGATGAATCGCTGAGCGCGCCCACCGCAATCGTGGGCGCCGGATCCTTCAGGGTGCGCGCGTCGCTCGTCACGATTCGTTCGATGATCTCCATCGCCCGGCCGATGTCGTCCCCGTACGCGATGCCCATCACGAGATCCACACGACGGGTCTCGTTGAAGGAGTAGTTCTTCACGGTGTCGCCGTAGACGCTGGCGTTCGGGATCGTGATCCGGACGTTGTCGGGTGTGTCCATCAGCGTGTTGAAGATCGAGATCTCGACGACCGTACCGCCCTGGCCCGCCACTTCGACGTAATCCCCGACCCGGATCGGGCGGAAGATCAACAGCATCACGCCAGCCGCGAAATTCGAGAGCGTCCCCTGCAGTGCGAGGCCGACGGCCAGACCGGCGGCACCGAGGACGGCGATCAGCGAGGTCGTCTCGATGCCGAAGAGACTCAGCACCGCGATCAGGACGACGCCCAGAACCACGTAGTAGACCAGACTCGCGAAAAAGGGCACCAGCGACGCGTCGGTCTTCGCTCGCTGCAGAGCCTTGGTCACGCTGCTCCGGACCCAGCCGGCGGCAATCCGTCCGACGATCAGCAGGACGAGCGCGCCGACGACGCTGATCCCCCAGGTCGAGAGCATCTCGATCACCATCTCCACGGCGGTCTGTACACCATCGGTCATCTGCTTGGGGTCCATCTGCTCTTCGCACTCCTCGAGTGGCCCGCCTCGTTCCACACCAACCACCGACCTGGGCCGTTGGCGGAAGCCGAGCTCACGTCTCCATCCGGATTTCAGGTGACCCGTCCCAGACTCTGGGGCGGGGACGACTCCCCCGAATGCCCCGCCTGTGCCGAACCGACCGACAAGACGAGCGGGACGTTTTTCGGCCGGTACCATACCCGGCTCATCCCGTATGGGAAACACGAATCGTTCGCGCAGGCCGCCCAACGTGCGAATGGACAGACCATGCCACTCGACTATGAGCAGCCCGATCGAGGAGCGGAACGCCGGAAACCGAGGGCTTCGACCCTCGCAAGCCTGGGACCGTACGGCGCCGGAGCTGGGAGGGACTCGCCTAGCGGACCGAGAGCGAGAGCTCGGCCCCCTGGACTCGCGCGCCCGAGCCATTCCCTGCCCGCACCTCGATCTCCCGCAGCCGGACCCGCTCGCCTTCCACCCGCGGATCCCCTTGAAGAGCCACCTGCACCTGGCGCGCACGTTCCCGGGCGAGCGCCTCGAGGGCATCCTCGTCGAGAACCTGAGCATCGATCAGCGCAGCCTCCAGGACCTCGCCGCTTCGCGCGGACGGATCTGGCGGGAGGGCGCGGCCGAGCCGCTCGACGTAGAGCTGCTCGAGCGCCCGAAGTCGCTCGGGCGGCGAGAGAGGGTCCGAACCGGGCTCCCCGACTCGACGCTGCTCCCGCTCCGAGAGCTCCGAATGGGCCCGGCGCCGCAGGGCCTGCTCGAGACGCGCGGCCTTCAAGACGTGCCCATCCCTCGACCGATCGCTCATGCCCAGGATCTCGACGATCAGCTCCGGCTTGCGGGAGAGCACGTCCGCCACTGCCCTCAAGGTCTCCTCCTCCTTCTCGCCGAGCGCCGCCGTGCCCGGCGCAAAGCCGACATGCGAGGCGTCACCACCGCCCGGAATCGGGAGCAGCGCGAAAGGCGTCGTCGCGGCCTTCGTGATGATCTGGACGAGCGTCTTACCGAGCACGCCCAGCAACCGAAAGGACGGGTCGCCCAGATCACCCTGCACCGGGATGTCCAGCCGGATCTTCCCGGAAGCGTCACGCAACACGGCCACGGCCAACGGCAGCGGAAGCGAGAGCCCCGAGCTCCCCGGTACCTTCTCGCCGAATCGGAGTCCATCGATCACGATTTGATTGCGGGCGTCCAGTCGGTCCGCCTCGAGACCGTAGTCGAGGTCGAGATCGAGCTTGCCGCGTGCGATGCCCAGGCCGGCGAATCGCCCGATCAGCGGCGAGAAGCTCGGCAGGGAGATGCCCCGGGCGGTGAGCGCGAGCTGGCCGGAGAGCTTCGGGGCCAGCGGATCCAGCGTGCCCGACAAACGCAGTGGTGCCGTCCCGTCTAGATCCGCCTCGAGCTCGAGCTGTGCACTCGCGCCCGGCTCGGAAGAGAGGCCTTCGACGCGGCCCGAGAGGGTCGTGAGCGCGACCGAGAAAGCCTTCCCTTCTCCGGATCGATCCACTCCGGATCGATCCACGAAGACGAGGCCCGAATCCGTGATCGAAACGCGCTCGATCCGGATCGGCAGGTCGGGTTCCTCCGCTCCGCCCTGCCCGGCCTCCTCGACGGCCGGATCCGCCGAACTCCTCGGAGCACTCGAGCGGGAGCCAGGCACGGGCTCCTGCGCCCCGAAGATCGCCGACAGGTTCGAGCGGCCATCGGCACCCTGGATGATCTCGGCCCGGAGCCCTTCGAGCCCGACCTCGGCGAGCACGAGGCCCTTCGGATCGACGGCGAGGCCCTCGAGCCGTAGCCCGCGCCAGCCGAGAAATTCCGCACCAAACAGTGGATCGACCGTCCGGAGCCCGTCGACCGAGAGCCCTCCCCGCACGTTCAGGTCGGGCATCGTACTCTCTCCGACCCCGTCCGCCTCGGCAGACGGCGAAGGCGCGAGGCCGACCGTCAACGTGCTCGAGAGGCTGCCCTCCAATCGTTCGAGGCGCGCCATGGGCGTCAGATAGGGGCGGAAGGGCGCCAGCGCGAGATCCTTCACGACCAGCTCGAGCTGCCCTTCGAGCGGATCGAGGGCGATCGGCCCTTCGAGAGAGAGCGAGCCCGACTCCCCGACTCCACTTCGAGCCCGAAGGGTCATCGAGCGCCCAGGACTATTCCCGTAGTTCTCGACTTCCAGACTCAAGGACGAGAGATCCAGGGAGACCGGCGAGGACGCCGAACGATCGTCGAAGTCGATCGCGAAGTCCTCGAAGGAGAGCCGCTCGATCTCGATCTCGGGTCCCGCCCCGCCCTCGGCGATCGCCTCGGAAGGCTCCGCGACGGGCTCCGACTCCGCGTCGTCCTCGAGCCTGGGATCCCCTTCCGTCTCGCGGGCTGCGGCGGGGATGGGATCCACCGCGGGTGCTTCATCAGCCCGCGGACGAAAGGCGTCCGTCAGCTGCAGACGACCGTCGGGCTCGCGGCGAAGGGCGATCCGCCCGGACTCGCCCACGATCGAAGCGATGCCGAGCCGAGCCGGCCGAGCCCCATCCACGTCTGCCTCCACTCCATCCACCCGCAGTGAGGGCAGCGTCACCAGCGGCGCCCCGTCGTCGATCCCGACCAGCTCGAGTGCCTCGACCGCCCCCGAGCCGGCACGGATCGCGAGCGTCAGGCCGTCTTCCGTCGTGATCTCGTAGTCCAACTCGAAGCCGAGCCTTCCACCGAGAAGATCGAGGCGCAGCGGCGTCTTCAGGTAACGCCAGGGGAGCATCAGATCGAGATCTTCCAGCTCGATCTGGCCCTTCGAGTGCATCGGCTCCGCCGCGACCACGCCCTCCCAGCGAAGTGCGCCGGCTTCGCCGATTCGGATCGCCAGGGTCCCCGGCGAGGTGGTGCCGGCGCGCGTCGACAGATCCTCGAGCTCGAGATCGATCGGGCCCAATGTGGCGTCGAAAGGCGAGCGCCGAGCCCGGTCGCGGTACGCAAGAGCGCCGTTCACGATGCGAAGGCGACCGAGGTCGACGATCAGGGGCTCGTCGGGCGACGTCGTGTCGGTGGCCTCCACGTCCTTCGCTGGTCCTGTCCCGTCCGCCTCCGCTTTCTCGACCTCTCCGCCCGCGTCCCCGTCGGCCTCCGGTCCCATCGCCGCCCGCGCCGGCGCCGCCGCCCACAATCGAAGCCAGCTCAGCTCACCGGACTCTTCGCGTACGACGGAAACTCGGGCACCGACCCACTCGATCTCGTCGAGGCTCAGATCGGCGCGCAGGAATCCGATCGGCCCGTCGAGATCGATCAGCAGGGAATCGAACGCGAGCAGCGGCATCGGCTCATCGGGCTCCGCGAGCATGAAGCCCTCGATCCCGAGGCGCAGACGCAGTGGATCGAAGCGCACGCGTTCGATCGTCGGGGTCAGACCGAGCTGCTCCTCCGCCAGCGACACCAGCTGCCATTCGACCCACCGCGGCACGCCCAGGAAGCCCACGAGCAGATACAGAACGAAGACCGCGGCGATGCCGAGCCCGATGCGTCTCGGCCAGACCCGGCCTCGAAGGGGCGGTCCGGCCTTCACCTCTGCCACGTCTGCCCTCCCTGCTCGCCCACGAAGCTCCTTTTGTCTTCTTATTCTCTCTGCCAGTATTCTCTCCGCCAGAGCCATCCGGACGCGCCCGCTGACCGTTCGCCCGTCGGGAACCCTTTCCGCTCTGCGGCAGGGGCACTCCGCGAGAGGGGCGAGAGTCGCGAGCGTAACGAGGCCGAACGCGCCTCGCAGGAAGGCGACCATCCGGCGCGAGGCCCCGGAAGGGGAAAGGGCGCTGCTAGACTCTTGCGGTCGGGGAGGCGCGCATGCGCACACCGGGCCCGAGCAGATGGCGAGGGGCCACGGCACCCTGCGCAGCGAAGATCCCGATGCGAACCGGGCCGGCGGGCCGGGCCCGGCGAGGAGCAGCATGAGCAGCCAGCCGACGCGATCCGAGTCCGGCCCCGGTGACGACTCGACCCGGGAGCGCAGCACCGCCGATGTCGAGCACGTCGCCTTCGTCGCCGCCCGAACGAACGAGGCCCAGAACGCCCTGGCCGCCCTCGAAGCCCGCTATCCCTCGAAGCCGCCGGCAGACGCGGACGTGATCGTGGCCCTTGGCGGCGACGGCTTCATGCTCCAGACGATCCATCGCTTCATCACGCACAGAAAGCCGATCTTCGGGATGAACCGTGGCTCCGTGGGGTTCATGATGAATCCCTACGAGGAAGAGGATCTGCTCGAGCGCGTCCGCAACGCCGAGGTCGCCTGCCTCCATCCACTGCGCATGATCGCCCATCTCGACAGCAGCGCGAAGGTCGAGCTGCAGGCCATGAACGAGGTCTCGATGCTGCGACAGACGCGCCAGGCGGCCAAGCTGCGCGTGACCGTCGACGGCATGGTCCGACTCGAGGAGATGATCTGCGACGGCGTGCTGGTGGCGACGCCCTCCGGCAGCACCGCCTACAACCTGTCGGTGCACGGCCCGATCCTGCCCCTGGACGCGGAAGTGCTGGCGCTGACCCCGATCAGCGTCTTCCGTCCGCGCCGCTGGCGGGGGGCCATCCTGCCGCATACCGCCCGGGTCCGGATCGACGTCCTCGAGGCGGACAAGCGGCCGGTCAGCGCCGTCGCCGACTCGACCGAGGTGCGGGACGTGGTGGCGGTGGAGGTCTCCGAGAACCGGGACACGGAGGTGCGGGTGCTCTTCGAGGCGGGGCAGAGCCTGTCGGAGCGGAACCTCGCCGAGCAGTTCAACTTCTGAAGCTACTCGATACCCCACCCATGCCCGAGCTCCAGCCGACCCTCCTCAGTCTCTACCCATGGATCAAATCGATCCACCTGATCGCCGTGATCTCGTGGATGGCGGGTCTGCTCTACCTGCCGCGTCTTTTCGTCTATCACTGCGAGGCCGAGACTGGAAGCGTGCAATCCGAGACCTTCAAGGTGATGGAGTGGAAGCTCTCGCGCTTCATCATGCGCCCCGCCATGTGGACGACCCTCGCCTTCGGCCTGCTGATGATCTCGATCCCGGGAACCCCGGGCTACATCGTCCACGCCGGCTTCTGGCTCTGGCTGAAGCTGCTCCTCGTAGTCGGGCTGATCGGCGCGCATCTCGCCATGATGCGCTGGCGCGACGACTTCGCCCGGGACCGCAACGCGCGGCCCCAGCGCTTCTTCCGGATCGCCAACGAGGTCCCGACGCTGTTGATGATCGGCATCGTGATCTGTGTGATCGTGAAGCCGTTCTGAGCGTACAGAGGCCGCTGGACCCGGCCGGACCAGGGAGGCTCCGTCTCGATGCAGATCAGGGTGCTCGGCTCCGGCGCAGGCGGCGGCTTCCCTCAGTGGAACTGCCACTGCCCCAACTGCGCGGGCCTGCGAGCCGGCACGCTGCAGGCCCGGGCGCGCACGCAATCCTCGCTTGCGGTCGGCGGCGGCGCGGGCGACTCGGGCTGGCTGTTGGTGAACGCCTCCCCGGATCTACGGGCCCAGATCGAGGGCTGCCCAGTGCTCCGGCCGGGCCGGGCCGTGCGCGACACGGCAATCGCGGCGGTCGTGCTCGTGGACGCCCAGATCGACCATACGACGGGACTCATGACCCTGCGCGAGCATACCCGGCGGCTGCCGGTCTACTGCACACCCAGCGTTCACGACGATCTCACGACGGGCTATCCGCTGCTGCGGGTGCTCGAACATTATTGCGGCGTCGACTGGCATCCGATCGACGCACTGGCAGCCGAGCCCTTCCGGATCCCAGAGCTGCCGGATCTCGAGATCCATCCGATCCCGCTGCCGGGCGAGGCCCCCCCCTACTCGCCGCGGCGTCATCAGCCCGCCGCCGACGACACCATCGGGCTCGTCTTCGTGGATCGCCGAAGCGGAAGGCGCTGCTTCTACGCACCGGGGCTCGGCGGCTGGACAGCTCGTGTCCTGGCCGAGGCCGAGCGTGCCGACTGCCTGCTGATCGACGGCACGCTCTGGCGCGACGACGAGCTCGCGGCCCGCGGCGCCGCCGAGAAGACCGGCCGCGAGATGGGACACCTCGCCCAGACCGGCGCGGACGGCCTGCTGAGTCGCCTCGCCCCGCTCCGAGGCCGCAAGATCCTGATCCACATCAACAACACCAACCCGATCCTCGACGAGCGCTCGCCCGAACGCGCGCGACTCGACGCCGCCGGAATCGAGGTAGCCTGGGACGGCATGGAAATCGAACTCTGATGGCCAGACAGTCTTCTTCTTCGGCGGATTCGGCCGAGGCTCCTTCGACGAACGCCCGGCATCCTCTCTCCCGCACGGAGTTCGAGGCGCGGCTGCGCGGAATGGAGCGCTTCTACCATATCCACCATCCCTTCCACGTCGCGATGAACGAGGGTGGACTCGATCGCGAGGCGGTCCGGGGCTGGGTCGCCAATCGCTTCTACTACCAGATCCAGATCCCGCGCAAGGACGCCGCCATCCTCGCCCGCTGCCCGGATCGCGACGTCCGACGCCGCTGGATCCAGCGGATCCTCGACCACGACGGCCGCGAGGGCGACGAAGGCGGCATCGAGGCCTGGCTCCGACTCGGCCAGGCCGTCGGGCTCGAGCGCGCCGAGCTGATCGATCTGCGGCATGTGCTGCCGGGCGTGCGCTTCGCCGTCGACGCCTATCTCCGCTTTGCCGAGACGGCACCCTGGCAGGAAGCCGTCGCCTCTTCGCTGACGGAGCTCTTCGCCCCGACGATCCATCGCCGGCGCCTCGAGCGCTGGCCCGATCTCTACCCCTGGATCGACGCCGAGGGCTACGACTATTTCCGGCGCCGCCTGGACGAGGCCCGCCGCGACGTCGAGTACGGCCTCGAGCTCACCCTCGATCACTTCCGCACCCGCGCTCAACAGGAGCGGGCGGTCGAGGTCCTGCGCTTCAAGCTCGATCTGCTCTGGAGCCTGCTCGACGGTCTGTGGCTGGCCTATGTCGAGAAGCGACCGCCCTACGCGGGCCTGCCCGACGCGGAGCGCACGTCGCTCGACGAGCCGGAGACCGATTGAAGAGCAGTCGGGTGGCTGGGCTGCGCGATCGCCGCACCCGATTCGGATCGCCCGTCGCATCGGCGCCCACATCCGCGCCCGCATCGCCACTCGCATCGGCGGCCGCATCGCCTATGGTGCGGCATGGCCGATCGACGCGATCGAAGATCCGAGGCATTGGTGCTGGACCCGGGCGTGCTCCAGGAGGGGCCTGTCTGCGAGCTGCAATCGGAGCTGGCGGTCGAGCGTCAAGGTGGGGTCACGGTGCAGCCCTGGCGGGATCGCTTCCTCGCCGCCGAGGCCGCGGGGCTGCACGCCGTCGCCGAGGCGCGGGCACTGTCCGACGCGAGCCAGACCCAGGTCGTCGTCCACCTGCAGAAAAGCCGCGCTGCCAGCTTCGACGACCTTTCCGAGGCCTGGCGCCTGCTCGTGCCGGGCGGGGCGCTGCTGCTGTCGGGTCCGAACACCCTGGGCATCGTGTCCGCCGTGAAGCGGCTGGCGCATCAGCTCGGTCAGGAGGGGGTGGTCGTCGCCAATCGGGCCAAGGCCCGCGTCGTCCGATTCCGACGGGATGCAGGACCCGGTCCCGAACGCGAACCGTCGCAGTCCCTCGACCTGAGCCTCGAGTCGATCCGTCGCGAGCATCGGGGGCTGGCTCTCGAGACGGCGCCCGGCGTCTTCAGCGCCCGCAAGCTCGACGCCGGCAGCGCCCTTCTGCTCGAATCGCTGCCACGCTTCGTCGGCTACAAGGCGCCCCGAAAGATCGTCGATCTCGGCTGCGGAGCGGGCGTTCTCGGGCTCGCGGCGGCGACGCTCTGGCCGGAGAGCGAGGTCCTGCTGGTGGATGCGGATGCCCGGGCCGTCCGCTGCAGTCAGCGCAACATCGACCGGCTCGGCCTGGGCGGCCGTTGTCGGGTCGAGTGGTGGGATGCCCGGGAGGCGCCGCTTGGGCGCCGGCGCTGCGACCTCGCCCTCGCGAACCCGCCCTTCCATCATCGCGGCCCCGAGGTCGACCTAGGCCCGGCGCTCGCACTCTTCGAATCCCTCGGCGAGTGGCTGAAGCCCGGTGGCCGGGCCCTGCTGGTGGCCAATCAGACCCTGCCCTACGAGCGGCCACTGGCCACCCAGGGACGGCTCGAGACGATCCGCTCCAGCCGCGGCTACAAGCTGCTCTCGCTCGAGAGGAGGCTCCGCTCCTCGGACGAGAGCGGACGCCAGGACCCCGGCGCCAGGTCCTCCGGCAGCTGGAGGGAGCCCACCCGATCGCGGTGAAGACCGACGACCTCGGCGCCGAGCAGCCGGATCATGCGTCGCACCTGATGGGTGCGTCCCTCCCGCAGCACGAGACGGGCGCGACCGGCGCCCTCGAGCGCGAGCTCGGCGGGGCGCGTCGGCCGATCCTCGCCCGGCAGCCATAACCCCTCGCGACAGCGCTCCACGGCATCGCTCGCCAACACGCCTTCGTAGGCGATGCGGTAGCGCTTGGGGAGCTTGCGCGCGGGATGGGTGAGGCGGTGGACGAGATCGCCATCGGTCGTCAGCACCAGCAGCCCCGAGGTCGTCCGATCGAGCCGCCCCGCGATCCGAAGGCCGCGCCGCCGGAGCGACTCGGAAAGCACGTCGAAGACCAGGGGCGACTCGCGCAGGTCGTGGCTGCACGAGAGCCCGACGGGCTTGTGGAGCAGCAGATCGAGGCGCTCGGCCGGGGACTCGACGGCCTCCCCGCGCAGGGTCACCGCCTCGTCCGGGGCCACGCGGCGGTCCGCGTCCCGACAGATCTCCCCTGCCACCGCGACCGCACCACGCCGGATCAGGCCGCGGGCCTCCCGGCGCGATGCCAGCCCGGCGCGCGCCAGATAGGCGTCCAGACGCAGGGACCCTTGCCTGCGGCGTGTGGTCGGATCCATGATCGCCCCAGTCTATCCCGATCCGTCGCCCGCGCTCCGGGCCCATGGCTCGTGGCGGCCGGATCCCGGCGCGGCTTCCTGACGCGCGGCCTGATTCCGCGCGGTCGTGCGGAGCACGGTCCTGCAGCGCGCGGTCTTGCAGCGCGCGGCTTTCCCCCCTTGAAGCGGCCGAGTACACTGCCGCCCCGATTTCCCAGACCGCCGGCCTCGCGGCCGTCGACCAGCGAGAGCGAGCGTGTTTGATGGGCGTCCGGGTATGCAAGTTCGGCGGCAGCAGCGTGGCCGATGCCGGCCAGCTCCGAAAGGTCCGCGCCCTCGTCGAGGCCCATCCCGACCGTCGCTATGTGATCCCCTCGGCCCCCGGCCGACGCACGCCCGACGACGAGAAGGTGACGGACCTGCTCTATCGGGCCCATCGCGAAGTCGCCCGCCAGGAGCCCGTCGACGCCGTCTTCGACGCGATCGCCGGGCGCTTTCGCGAGATCGGCTCGGAGCTCGGTCTGCAGCTAGATCTGGGGCCGGCCCTGTCGGAGGTCTACGACCGCATCCGCGGCGGAGCGAGCCTCGATTACGCCGCCAGCCGCGGCGAGTTCCTCTCGGGCCTGCTGCTGGCGAGCCTGCTCGATCGGCCCTTCATCGACGCCGCCGAGATCGTGCGCTTCGACGCCCTCGGACGTCTGCTGCCCCAGGAGACCCAGGCCGCCGTTGCCGAGCGGCTGACACATGAGCCCTGCGGTGTCATCCCGGGCTTCTACGGCGCGCGCCCGGATGGTCAGATCCAGACCTTCTCCCGCGGCGGCAGCGACATCACCGGCGCGATCATCGCCCGGGGCGTGGGCGCCGAGCTATACGAGAACTGGACCGACGTCTCGGGTCTGCTGATGACCGATCCGCGCATCGTCGACTCGCCGCGCACGATCGCATCCCTCACCTATCGCGAGCTGCGCGAGCTCGCCTACATGGGTGCCACCGTGCTCCACGAGGACGCCATCTTTCCGGTCCGGGAGGCCGGCATCCCCGTCCACATCCTGAACACGAACGATCCCGACGCCTCCGGCACCCTGATCACCCGCAGCGGCAGCGGCCCCAAGCCGAGCGTCCGCGTCACCGGCATCGCCGGGCGCAAGGACTTCACGATCCTGGCCCTCGAGAAGACGCTGATGAACGCGGAGATCGGCTTCGGCCGACGTCTGCTCGAGGTCCTCGAGCGCCATGGGATCAGCTGGGAGCACATCCCGAGCGGCATCGACACCCTCTCGATCGTCCTGCGCAACACGCTCGTCGACGATCGCCTCGACGAGTTGGTGCGCGAGATCGACACCGCCTGTCAGCCGGACTCGATCGAGGTCTACCCTGGCATCGCGCTGATCGCGACCGTGGGCCGCGGCATGAGCCATACGCCGGGCACCGCCGCCCTGCTCTTCGGGGCCCTGGCCCGGGAAGGCATCAACATCCGCATGATCGATCAGGGCTCGAGCGAGCTGAACATCATCGTCGGGGTCGAGAACGAGGACTTCGAGCGGGCGGTGCGCGCGATCTACGGCGCCTTCGTGGAGCCGCGTTGAGCGCGGCTCACGACGAGCCCGGCATGCTC
>CAYWGW010000117.1:0-13164 GCA_964457385.1 uncultured Spirochaetaceae bacterium
CCCGTCGCTCCGGCTGGGCCCGAACGAGGGTGAGGCCGAGGACGGTCATGCCATGCGGAGAGTCCTGTTGAGAGCCCTTCCCGCCTCGATCGTCTTCTTCGCATGCATCGTCGCTGGCGGAGCCTGGTGGATCCAGCAGGCCCTCGCTCCGGTGGAGCCGGATCCGGCCCGCGCCACGCTCGTCTCCTTCGAAATCGAGCCCGGGGATTCCCTCGATCGAGTGGCCTCCGCACTCGAGGCCGAGGGGCTCGTGAGGAATGCGCGAGTGACCCGCTGGTACGCCCGGTTCGAGGCCCTCGCCGCCCGATTGAAGGTGGGCGAGTACAGACTGTCGCGCGGCCAGTCCACACCCGAGATCCTCACGATCCTCACGGAAGGGCGGGTCGAAACGCATGCCGTGATCATTCCGGAGGGCCTGCGCGCAACGGAAATCGCCGATCGGCTGGCGGAGGTGGGTCTGGCGGACGCGGAAGCGTTTCTCGATGTCGTGTGGGATCCGAGCACCGCAGAGCGTCTCGGCGTCGAAGGCCCGGGCCTCGAGGGCTACCTCTTTCCCGATACCTATCGCTTTGCCCGGGGACTGCCGGCCTCACGGATCGCCGAGAGCATGGTGCAGGCCTTCCTCTCGGTCTACCGGGATCTCGAGCCAGAGGCGAGCCGGCAACAGATCCCGATGCGGGATCTCGTCACTCTCGCCTCGATCGTAGAGAAGGAGACCGGAGCCGCGGAAGAGCGGCCGCTGATCGCCGCCGTCTTCCTGAATCGGCTCGCGCGAGGCATGCGTCTCGAGACGGACCCCACCGTGATCTACGGTATCGAGGACTTCGACGGCAACCTGAAGCGCGTCCACCTCGAAGACGAGGACAACCCCTACAACACCTATCGGAGTCGCGGCCTGCCGCCGGGCCCCATCGCGAATCCCGGCCGTGCCGCGCTCGAGGCGGTCCTGCGGCCCGCTGACGTTCCCTACCTCTTCTTCGTCTCACGTAACGATGGTACCCACGTCTTCTCGAGAACCTACGCCGAGCACGCGCGGCACGTCGACCGCTTCCAGAGACAGGGAAGACGATGAGTCGACTGGAAGAGGTCGATCGCTTCTACACGGAGCACGTGCCGGCCCAGTTCAATCGCACCCTGGAGCGACAGCAACGGGCGGCGACCCGCGATCCGGAGGAAGCTCGACTCCTGGAGGAGATGCGCGCCGTCCGAACGTCGATCGTCGTCCGGATCGATGCGGGCCACGAAGATCGGAGTCATTGCTTCGATATCGAGCGCGGACGCATGCAGCACGTCGACACACCGCGGCGTGCGCCCTTCCTGACCCTGCGCCATGCCCTCGACCAGTTCGATTCGCTGCGACGGGGATGCGGGGATTCGATGCTCGGCTTCCTGGGCGCCCTGGCAGGTCTCGGTGAGGAAATGCGGCTGACGGCGCTTCGCGTGCGCAGCCTGCGGGAGCTCGCGGGCAGCCTCCGCTTCGAGACGACGGGGAAGGCAGGATTCGCGCTGGTCGCCCATTTCGGTGACGCTGCGGCCGAGTCCGAGCCCCGCACGGGCATCCGGATCAGCGACGAGATCTTCGCCCGTCTCCGCAGCGGCAGTCTCGATCCTCAGGCCGCCTTCCTCGACGGCCTGATCGAGATCGAAGGCGATGAGGAGCTCGCGATCCGCCTTGCCCTCGCCGCCGCCTCCCCGGAATGAGCGACCCCGGGCCCCGGCCTGCCCGCACCGGGACATCTCGAGTCATGGAGGGAAGCGGGTGCCATCGAGCCGCCGGCACGCTGGACTTTCCCGCTATGATCCGCCCGCGGAGTGCGCCCCCCCTACGTGCTTCCAGGATCGTCCGTCAGCGGAGTCCGTCAGCGGAGAGAGCAGGATGCGATTCACGATCAGCGAGTCGATGTGCGACGTCGACCACTACCTTCCCCTGGCCGAAGCCGCCGATGCCGCGGGCTTTTCGACCTTCGCCCTAGGCGACAGCATTCTCTACCCCGAGACGGCCGTCGGAAGCTACCCCTACACTGAAACCGGTGATCGCTCGTTCCTGGACGGCGCCCCGTTCATCGATCCCTTCCAGCTCTTCGCGGCGATGTCGGTGGTCACCCGGCGGATTCGTTTCCATACGGGTGTGCTGAAGCTGCCGATTCGCGACCCCGTCCTGGTGGCGAAGCAGGTGAGCTCGCTGGCGGTCTTCACCGACGAGCGCTTCGTGTTGGGTGTCGGGCTCAGTCCCTGGATCGAGGACTTCCAGGCCTGCTCCCAGGAATGGGAGTCCCGCGGCCCGCGGATGGACGAGATGATCCAGATCATTCGGGGTTTGATGACCGGGGATTACTTCGACTGGCATGGCCAGTACTACGAGATTCCCCGCATCAAGCTCTGCCCGACACCCTCGAAATGCCCGCCGATCGTGATCGGTGGGCACAGCAGGGCGGCCTATCGGCGAGCGGCGCGTTACGCCGACGGATTCAGCTTCATCAGCCTGAGCGAGCCGGAGCTGATCGAACGGATCGGGGTCCTCGAGGCTTTCCGCAAGGAGTTCGGTCGGGAGAACGAGCCGCTCATCATCTCCGCGGGCATGCCGGTCTTCACGATCGACGACATGCGGCGTCTCGAGGAGATCGGCGTGACGGACCTGACCGTCGGCTATCGGAATCCGTACGAGCCGGATACGATGACGTTGCAATCCAAGATCGACTGGGTCGAGCGATTCGGCGACGAGGTGATCGCGAAGTACTGACTCGGCCCGTGACCAGGACGCTCTCAGGCGAGGGCGACTTCTCTCAGCAGGGCAATGTTGTCGAGCGCCTTGCCGGCGCCCTGAACCACGGCCGTGTACGGATCCTCGCTCCGAAGGATCGGCAGCCGCGTCTCCTGGCGCAGGAGCTGATCGAGATCCCGGAGCAGGGAACCTCCGCCGACCAGCATGATCCCACGATCGACGATGTCGGCCGCGAGCTCTGGTGGCGTCTTCTCGAGCGTGAGGTGCACCGTCTCCACGATCGAATGGATCGGCTCGATCAACGCCTCGCGCATCTCGTCGCTGGTGGTCGAGACGACCTTCGGAATTCCGGCCACGAGATCCCGGCCCTTGATCTCCATCTCGGTCGTCTTGCTCTCGCTCGAGGCGGTGCCGATCTTCATCTTGACGTCCTCGGCGGTCCGCTCTCCGATCAGCATGTTGTACTTGCGCTTGACGTAGTTGATGATCGCCTCGTCCATCTTGTCCCCGCCCGTACGGATCGATCGGGACGTGACGATCCCCGAGAGCGAGATCACGGCGACGTCCGTCGTGCCCCCACCGATGTCGACGACCATGTTGCCGGTGGGCGCCGTGACGTCGAGTCCGGCCCCGATCGCAGCCGCCATCGGCTCCTCGATCAGAAAGACCTCACGCGCGCCAGCGGAGAGAGCCGATTCGCGAACGGCGCGCTTCTCCACGCTGGTGATGCAGGGGGGTACGCAGATCACGATCCGCGGCCGCGCGAGAGTCCGGCGATTGTGAGCCCGCTGGATGAAGTAGCGAAGCATCGCTTCGGTGATCTCGAAGTCGGCGATCACGCCGTCCTTGATCGGACGCACGGCAGTGATCGATCCGGGCGTGCGGCCCAGCATCTCCTTGGCGGCGTGGCCCACCGCTCTCACGCGGGTCGCCCCCGATTTCCGATCGGAGGTGACTGCGACGACGCTGGGCTCCGAGCAGACGACGCCGTGGCCCTTGCTGTAGACGAGTGTGTTGGCGGTTCCCAGGTCGATCGCGAGGTCGTGAGAGAACCAGCCGGCGATGGCATCGAGAATCATCCGGATCTCCAAGGACGAGCGCCATAGGGGGAGCGACGGTGTCCGTGGTTCTCCATCGGCGGGAATGCGCAGAAGTTGAGGCAAATTACGATGGAGCCAGACGATCCAGCGGGACCGGGGTGAGGCGGGTCACGAGTGAACCCCGTGATCGGTGCGGGCTTGACGCACAGATGCGTCCACCGCAGGGTCTGGGAAAACGATTCAGGACTCGGGGAGACGCGCCGGGATGGAGACGGAGCCGGGGGAGATCTCCGGACCAGGCTCAGACCCGGAGCCGACAGAAGCGCGCCGGTCGTCTGCATCCTGGATCGTTTCGGGTCCAGCCTCGACCAGGCGACGCAGCTCGCCGAGTCGCTCGCTGACGGCCTCTACACCAGCTCGGATCTCGCCCAGATGGTCACGATGGGCGCCCAACAGCGTTCGGGCTTCGGTCAAGTCCTGTTCGAGCGTCGCGACCGCGCCCTCGAGCCGTCTCGCCTCCAGCACCTGCCAGACCAGAGCCAGCGAGAAGACCACGAAGACCACCAGAAAGAGCCAGATGGGAAGCCCACGCCGATCGCCTTCGGTCGGCTCCGCCTCTTCTCGCGTTGCCCGCATTGACGGATCCGAACTCGCCTCTGGCATCCCGCGGATGGCTTCGAGTCGCACTTTCGAGCCGGGAGGATCGTCCTGGATCACGTCTCCGGGCCGGCCGGTCTCCGAGGAGGCCATCGCCCTGGATACCTAGGACTGGATGACGAGCTTCGAGAGGCTCGTCTTGCGCAGATTGGTCTTCTGAATCGTTCGCACCAGCTCCGCCACCTTCTCCGTGTCCGTCTCGAAGGGATTGTTGCAGATCACGCGGACGTTCAAAAGGTTGCCGAGCCGGATGTTGGACCAGTCGAGGTCGTACTGGATCGAGTTCTCCCGAGCGAGCTTGATGAACTCACCGCGCATCTTCGCTCGGGTATCCGGGGGAGGCTCGCTCTTGGCCAGATCGACCTCCTCGTCGGTGAAGAGTCGATCGACCGCGCCTTTGCGCTCCAGCAGGTAGTAGAGGCTGCGCTCTCGCCTGATGTCGTGATACTGCAGATCCAGCATCAGCACCCGCGGATCGCTCCAGCTCGTTCGATGTCTATCGACCCAGGACTGGATCAGCTTGCGTTTGATCACCCAGTCGATCTGACGGTCGAGCCGGTCGGGATCGGTATCGAGACAGTCCAGCACGTGCTGCCACATCCGGACGGCCTGCTTGTGGTCCTCGGAGACGGGGTACTGCTCGATGTACTTCTGGGCCATCTCGCAGTACTCGCGCTGAATCTCGATCGGCGAATACTCGCGGCCGTTGTCGAGTCGGAGCCGCCGATTGCAGCTCGTGTCATAGGTGATGTCCTTGATCGCCTTGACGGGATTGCGGAGCGTGAAGTCCTTGTTGATGTAGTTGTCCTCGATCATCTGGAGGACGACAGAGCAGGTTCCGACCTTGATGAAGTTGGTGTACTCGCTCATGTTCGAGTCACCGACGATCACGTGCAACCGTCGATACTTCTCGCGGTCCGCATGAGGCTCGTCGCGTGTGTTGATGATCGAGCGGTCGTTGGTGGTGGTTCCGGAGATCTTCTGGTAGATGTGCTGCGCCCGCTGGGAGACGCAGTAGTGGATACCATCCTGGGTCTGGAAGACCTTGCCGGCTCCGGTGTAGATCTGGCGGGTCACCAGGAAGGGAATCAGTTGCTCGGCGAGGTAGTAGAAATCGACGTCGCGGTCGACGAGGTAGTTCTCGTGGCAGCCATAGCTGTTGCCCACGAAATCCGTGTTGTTCTTGAAGATCGAGAGCTTGCCGGCGATCCGTTCCTCCCGGATCTTCTCCTCGGCGTAGATCTGGAGGTCCTCGAGGATTCGCTCGCCCGCCTTGTCGTAGATGATCAGCTGTCCCGGAGCGGCACATTCGGGCGTGGCGTACTCGGGATGACAGCCCGTATCCTGGTAGAAACGGGCGCCGTTCTCGAGAAAGACGTTCAGGAAATGCTCGGTCGTGATGAGCTTCTCGAAGAGAAAGCGGATCGCCTTCTCGACGGGCAGGGTCTTCCGGCCCTCGGGCGTGAAGATGATCCCGTACTCGGTCTCGATGCCGTAGATCCGCTTTTGCACAAGGCCGCCTGACCGTTCTCGAACGAAGCACACCCCGTTCGTTCGGGGTACGCGATACTCAGGAGTCTAAAATAGCCTGAACCTCATCGGAAGAAAGACGGCAGAACTTGCGGCCGCCGCGCCCGCGATCCAGCCGACAGACCTCGAGACTCCCGGCGTCCAAAGCCGAGCTCCGTTCCGCGCCGGCGCTCAGGGCGCGAAGCCCCAGACGTGCCGCATCCCCTGAGGGCATACCCTCTCGATAGTCGCTCCTCAGCACCGTCTCGACCTCTTCGACGTTACCGCCGATCACGCAGAACCCGGAGTGGTCGCTGATGAAGCCGTCGTACTTCACTCGGTAGAGCGAGTTCTTCTTGTGGTCCTCGTACCGATCGTCGCCAACCTCCGCGACGATGATCTCGATCTCGAGGGGCTTCATTTCGCGCGTGAAGACATCCCCGATCACCTGAGAGAACGCATTCGCCAGTCCCTTTCCTCGGACGTCCTCCCGGCTGTAGGCATAGCCTTTGGTATCCGCGAAGCGGACCCCGACCTTCCGGAGCTGATCGAATTCGCTGAACTTCCCGACCCCGGCGAACGCGAGCCGATCGTAGAGCTCGCCAATCTTCTGCAGACTCGTCGAGTTCTCCGCCATCAGCAGAACCCCACCCTGGTGCTCCAGAGCGACGATCGACTTTCCCCGCGCGATGCCCTTGCGGGCGAACTCGGCCTTGTCCGCCATCACCTGTTCGGGTGAGACGTAGAACGGCATCGACATCAGAGATTGCCCCCTCTCGAACGGGATTCGAGGATTTCGCGATAGTGCCGGGCGATATCCTCCTCGCTCGCATCGTCATGGCCGGCGGACGTACAGACCTTGATGATCGGATAGATCCCGCGTTCGAGGTCGACGCCTCCCGTTGCCCGATCCTCGTCGGCCGCGGCCGTCAGGGCAGAAACGGCCACCCGGATCGACGCGTCCCGCGTGAGATCCTTCGACCAGCCGTACTTGAGGGACTCGCGGGCGTAGAGACCGCCGGAGCCCGTTGCGTCGAACTCCGCCTCCTCGTAACGCCCTCCGGTGATGTCGTATTTCCAGAGCCGACCGATCTTCCGGCGCGTATCGAACCCGGCGAAGAGGGGCACGACGGCAAGCCCCTGCATCGCGGCCGGCAGGTTCACCCGCACCATCTGGGACAGCTTGTTGGCCTTGCCTTCGAGCTCGAGGGGCTCGCCCTCGATCTTCTCGTAGTGCTCGAGCTCGACCGACAGGATCCGAGCCATCTCGATGCTGGGACCCGCGGCACCCGAGATCGCCATCAGCGAGTGGGGATCCGTCTCGAAGACCTTGACGACATCCCGAGAGGCTACGGCGTGGCCCGCGGTCGCGAGTCGATCCCCCGCCACGACGACACCGTCCTGAAATCGGAACGCGAGGACGGTCGTGCCGTGCGGCAGGGACGGTCCGCCGTGCGTTCGGTCCCAGGCCGAGAGGTCCGGCAATAGTTGCGGCGCGTCCGTCTGCAACAGCTCGAAGAAGCTCGATCCTTGATAGCGGCCACGAAGCGGCAATTTTCCCCCCATAGATGGAGCCTGTCGAGGCTCGCTGCGAGACCCGGGCTCGTCGGGCGCGGACTACTACTGACCGCCTACTGCCCGCCGCGCTGGACGTAGTTCTTCACGAACTCTTCCGCATTCTCCTCGAGCACCGAATCGATCTCGTCGAGGAGATTGTCCATCTCCTCCTTGAGCTCCTCGCCCTTCTCCTTGAGCTTCTGTCCACCCTCTTCGCCGGCGTCGCCCTCCTCTTCGCCACCGCCCTTGGATTTCTGCTTCTGCTCACCCGCTGCCATGTAGAACGGCACCGGATCCGCACCGGACCCCGCGAAGTCTCGTCGCGAAGCCTTCTTTTCCTTCAGCTGCCGGATGAAAGTAGCCATTTCGGTGTCCTCCTGGACTGGGGTTCCTTCCCTCGTCTCCTGTGAGAGCTCCGAGCCCGAAGGCGGCATCGGGCGACCCCGGGCTCGAGGCGTCAGACCCCCATGTTGTCGAGCAGCTCGGCCGCCGTCGCGGACCGGTCGAGCAGCGCCTCGACGAATTCACTCGTGCCCTTCGAGGGCTCCGTCATCATCACTCTCTTGATCGACTCGTCCGCGAGTCCGAACGAGATCGAATCCCAGTTCACACCAAAGACCTCGTTCGGGTAGCGGCGCAGGCATTCACCCCGGAAAAAGGCTCTCGTATCCCTCGGCGGAGCGAATACCGCCCTCTGGATCTCTTCGTCGGTGACGATTCGCTCGACCTTGCCCTGACGCTCGAGCAGATGATAGAGCCCCTTGTCCGGGCGGGAGTCGTGGTACTGCAAATCGAGCATCTGGATCTGCGAGTCGCCCCACTCGAGGTTCTTGCGGGCCATGTAGCTCTCGATCAGTCGCTTCTTGATGACCCAGTCGATCTTCCCATCGAGTTCCATCGGATCACGGGAAAGGGTTTCCATCACATCTTGCCACTTCTGCAGCACGTCCTTCTGGACGGGGTCGAGGGAACGCGAGGACGTGTAGGCGAGGGCCATCTCCAGAAATTCGTTCTGGACCTCGATCGCCGTGCGGGCACTGCCATCGTCCATCGTGATCGGCTGGGACAGCGAAACATCGTGGGAAACCTCCCGCATCGCCCTCACCGGATCTCTCAGCGAAAGACTCTTCGAAATCGCACCGTCCTCGATCATCGCCAGGATGAGCGCGGTCACGCCATTGCGCAGATAGATCGTGAACTCCGACATGTTGGAGTCCCCCACGATCACATGAAGTCGCCGATATTTCTCTCGATCCGCGTGGGGCTCGTCGCGTGTATTCACGATCGGACGTTTCACCATCGTGTCGAGAGCGACCTCGGTCTCGAAGAAGTCGGCTCTCTGCGAGAGCTGGTAGGAACAAGGATGCGCGCGATTCTCGCTTCCCACCTTGCCCGCGCCGCACCAGATCTGCCGTGTGGCAAAAAAGGGCAGGAGCGGCTCCACGATCTGCTTGAAGGACGTACGGCGATCCATCAGGTAGTTTTCGTGGCAACCGTAGCTGTTTCCCTTCCGATCGCTGTTGTTCTTGTAGATCAGCATCTGCACGCCAGCGGGCAGCAACTGGTTGGCCTCGCGACGGCTGATCTCGATGATGCGTTCGCCCGCCTTCTCGTGAACCACGAGATCACGCGCATTCGTCACTTCGGGACTCGAATACTCGGGATGCGCATGATCGACGTAGAAGCGGGCCCCGTTGATCAGCGTCTTGTTGCGGGCGATGTTCTCCTGCTGATTCGGCGTGTACTTCTCGCCCTCGACCTGGAAACCCCGGGCGTCGGCAAGCGGATTTTCCTGGTCGTAGTCCCAGAGAATGTGATTGTCGGGGTCTTCACGATAGGCGTTCACGAGGAGTACGCAGGACGAGATCGGATCGAAATCAGGGTCGTTCTTGACCATGATCCCGAACTCGATCTCCGTACCCATGATTGTGGGAATCGCCATGTCGATTGACCTGCTTCCTCGATTCGTTCAACGGGAGCGCAGAGCCCGCGCTCCCCGTGACCGGAGCGAACGCCACGCTCCCGTCCCCTGTCTTCCTCGACCTCTCTCCCGCCCTCCGTCATCGTCGCGACGGGGACTTTCTCGGATCCGCCCTTCGAGCCGGCGGGGTCGAACATGCTCGTCGAATCCCGCGTCGAAATCCGCCGGCCCGAGCGGGACCATTTCTCCTCATCGGAGAGCCGGATCGAACGCCTATGCCTAGAGGTATTGACCCTGGCCGGCCGACACATTCTCGATCGTCTGCTCCTTGCGCTCCATGCCCGTGATGAGCGTGCGGACGTTGATGATCCGCTCGCCCTTTCGACCGGAGATCCGCGCCCAGTCGTCGGGATTGGTGGTGTTCGGAAGATCCTCGTTCTCCTTGAACTCCTCGCGCACGGATTCGATCATGTCGGAAGCCCGGATCCCGTGCTCGCCCCCCTCGAGGAAGCGCTTGACCGCCTTCCTCTTTGCGCGCGCGACGATGTTTTCGAGCATTGCGCCGCTCGAAAAATCCTTGAAGTAGAAGATCTCGCGCTCGCCCTTGGCGTAGGTCACCTCGAGGAATTTGTTCTCGTCGCCCGTCGAGTACATGGTTTCGATGACCTCGTCGATCATCTTCAGGCACGCCTCGTTGCGGTCCCCTCCGTGGCGCGCCACGACCTCCTCGTGGAGGGGAAGATCCGGAGTGAGGTACTTCTTGACGATTTCCCGGGCCGAGTCCCGATCCGGTCGAGACACCTTGACCTTGAGGTCCAGCCGTCCGGGACGAAGCACCGCGGGATCGATCAGATCCTGTCGATTGCTCGCACCAATCACGATCACGTTCTCGAGCGATTCGACGCCGTCGATCTCGGACAGGAACTGCGCCACGACCGTCGCCTCCATGTCCGAGGAGATCCCCGATCCGCGCATCCGAAACAGCGAATCCATCTCGTCGAAGAAGACCACTACAGGCACGTCCTGGCTCGCCTTGTCCCGAGCCTTCTTGAAGACCTCGCGGAGCTTGCTCTCCGTCTCGCCCACGTACTTGTTCAGAAGCTCGGGGCCCTTCACGTTGAGGAAGTAGGCGGTCGTGACCTTGCCGGTCCGCTCCTCGATCTTCTTGGCCAGGCTGTTCGCAACGGCCTTCGCGATCAACGTCTTCCCGCAGCCGGGGGGACCGTAGAGCAGGATGCCCTTCGGCGGCCGAAGCTTATGCTCGAGAAAGACCTCCGGATGCATGTAGGGCAGCTCGACCGAGTCCCGGAGAATCTCGATCTGGCTTCCGAGCCCGCCGATGTCGTCGTAGGTGACGTTCGGAACCTCCTCGAGCACCACCTCTTCCACGGACGATCGAGGCAGCCTCTCGAAGGCGTACTGGGTCCGCATGTCCACCAGGATCGGATCACCCACCTTGATGGCCTCCGCACGCAACGGCTCCGAGAGCGTCACGACCCGTTCGTCGTCGGTATGACCTGTGACGATGACGCGGCTGTCGGACATCATGTCGATGACGTGGCAGACCTCACCGCGGCGCGTGTAGTCACCGCCTTCGATGATGTTGAAGGCCTCGTTGAGTACTACATACTGCCCTTCCTCGAGCTGGAAGGGATCGAGATTCGGATGCACGTTCACCCGCATGGGTCGCCCATCCATCAAGATCTCGGAGGTCCCGTCCTTGTTGGCCCGAACGAAGATGCCGTAGGTGTTCGGCGGCGTGCAGAGCTTGTCGACCTCCTCCTTGAGGAGTTCGATCTGCTGCTTCGCCTCCTGCAGCATGGCCACCAGCTTCTCGTTCTGGCGCTCCGCATCGTGATGTTGCGTTCGGGACTGCTCGTAACGCCGGCGCAACGTCTCGAAATCCGCCAGCATCCGATCGAGCCGGTGCCGGAACTCGTTCGAGTCACTCCCGAAAAAGCGCATGGCGTCCTGCAGTCGCTCGGCATCGCCGGCCGGCCGGTCACGGCCGGCCTCCGACGACGTTTCCAGTTCCGGCTCATCCGCGGGACGTCCACCCCCTGCCGGCGCGATTCGCCGCATCACGTCACGAACGAAGCCCTTGCGCCCCGAGCCGGAATCCGAATCATGCTCGCTCATTCCGCCATCTCCTCGTTGCCTCGTCTCGCGATCGATTGCGAGATAAAGCCGTCATCCACCACTGTCATCCCGAGTTCTGCTCGACCATCTCACGGGAATGCCGATGCAAAGTGTGTGCCGCAGGTAACGGCATCCTGAAGAACCCTCCGGCGAGAACCGACGCGACCGGAGTCGCCGAGACGCGGGATCGAGCCCTTGTTTCGCCACGAGTCGTCCCCTCTTTCTTCCCGCGATTCGGGTCGTTTCCCGCATGAATTCAGCCGAGAATTCGCGGCGGCCGAGCTGTCGTGCGTGAGGGCTGCTCTTTCCCACCTCTGTCCTGCCTTTTCTTCTCTCGTGCTCTTCTCGCGCTCTGTCCCCTGCCTGCTGCCGTCTCGAGTCGGCCAGGGCGCGTCCATCTTTCGTTTCCCCCGTTCACGCCTTCATTCGCCCTTCGCCGCGGCCTCCGCCTCCACAATCGACCTCTGGGCACGCCCAGCCGCTGCTGCAGGTCGCGTTCATCGTCTCGGCGGGCCGCTGGAAAGGACCGGAGAGCGACGATCCCAAACTGCGCCCCGCCCGCTTGTTCGAATGGAGAAATTGGTCGAACCTCTCGAAATTAAAGATATTTTGGCCCTTTTCGAGTGTATCGGCTCGGGTTGCGGTGTCAAGCACGCAGGACCGGCACCCGGAAGCTATAAACCTCTGTTTTAGAAAGACTTCGGAGTTCGATCCCGAACATTCCTGCCCCGATCGGTGCAACCAGGACTCCGCGATTCGTCGCCACGAGGCCGATCCGGCTGTGCACCTTCCCGGAGCTGCACGCCCATGAGTACCCGGCATTCTCGACCCGGTTTCCCGACGTGGGAGTGCAAATTCATGCGGCATTGGCGCCAGGCCGCTGCCGAGATCCGGACGCGAACGTCGGGAAAATGCCGCTCCCGACCTGCGTGTCGCCTGCCAGGAAAAGGGCTGCGGGGCGCGCTGAAGACGGTCGGCCGCTGTCCAGTAATCCCGGTCCGGCTGCGCTCTCGAGCGATCGCAGCAATTCGGGTAGCAACTCTTCGCGATCGGGTCCTCGCCACGGCTCAGCCTCCGGGCAACGCCTCGTACTCGATGATCTCGACGCCCTCCGGAACCGAGAGCTCGAAGGCCTCGCGATCCGGTCCGACATTGACCTCGACCTGCTCGAAGCGGACCCGCGTCAGGTTGCCGAAGAGGTCCAGCACCGAGGTCGCCATGACGTCACCCGAGTCGCGATCCGCGACCAGACCCAGTCTTTCATAGGAGGACTCGCGGCGAGGCACCAGATCGAGGCTCACCCATCCTTCGTCGACGCTGCAGTCGCGCACCTCCACGTCGAAGGACTCGAGGATCTTGCCGTCACCGAGCAGGAACTGCAGGGCCGCACCGCTCAGGAAGCCTGCGGTGACCGCAAGCCGAGTCGCCGACCGCGCCTCGACATCGTAGATCCACAGCGTCGTCCCGTTGCTCACGACCTCACTTCGCTCGGGCTCCTCGTACGACCAGCGCATCCGGCCAGGCTTGGCGAACACCACGTGTCCCCGCTTTTTCTCGGCCGTCATCAAGGGCGTTCCACCGAAGGTGGCGGACTCGCTGCTCTGCTCGAAGCGGGCGCG
>CAYWGW010000118.1:0-13035 GCA_964457385.1 uncultured Spirochaetaceae bacterium
ATCCAGCTGAGCTACCGGGCCACGATCGTCGACCCGGGGGCCGACGGTCTGGATGGATGGTGGGGCGTAGTGGACTCGAACCACCGACCTCCGCGGTGTGAACACGGCGCTCTAGCCAGCTGAGCTAACGCCCCACGCGATAGCAGGTTTTAGCGGACCCGAGACAGGAATGACAAGGGCGGCAGCCCCGGTGGCGGGAAACCAGGCCCCGAATCGACCTGGATGAGGGGAGACGGTTCTCGTCGCCTTGCCCGCGCGCTGATCCCGCCGCCCGTCCCCGCTCAGCCCGTGACCTTGGGACCATCGCCGGCCGGCGGTGGCGCCGGCGGCGCCGGACGCACCTGCGTGGCCTGGCGCAGGCTGGCGGCCCGGACGAAGGCTTCGAAGAGGGGGTGGGGGGCGAAGGGCTTCGACTTGAACTCGGGATGGAACTGGGAGGCGACGAAAAAGGGATGCTCCGGCAGCTCGATCAGCTCGGCGAGCCTGCCGTCGGGACTCGAGCCCGAGAAGAGCAGCCCCGCTGCCTGGAGCCGATCGCGGTAGGCAGGGTTGAACTCGTAGCGGTGGCGATGGCGCTCGCTGATCTCGGTCGTGCCGTAGGCATGGGCGGCCTTCGAGCCCGGCTGCAGCAGGCAGGGGTAGGACCCGAGGCGCATGGTCGCGCCCTTGTCCTCGATCTCCCGCTGCTCCGGTAGCAGGTCGATCACGGGATGCGGTGTATCCGGGTCGACCTCGGTCGAGTTCGCACCCTCGAGGCCGGCCACGTGGCGGGCGTACTCGCAGCAGGCGAGCTGCATCCCGAAGCAGATACCGAGGAAGGGAACGTCGTGCTCGCGGGCGTACTGGATCGCGCGGATCTTGCCCTCGACGCCCCGGGAGCCGAAGCCGTGGGGCACGAGGATCCCGTCGAGATGCTCGAGCACGCTCGCGTCGACCAGCTTCTCGGAGTCGAAGTACTCGATCTGGACGTCGGCATCGCAGGCGAAGCCGCCGTGGAAGAGCGCCTCGTTCAGGCTCTTGTAGCTCTCCGTCAGGTCGACGTACTTCCCGACCATGCCGATGCGGATGACCCGGTCGGGGTTGCGCTGGATGTTGAAGAGGCGCTCCCAATGGCGCAGATCCGGGCGCCCGGTCCACATGTTGAGGACCTGGGCGATCTTCTCGTCGAGGTTCTCCTTCGCGAAGCAGAGCGGCACCTCGTAGATCGAGTCGACGTCCTTGGCCGTGATGACGGCGTCCTCGTCGACGTTGCAGAAGAGCGCGATCTTCGACTTGATGGACTTCGACAGGAAGCGGTCAGTCCGACACAGAATGATGTCGGGTGCGAGGCCGACGGATTGCAGCTCCTTCACCGAGTGCTGGACGGGCTTGGTCTTCACCTCGCCCGCCGTCGACTGGTAGATCACCGGGGCCACGTGGATGAAGCAGCAGTTCTCGCGGCCGACGTCGCCGCGGAACTGGCGGATCGCCTCGAGGAAGGGCAGCGACTCGATGTCGCCGACGGTGCCCCCGATCTCCACCAGGATCACGTCGACGTCCTGGGCCGCTGCCCGGATCGCCTCCTTGATCGCGTCGGTCACGTGGGGGATTACCTGGACGGTGCCCCCGAGATAGTCGCCGCGGCGCTCCCGGGAGAGCACCGAGTCGTAGATCCGCCCGGCCGTCATGTTGTTCACGCGAGCCAGGGTGGTCGTCGTGAAGCGCTCGTAGTGGCCGAGGTCGAGGTCGGTCTCGGCACCATCCTCGGTGACGTAGACCTCGCCGTGCTGGAATGGGTTCATCGTGCCCGGATCGACGTTCAGATAGGGATCGAGCTTGAGGAAGGTGACCCGAAGACTGCGGGCCTCGAGCAGCGCGCCGATCGAGGCCGACGCCAGCCCCTTGCCGAGAGACGACATCACGCCGCCGGTCACGAAGATGTACTTGGTCGGTCTCGGACTCATCGCTTGCGCTCCCCTCACCCGTTCCCCTGTCAGGGCCCCGTCCGTTCCCGCCGCCCTCGACGGGCTCCCCTAGCCGCGGGAGCCACCCGCGCCGGGGGTTCTTCGACCATTAGCGGACCAACTCCTCGATCCGTCCCGAGCGCCCACCCCGGATCCAGACCTCGCGGATCGGCACGAAGCGCCCGGACAGCGCGTCCGCGCCTACGAACCCCAGCTCCAGCGTTTGCGCGCGCGTCGACGTCTGCCACGGTGTGAGCGCCTCGGCCTCGAAGCAGAGATTCACGATGTACACCCGCCTGGCCCGATCCCCGCGCTCCACCGCCTGCACGCCGGAGTCCGCCACTTTGACGAAGCCATCCGGAACTCCCCAACGGCCATCATCCGAGCGTCGCGTCAACAGTAGCTCGCCTGGTCGCCATCCCATCTCCGACGCGGAGAGACCGGGCTCCCTGGGATCCTGCGTACAGTAAAGCGTCATCGGGGGAGGCTCCGCGCTCGAGTTCTGGATCGACGAAAGCGAATCCAGCTCATGGACTTGACCAGGCGGCGGAGAATCGGCTGGTCTCAACACAGCGGCCGCTCGCAGTCTGTCTGATGCTGCGAGCCACGAAATCGGTCGCATCGGCTTCGACCAGGGGGGCCGTCTGGTATAGCCCGCGACCTCGAGACTCGCCAGCGCCCTGCCCGACCGAAGCATCCAGCGGACCCCACACCACCCGGGGCCGTGCGCCGTGCGCCGTAGGCCGTGCGCCGTGTGCCACTCGCCAATCACGGACGCGTCGGCTGTCCGCGCAGCCCCGGCCCCTCCCTCATACGCAGAAGCCCCGCCGTGCGCATACGCAGCGGCGGGGCTTCTTCGGAACTCTCGGACCCGTTCAGGCCTGCTCTTGAGGCCTCATCGGGCGGTCGCGATTAGCGCTTCGAGAACTGGAAGCGCGCTCGAGCGCCCTTCTGACCGTACTTCTTGCGCTCCTTCTTGCGGGGATCGCGCGTCAGGAATCCGGCCCGCTTCAGCGTCGAGCGCAGGTTCGGATCGAGCTTCTCGATCGCCCGGGCGATGCCGTGGCGCAGAGCGCCGGCCTGGCCCGTCGGGCCTCCACCCGAGAGCCGCGCGTCGATGTCGTAACGCCCCAGGCTCTCGGTCTTGTCGAAGGGCGTGCGCACCATGATCTGGAGCGCCTCGCGCGGGAAGTACTCGTCCATCGCACGACCGTTCACACGGATCTGACCCGAGCCGAAGGAGAGTCGCACGCGCGCGATCGCGCTCTTCCGCTTGCCCGTGGCCTGCGTGGCCTTCGGGGCTCGGCCGGACATTCCGCTTGTTGAAAGGGCACTAGACAAGAGAGAGCTCCTCCGGCTTCTGGGACGCATGGGGATGTTCGGGGCCCGCGTACACGCGCAGCTTCCCGAGCATCTGTCGGCCAAGGCCGTTCTTGGGGAGCATCCCGCGCACGGCCTCCCGCACGACGCGGTCGGCATGAGCCGAGGACAGCAGCTTGTCCGCAGTCGTCGACTTGACGCCGCCCATGTAGCCAGTGTGTCGGTAATAGATCTTGTTCTCGCGCTTGCGGCCGGTCAGGACGACCTTCTCGGCATTGACCACGATCACATGGTCCCCCGTATCCGCATGGGGCGTGAACGCCGGCTTGTGCTTGCCGCGCAGGATGCTGGCGACCCGCGTGGCAAGCCGTCCCAGGACGAGGTCTTCGGCATCCACGACGAACCAGCTGCGCTCGACCTCGTCGGCGCTCACGCTTCTCGTCGCGGCAAAGGCACGGTTGGCCATCTCGAGTCCCTGCTCCTCAGTTCCAGTTGAATTCCAGCTCGATTCCCGATCGATTCCGGAATTCCGGCCCAGGTTTCGGCGCGAGCACACCCCTCGCCCGCGGGAGGCGCGCCGAGGAGGCGGAGAGATACCCAACGGCGATGCTTTCGTCAACGGCTTCGCTCCGACGACGCGGCCCCATCGACCCACGAGTCCTGCACGCAGACCAGCACCAGCCCGTGGGCCGGCGCCGTCGGCCCGGCGCGGGCCCGATCACGGGAGGCCAGGATCTCTAGCGCCTGCTCCGGCGATCCGCGCCCGCGACCGATCTCGATCAGGGTGCCCGCCAGATTGCGCACCATGTGGCGGAGGAAGCCCTCTCCCGCTGCTTCAATGACCACCTCGGCCCCTGATGACCCTTCGACCCGGAGCGCCGTCAGCGTTCGCACACTCGTGCGCGCGGAGGAGCCCGACGCCCGAAAGGCCGCGAAATCGTGACGCCCCTCGAAGGCCCGCCCCGCCGCCGCCATCGCCTTCAGGTCGAGTGGCTCCCTCACCCAGGTCCAATGACGGGCGCGGAGCGGCGAGCGGCAGGCCCCATTCCAGATCTGGTAGCGGTAGAGCTTGCTCCGCGCCTCGCGCAGGGCGTCCCAGTCGTCCGGCACCTCATCGAGCGCCACGACCGCCAGATCCGCCGGAAGCCGCGCGTTCAGCGCCCGCAGCAGGGACCCGGGCGCGAGTCGGGTCGCGACGCGTACGCTCGCCACCTGTCCGAGCGCATGGACCCCGGCGTCCGTGCGGCCCGCCCCGCGGACCCGCGCGCGGGCGTCTGTGATCGACTCGAGCGCCTGGGCGAGCGTCGACTGCACCGTGCGGGCCGGGCGCGCCCCGGACTGCGCCTGCCAGCCCTCGAACTCCGCGCCGTCGTACTCCAGCACCAGCCGGAAGCTCCGCTCCCCGGGCGGCGCCGGAAGCGACGACGCCGGGCTCACGATAGGCCGAGCCGCCGCATCGCCAGCCGTAGGGCGTGCTCGGCGGCCAGTCCGAGCGGGTCGATGCTGAGCCAGAGCAGCCACCCGCGGTCCGGTTCCAGGGAGGGATCGGAACGCAGGGGTCCCACCAGGACGTCGCTGCGGCCAGCGCTGTCCCGCAGCGTCGGCCGACTGGGCGAGCGGGCACTCCCGACCTCGACCGGCTCGAGCCCGCGGGAGCCCGGGCCCGTGGGCATGAAGGTCAGTCCCTCGATCTTCCCGAGCAGGGCCTCGATCTCCTCCTGCGCCAGCGGTGCCTCGAGCTCGATCGCGAGCGTGGCTCCCTCGCCGACGAAGGTCGGCACCTCGACGTGGGAGAGCGCCAGCCCGAACGTGCCTCCGAAGAGGCGCTGGATCTCCCGGGCCACCCTCGGCCCGTCGATCCCAGCGTCGGGAATCACGTCGAAGGCCACGGGCTGTCCGGCGGGACCGCTCTCGGGCAGATCCGATTGATTGAAGAGCGCGATCGATTCCTCGGAGAGCGCCGCCACGCCCCGGCGTCCCCGCGCCGAGGCGCTGGAGAGCACCGTGCCCACCACCCGGCGCAGCCCGACGGCCACTTCGAGCGCCTCCAGGATCGGGGTCCAGGCGATCGTCGTGCCGCTGGCGAGGGCCAGCAGCGGGGCGGCCTCGAGGCCGGAGGCCTCGCCCTCGAGCTCCGCCGCGCGCAGGGGCATCGGGACCTCGTCCCGCTCCACGAGCGACCCGCTGCAGTCGATGCACGGCACCTCCGCCCGCAGGGCCTCGCGCACGACCTCGAGGCTGACCGCCTCCGGGGTGCAGACGAAGACGAGGTCGTAGCCCTGTAGTCGCGGCGGCTCGATCAGCACGTCGAGGGACTCGCCCCGGAACTCCACGTCGACCCCCGCAGATTCCGGGGACGCCACACACACGAGCTCGCCAACGGGCCAGCGGCTCTCGGCGAGTCGATCGATCAGCTCCCGTCCGAGGTGACCGGTGGCTCCGAAGACGACGATGTGGGGCGCGGAGGTCGGCTTCCCGGAAAGGTCCTCAGCCACGGGCAAGGGCCTCGAGCACGAGTTCGCCCATCCGATGGCAGCCGACCGCCGGGCGGCTCTCGCCCGGCCGCAGCAGATCGCCAGTCCGATGCCCCGCCTCGAGCACGTCCGCCACCGCCCGCCGCACGGCGGCCGCGGCCTCGGGCGCGGCGAAGGTGCTCTCGAGCATCATCGCCACGCTCTGGATGGCGGCCAGGGGATTCGCCAGGTCCTGCCCGGCGATGTCGGGGGCCGATCCGTGGACCGGCTCGAAGAGCCCGAAGCCGCCCTCCGCCAGGCTGGCCGAGGGCAGCATGCCCAGCGAGCCGGTGATCATCGCCGCCTCGTCCGACAGGATGTCCCCGAAGAGATTGCCCGTCACGATCACGTCGAAGCGCTTCGGCTCCTTCACCAGCAGCATCGCGCAGGAGTCGACGAGCTGATGGGCGAGCTCGACGTCGGGGTAGTCCTTCGCGACCTCGTCCACCACCTCCATCCAGAGCTGCGAGACCTCCAGCACGTTGGCCTTGTGGACGTGGGTGACGTGGCCCCTCCGCAGGCGCGCCTGCTCGAAGGCCACGCGAGCGATGCGCGCCACCTCGAACTCGTCGTAGACCATCGCGTTGATCGCGCGCCGGCTGCCGCGATCGCCGGTGCGACCGCGAGGCTCGCCGAAGTAGATCCCACCGGTCAGCTCCCGCACGACCAGCAGGTCGACCCCCGCCACGATCTCCGGCCGCAGGGCGGAGGCCTCCGCCAGCGCCGGGAAGACCGCGGCGGGACGCAGATTCGCGAACAGACCGAGCGCCTTGCGGATCCCGAGCAATCCTTTCTCGGGGCGCACGTCGACGGGCATCGCATCCCATTTCGGGCCCCCCACCGCGCCGAGCAGGATCGCCCGGCTCGCCTGACACGCCGCTACGACCTCGTCGCGCAGCGGCGTGCCGTGGGCGTCGATCGAGGCGCCGCCGATCAGCTCCTGCTGGAACTCGAGCTTCAGACCGAGCTTGCCGGCCGCCGCCTCGAGCACGAGCCGCGCCTGCTCCGTCACCTCCGGTCCGATGCCGTCCCCCGGCAGCAAGACGATCCGCTCTGCCACTTCCACTCCTCTCCCGACTCCCCGCCGTCAGATCCCGCGCGGCTCGTGGACTCCGTGCCGTCGTTTATGCCACTCGAGCTTGTTCAGGGCATGCACGTAGGCCTTGGCGCTCGCCACCATCACGTCCTCGTGGACACCGTTGCCGATCACCCGGCGACCGGCCTCCTCGATCGTCACCGACACCTCGCCCTGGGCATCGAGGCCGGCGGTCACGGCATGGACCTGATAGCGGATCAGCTCGCTCGAGGTCTGGGTGAGCTCCGTGACGGCCCGGAAGATCGCGTCCACGGGCCCCACGCCACTCGCCTCGCGCTCCTGCGGCTCGCCGTCGATCCGCAGTCGCACCCGTGCGGTCGGGGCGCGGTCGCTGCCGCAGGCGAGGACCAGGGACTCGAAGCCGAAGCGATCGTCCACGGTGACGAGCGAGTCCGCCACGATCGCCTCGAGATCCTCGTTGTAGATCACCTTCTTGGCATCGGCCAGGGTCTTGAAGCGTCGGAAGGCCCGCTCGAATTCCTCGCCTTCGATGCCGAAGCCGAGCTCGGCCAGCCGGTCCCGGAAGGCATGCCGGCCGGAGTGCTTGCCCAGCACGAGCTCGTTCGAGGCGCGACCGATCGACGCCGGGGTCATGATCTCGTAGGTGATGGCGGCCTTGAGGACGCCGTCCTGATGAATGCCCGCCTCGTGGGCGAAGGCGTTGTCGCCCACGATCGCCTTGTTCGGCTGGACCTGGACGCCGGTGATCGACGAGAGCAGGCGACTCGAGGGATAGATCTCGCGCGTATTCACGCGGGTGTCGCGCCCGTCGTAGACCTCGCTCCGGGTCTTCAACGCCATCACGACCTCTTCGAGGGAGGTGTTCCCGGCGCGCTCGCCGATGCCGTTCACGGTGCACTCGACCTGTCCCGCTCCGGCCCGCACGGCGGCGAGGCTGTTGGCGACCGCCAGCCCGAGATCGTCGTGGCAATGGACCGAGAAGACCACGTCGTCCGCACCCGCGACGTGCGCGCGCAGATACTCGATCAGGGCGGCGTACTCGCCCGGCGTCGTGTAGCCGACCGTATCCGGCACGTTCAGGGTCGAGGCACCGGCCGCCACGGCGGTCGAGAAGACCTTCACGAGATAGTCCCAATCGGAGCGCGTCGCGTCCTCGGCGGAGAACTCGACGTCGTCGACCAGTCGCCGTGCCTGCCGGACGGCGCGATCGACCTCGGCCAGTACCTGGTCGTGGCTCATGCGCAGCTTGTGTTTCAGATGGATGTCGCTGGTCGCGATGAAGGTGTGGATCCGGGGATGCCGGGCCGACTCGACGGCCTCGCCGGCGCGCTCGACATCGAGCTCGCCGGTGCGCGCGAGCCCGCAGACGATCGTCTGCTCGAGCTCCTTGGCGATCGCCCGCACCGACTCGAAGTCGCCGTCGCTCGCGATCGGGAACCCCGCCTCGATGACGTCGACGCCCAGCCGCTCGAGCTGCCGCGCCAGGGCGAGCTTCTCCTGGAGGTTCATGCTGCAACCGGGGGATTGCTCGCCGTCGCGCAGCGTCGTATCGAAGATGCGGATTCGTCGGTCGTTCATCGCATGCCCTCGTTCCCGCGCTCGGGGTCCGGTCGAGATCGCCGGCGGGACGCGATCGGCGTCACGCCCGGATCCGGCTCCGTGTCGGCCTCGGACGCCCGATCCGACCCCGTCGCGGGATCGTCTTTCCCGCCTTCCACGCCTTCCTCGCGTTCGTCGCGGGCCTCGTCGTTCTCTTCGTGACCGCCGAAGCTGAGCCCGTCGGGATCGACGCGGATCAGCTCGCGGCCCGTGCGCCAGCGGTAGATCAGGCCGGCAGGTCCCGAGACCACATAGGCCAGCCCCACCAGGAAGAAGTTCAGCCCCGGCTCCAGCATCAGCGCGATCGAGACGATCACCGGGATCACCGTGGCGGAGTAGGTCTGGCCGAAGCGCACGTACTTGAAGCTGTGGTACGGGATCGGGCTCACCATCAAGAGCCCGAGGCTGGTCACACCGACGGCCGGTATCAGCGACGGCAGGCCGAGCCCGACCTCCGGTCCCACGAGGAAGTTCTTGAACCAGACGGCCGACACGACCATCCCCGCGGCCGCGGGCGTCGGCAGCCCGTCGAAGCGGCCGTGGTAGCGCCCCGACGAGACGTTGAAGCGCGCCAGCCGCAGCGACGCACAAGCGGTGTAGATGAAGGCCATCACCCAACCGGCCCAACCCAGAGAGACGAAGTCACCGGCATGGAAGGCCAGCACGGCCGGCGCGACACCGAAGGACACGGTATCGGCGATCGAGTCGTACTCAGCGCCGAAGCGGCTCACGTTGCCGGTCATGCGGGCTGCCCGGCCGTCGAGGATGTCGAAGACCGCCGCCACGAAGATGGCGTAGGAGGCGACGACGACGTCGCCGCCACTCGCCTTCACGATGGCGTAGAAGCCCGCCGCGAGATTGCCCGTCGTGAGCAGCTGGGGCAGCAACACGGCGAAGCCGCGGCTATCGGAAGCCGCCCTTGCGCGTTTGCGGCGGCGGCCCCGGCGGCGGCGGCGTCCCTGGCCATCCGCTTCCTCTTCGAGCATCGTGCCTCCCCGCGGCCGACCCCCTGGCCCGCACCCCGCTCTCGATCCGAGCCGGACGTCCGAGCGGGTCGTGCTAGTTCTTCGCCCGATCGACCAACTGCTTCTCCGCCAGCCAGGGCATCAGACCCCGCAGCCGCGCCCCCACTTCTTCGAGCTGGTGCTCGGCGGCCTTGCGGCGGCGGGCGTTCATGCCGACGTTGCCCGCCTGGTTCTCGAGGATGAAGCGCTTGGCGAACTCGCCCGACTGGATGTCGCCGAGCACCTCCTTCATGCGCGCCTTCACCCCGGCGTCGATCACCCGGGGACCGCTGACGAAGTCCCCGTACTCGGCGGTATTCGAGATCGAGTAGCGCATGTTGGCGATGCCACCCTCGTAGATCAGGTCGATGATCAGCTTCGTCTCGTGGATGCACTCGAAGTAGGCCATCTCCGGCGCATAGCCCGCCTCCACCAGGGTCTCGAAGCCCGCCTGCATCAGCGACGTGAGGCCGCCGCAGAGCACGGCCTGCTCCCCGAAGAGATCCGTCTCCGTCTCCTCGCGGAAGGTCGTCTCGATGATGCCCGCACGGCCGCCGCCGATCGCCGAGGCGTAGGCCAGGGCGATCTGGAAGGCGTCTCCGGTCGCGTCCTGATGCACCGCGACCAGACACGGCACGCCGCGCCCCTGCTCGTAGTGATCGCGCACCGTATGTCCCGGTCCCTTCGGCGCGATCATGATCACGTTCACGTCGGCCGGCGGCACGATCGCCTGGAAGTGGATATTGAAGCCGTGGGCGACCGCGATGGTCTTGCCCGACTGGAGATTCGGGGCGATCTCGTCGCGGTAGATCGACGCCGCGAGTTCGTCCGGCACGGTCAGCATGACGAGATCCGCAGCCCGAGCCGCCTCCGCCACGCTCGCCACCTGCAGCCCCGCCCCCTCGGCCTTGGTCCAGCTCGCCGAGTCCTTGCGCAGCCCGACGACGACCTCGACGCCGGAGTGATGGAGGTTCTGCGCGTGGGCGTGGCCCTGGCTGCCGTAGCCGATGATCGCGACCTTCTTCGATTGAATCCGGCCGAGGTCCGCGTCCTTGTCGTAGTAGATGTTCAGTGCCATTCGAGCTTCTCCAGTCCTTGCTGCTTGCATCCAGAGGTCCCCGCACGCGCGACGCGAGCCGGGTCGACGGGCGGATCCATTCGGATTCGACGGCCGTTTCCAGACCGTGTGTTTCGAGTCCGTGTGCGTCCTCGCGGGCCGGTGCGGCCCGCGCGAGCCTGCGCCCGGCATCCAGGGGCGCCGGACCGGATGGGCGGAACACGCTAACCCCGCGAGACTACGGCACCTTTTCCCGGGTTTCAAGATTCGTGGGCACGTCCCGCCTCGACCGGGTCCGCCAGCCGCTGCGCCTCGGCCTGGGCCCGTCGCACATAGCGCGCCTCGAGAGAGGCGGCGCCGTCGGGCGCTCCCTGCGCCAGCTGCTGCTGCGCCCAGCGTCCCACCCACTCGGCGCTCGGCCGCCCGGATTCCCCACTGATCACACCACCCGGGATCACACCGGCGGCCTCCAGGGCGGGCAGCCAGGCTGCCGTCTCCGGGCTCACCACGAGGGTCGAAACGGCGTCGATCCTCGCCGCCAGCTTCGTCGGTGCGTAGAGCCCCTCCTCGACGCTCGCCGTCCAGGGCGAAGCGGGCGTGGCTCTGCGCCAGCCCGCTGCGTACCACTCGCCCCGACGCGCATCGAGCAGCGCCAGGATCTCGCGTACCGTCGCGTCCGCGGCGGCCGGTCCCGCCTGGACCGAGAGGGCCATGGCTGCGAGGGTCGGGACGCCGATCACGGGCAACCGGCGGCCGAACACGAGTCCCTTGGCCGTCGCCAATCCGATTCGCAAGCTCGTGAAGGAGCCTGGGCCCACGGAGACCGCAAGTCCGCCCAGGTCCTCCAGACGGGCGCCGGCGTCGGTCAGCAGCGCGTCGATCGTCGGCAGCAGGGCCGTCGCGTGCTGGCGCGGCTCGTCGCCAAGACGCAGCTCCACCAGACGATCGTCCTCGAGCAGCGCCACCGAGAGCCAGTCGGTCGCCGACTCGATCGCCAGGAGGAGACGAGGCATCGACTCAGGACTGGCTCGAGAGCCAGCGCATCAGCTGCGACCAGAACGGCGTCAGATCGTTCCAGAAGGCCCGACCCATCAACAGGATGAGCAGCACCAGGCCGAGCTGGGTCGCAATCTCCCGGGCCCTGGGCGAGACCGGCGAGCGCTTGATGCCCTCGATGCCGTAGAGGACCGCCTGACCGCCGTCGAGGATCGGGATCGGGAGCAGGTTCAGGATGCCGAGATTGATGCTGATCAGCATCATCATCGAGAGGTAGTCGAGCCAGCCCCGGTCGAGCGACTCGCGCGCAATGCGAGCGATCCCGATCGGCCCCGAAAGCTGATCCGTCCCGACCTCACCCGTGGCGAGCTTGCCGACGCCTACGAGGAAGTCCGTCGTCATCTGTGCGCTCATCGCGACCGCCCGCGGCAGAGACTCGAGCGGATTGCGGATCTGCAGCGTCCCCGTTGCGCCGGGCAGGGTCGAGAGCGCACTGCGAATCCCTACGACGAAACGCTTCTGCTCCATGCCCTCGATCTCGTAGGGCCCGGGCACGACGTGCTCTTCCGGCTCCAGGGTGGAGGTCGACACGCGGCCTTCGCGGGAGTAGGTGAGCTCGATCGGCCGGCCGCCGCTCGTCTGGACGATCGACGCGAAGCGCTCGAAGCTCCCGATCGGCCGACCCTCGACCGCGAGAATCAGGTCTCCCGCCTGGAGGCCGGCGCGCTCGGCGGGCATCCCCGGCTCCACCCGACCCACTAGGATCGCCGCCGGCACCAGCCCGAGTGTGGCGAGCTCCGGCTCCGCAGGCAGCTGGAGCTCGAACACCGGGATCGCGCGATCGGTCTCGCTCGGTTGCACCGCACCCGACGGATCGGGGAGCGCCAGTGGCGATTCATCCCGCTCCACCTGCCACAGGATTCGGCTCTCGCCCCGGGCGCGGGCGTCGCGAGCCTGCTCGCGTTGCGCCTCCACCAGCCCGACCCAGTCCTCCACCGATCGGCCTCCGACCGCCTGAACGCGATCGCCTGAGCGAAGTCCGGCCCGGGCCGCCGGACTCGAGGCTTCGGGCACACCGACCAGCGCGGGCTGCCGGCGATGACCGATCCCGATCCAGCCGATCTCGTCCACGCTGCCAAAGCGGTCCAGCGCCGTCTGGGAGCCCAACTCGACGGAGATTTCCCGGGTCTCGTCGCCCCGCTCGATCGCGAGTCGGACCTCGCTGCCCGCCCGACCCTCGCGGATCTGCTCCAGCACCTCGTCCCACCAACGCACCGGCGTTCCGTCCACCGCCCGGATCTGGTCGCCCACCCGAAGCCCCGCCTCGGCAGCGGGCGAGATCGGCTCGACCGCGCCGATCACGGCGCTCGCTCGCGGGAGCCCCACCCACAGGATCCCCACCAGAAAGACGATCGGCAGCACCAGGTTCATCAGCGGCCCCGCGAAGACGATCGAGAGCTTCTGCCAGACGGGCTTCGACTCGAGGAACTCTTCCGGTCGGGCGTCCTCGGGAACGAGTGCCGGCTCCCCCTCGTCTCCGGGCAGC
>CAYWGW010000119.1:0-13008 GCA_964457385.1 uncultured Spirochaetaceae bacterium
AGCTCGAACAGTCGCATCCGCTGCCAACGAGCAGCCGTACGCCCCGACTCGGCCCGAGCGAGCACACGATCGACGAGGGGATCGGCGTCCTCGGCCAGGACACCTCCGTCGCGGAGACCGTTGCGCGCGACCTCGCCGAGTTCGAGGACCAACGACCTCGCCGTCCAGACCGACGCGCCCGACGTCGACCACTCCGGCCAGTCCAGACGCGCATCGAGTCCCGCTCGGGCCGCGCGGTAGAAGTTGTGATGGGCCCGCTCGAAGTCGAATCCGGCTCGGATCGCTTCCATCCGGGGGGCCAGACCGAGGGCCAGGCCGACGAAGAAGGCGGCGTTGGCCAGCATGTCCACCGTCGTGGGTCCCGATGGCAGCGCGCGCAGCTCCATCCTCACGTGGCCTCCCGCATGAGGATCATAGACGGGGCGGTTCCAGCTCCAGACGGTGCCTTGATGCAGTCGCATCTCCTTCAGGCCCGGCACCCGCCCGTCCTGCAGCGCCGCCTCGGGATCCTCGTCGTAGAGCACCGGCAGCAGCACCGGATGCTCCCGCGCCGCCTCGCGAAAGAGCCGCAGTGGACTGCCGCGGAGCCAGTCGTTCCCGAAGCTCACGCGGGCCTGTCGACCGACGCCCCGGGCGAGCGCGTCGCGGTCGTCCACCGCCTGCTTGAAGAGCGCCACCCGGGTCTCGTCCCAGAGCCGATGCCCCAGGAAGGTCGGCGAGTTGGCGGCGACCGCGAGCACGGGCGCCGTGGCGAGCTGCGCGGCGTCGAAGACCGCGGCGAAGTCGGCGGGCGCCACTCGGAGGTGGACCTGGAAGGACGTCGCCGCCCCCTCGAAGGTCACGTCCTCGCACTCCATGCGAAGCGGATCCTCGCCGTCGATCCTGAGTCGGAACGGCCCGTCGCGCTTCTCGCGAAGCGATCGAGAGAGCGCCCGATAGCGGATCGCGTCGGTCATCGCGGTCGATTGCAGATCCGCCTCGACCAGGGTCGGCAGGATGCCGATCGTCGCGATGCGTCCGCCGTAACGATCCGCCGCGCGTCCCAGCTCCGCCAGGCCGCTCTCGATCTCCCGACGCAGATGGGCGAAGGGGCGCCCGTCGAGCGCGGTCGGCAGCAGGTTGCACTCCAGGTTGAAACGATCGAGCTCCAGGGTCATCCGCTCGTCGGAGGTCTCTCGCAGCACCTCTTCGTTGAGCGGGAGCGGACGGACCTGGGCATCCACGAGAGCGACCTCGAGCTCGGCTCCCAGAGACGCCGGACCGACCCCGAACCCGGACTGTCCGAGCAGCGCCTCGAGCGTCTTCAGCGAGGTCTCGAGACGGTCCCGAAACCGGTCGTAGTCCTGCGACTCGAATTGCTCGCGATCGATCTCGAGGCCCATGGCTGTGGCGACCCGCTCCCTGGCTCCGTGCTCGAACCGGTCCTCGACTGAGCTCCCGATCGCAGAACCTGCTCTTTGAGATCTCCAGGGTAGGGAGCCCATCCGTTCCCGCACACCGACTTCGAGAGAGCGACGCGTTTCACCCGTTCCCGACTCGCCATCCGATCCGCGAGGCGGCGAGCCGGGAGCCGTGAGCGATGGGCCGGGAGCTGCACGCCGTGGGGTGGGCCACGTCGGAAGCGTCCCGATCGGAGCGCCGGGGCGTCGGGATCCCGACGCTCTGGCGGATCGAGGGGAGGACGGCGCAGCCCCGGATTCCTGGCGGCGTCGCGCCAACAGGCCGGCCTCCCGACGTTTTCCGCCCTGGTAGTCGCAATCCCGGCGCGAACGGTCAGATGGCATGCTTCCTGCTCAATACCCCCGGCAAGGGGGGGAACCGTTGGCCGACTTCTCGAACGACACGGCGAGCTGGATGGCGGGGCAGCGCGAGGTCGAGCTCGAGCTCGGCGTGCTGATCGCCGCGGCGACGGATTGGACCGAGGACGAGATGGAGCTGGACGACCTCGTCGCCGGACTCGTGGAGTCGGGACGCGTGCGGCTGCGGCTCGGCTGAGATCCCCGCCGCGACCCGCGATGGCTCCCGGCGGCCGGCGGCCGGCGGCATCGCGAAGGCATCCCGAAATTGATGCCCTCACGGCTTCCTGATAGGATGGGCGGCCCTGCCCACCCGGGCGCGCCCCCCAGCACGGAAGCCCCCATTCATGGCACGATCGACATGGCACGCTTGAACGACCACTACCTGAAGCTCGCGGCCGGCTATCTCTTTCCCGAGATCGGTCGGCGCATGGACGCCTTCAAGCAGGCGAATCCGAAGGCCGACGTGATCAAGCTCGGCATCGGCGACGTCGTGCTGCCCCTGCCCGCCGCCGTGCGCGGCGCGATGCACGCGGCCATCGACGAGCTGGCGACGGCCGGGGGATTCCGTGGCTACGGGCCCTCCGAGGGCTACGCATTCCTGCGACAGGCGATCGCCGAGCACGACTTCGCGGACCGGGGCGTGCGGGTGGACGCCTCCGAGATCTACGTCTCGGACGGTTCCAAATGCGACAGCGGGAACATCCAGGAGATCTTCGCGACCGACGCGACCGTCGCCGTCACGGACCCCGTCTACCCGGTCTACGTCGATACCAACGTGATGGCGGGTCGCACCGGCGCCCCCGACGAGCACGGACGCTATGTGGGACTCGAGTACCTGCCCTGCACCGAGGAGAGCGGCTTTCTGCCGAGCCTGCCGGAACGTCCCGTCGACCTCGTCTATCTCTGCTCGCCCAACAATCCGACGGGCACGGTCGCGACGAAGGAGGAGCTCCGGAAATGGGTCGACTGGGCGCGCGCCCACGATTCGATCCTGCTCTTCGATGCCGCCTACGAGCGATTCATTTCCCAGGACCACCTGCCCCACTCGATCTTCGAGATCGAGGGCGCCCGCGAGTGCGCAATCGAGTTCCGCAGCTTCTCCAAGACGGCGGGCTTCACCGGCATCCGCTGCGCCTACGTCGTGATCCCGGAGGAGCTCCGGGGCACGGCCGCAGACGGGCGATCCGTGCCGGTCGGCCAGCTCTGGAGCCGCCGCACCAACACGAAGTTCAACGGCGTCTCCTACCCCGTTCAGCGTGCCGCAGCGGCCGTCTACTCGGAGGAGGGGAGCAAGGAAGTCCAGGCGAACATCGACTACTACATGGCGAACGCCCGACTGATTCTCGACGGCCTCCAGCAGGCGGGCTTCGTGACCTTCGGCGGCATCGACGCGCCCTACGTCTGGCTCCGAACGCCGGAGGGACTCGATTCCTGGCAGTTCTTCGACGCGCTGCTCGAGCGGGCGAACGTCGTCGGCACGCCGGGCTCGGGCTTCGGCAGCTGCGGCGAGGGCTATTTCCGACTCTCCGCATTCGGGCTGCGAGAGCAGGTCGAGGAAGCCCTCGAGCGGATCAGGGCGAGCTTCGGCTGAACAGGGTCGAGGGCTCCTCGACCCCGCGCTCGGACGCCTCCAGCGCCTCCAGCGGATCGATCGCGTTCCCGGCCGCGACGCCCAGCATCGACCGCACCCGGTCGGCCACCTGCGAGAGCTCCGAGGGCGGCGGCGGGGCGAAGCCCTCGAGATCCGCCGCGCGAATCGGGGCCCGCAGCAGTCGGGCATGCCCCCGCCGCACGAGTCGCCCGCGCAGCGCCTCAGCATCCCGTCGCGGCCGGATCCATCCACGGGCCACCAGCCGTGCACAAATCAACTCGAGCCCCTCCTGGGGTCGCGTCGTCCCGCGGTCGTTGGCGGGTCGCGCCTGGGCGCGGCGCACCACCGCTTCTGCGAAGGCGTCCCGAAGCTGCGGCCAGAGCGCCCGGCGCACGGGAAGCTGCGGCGCCAGGAAGACCGGTCGCCCGGTGCTACAGAGCTCGGTCAGGGTCGTCTCGCCGAGTCCCACCAGCACGAAGACGTCGCAGAGCTCGAGCAGCGCAGGCCATAGCCGCTCCTCTTCGGGCTGATTCGAGGTCGCTCGCTGGATCAGGGAGGCCGCCGCTCCGATCCCAGCGACACAGCCTTCGAAGACCTCGGGCGCAGCATGGCGGCTGCCAGAAACCAGCACCGAAGCCCCGAGCCCCGCAGCGCTGTCCGCCACCAGTCGACCGAGAGCCTCGGCCGAGGCGCGCTCGAGCCCGAGCGTCCGCGTGCCGCTGCCGATCAGCAGCGCCCAGCGCGGGCCCCGGATCGCCTGGACGCGCTGACGACCGCGATCCGCGGCACGTCCGGGCTGGACCGTCGGTGCCACCGGGACCAGCGGGCGCTCGATCTCGATCCGATTCGGATGGGGAAACAGGGCCAGGCTGCGGGGCGTTACGGCGAGATCGACCGTCTCGGGCGGCGTGCCCGCCTTCGCCCCGAGCGCGACGACCAGGGTCCGGCCCTGGGAACGCTCGCGCACCCACCGCGCTACGGCGGCCACCTTGCGACCTGCGACGATCAGCAGATCCGGCCAGGGGGGCTCGAGCGCGTCGCGTCCCCGACTCGTCGCCCGGAGCGCGTGCAGATGCGCCCCCTGTCCCGAGAACGGCAGACCCGCCAGTGCCCCCAGAGTCGGGCGCCGTGGCTCCCAGGGCCAGCCGAGGGCCTGCGCCAGGGCGCTCACCTGGGTCTCGTTTCCGGGCTCGCCGTCGGTCAGCGTCCAGACGAGGGGCGGCGTCGGGTCGGGCCTCGGCCCCCCGCGCCGCAGCCGGATCCGACCCGGCGCGAAGGCCGGACCGCGGGCCGTCATCAGCTGCCAGCTGATCTCCGGATGACGCCGCGCGGCCGCCTCGAAGTGGGAGCACCACCAGTCGGGCGTATGCACGGTGCCCTGGGGCGGCAGCAGCAGCCGTCGCCGTGGCCGCGACTCCGGGCCACGCACGGCGACGAACACGAACCGCCGCGCCCGGCGGAAGAGCTCCTCGATCAGCCAGGGCACGTCCCAGGCGGGCAGGTCCTCGAGACCGTCCACGCAGAGCACGCCGTCGAAGCGCTCGCCCGCCTCCATCGCCCCGAGCAGCTCCAGCAGCCCCAGGCGCCGCTCGAGGTCCAGCCCAAAACGCCCCGGACGCTGCTCGTCGTCGCCGCGAAGGTCGGGCGCGAGCTCGAGCAGCGAGCTCGCCTTGGTCCGCCGGCTGAGCTCCTCGACCGCGCCGGCCAGCTCGCCGGAGACGCCGATCCCGCTCCCCATCTCGCTCCGCGGCAGCGCGGCCAGGCGTTCGAGGCGCTCGCGAAACCCCCGGCTCGGTGCCTCACGATCGAAGATCTCGAAGCCCTGCTCGATGGCCTCGCGCTCGAGGTCGTGCCACAGCTGCGTGTAGGACCCACGCTGGTAGACGAAGCGCTCGGGGAAAGGGCGCCAGGGCTGGGTATGCAGCGTCGTGTAGTGGAGGAGATGGCTGCGGCCCGGCTCGAACTCCTCGTCCCGTGCGTTCCACCCCGGATCGAGATCGCCCCGCAGCCCCGATGCCTTCGTCGCCTTGCGCAGCAGCACCCGCTTCCAACGATGCTTCGCCTCTTCGAGCGTCCAGACCGACGCCATCCTCTCGCAGTCGATGAGCATCACCGAGGACTCGCTGTCGGAGGTCGAGAGGTAGGCGGCTCCGCCCAGATCGAGGTCGAAGAGGACGCCCGGATCGGTGAGGTAGATCTGATCCTCGTCGTTGTAGATCGCCCGCCCGCGGCCGCCGGCCAGCGCCGGAATCGCGAAGCGGTAGTTGGTGAAGCCGGTCGTCCACCCGCGTCGGTCGAAGCCCTCGAGCTCGGACATCACGTGGATGCGGACCTCGCGCCCGGGATCGCGAACCTTCTCGATCGACCAGACGAAGACGCGATTGGCGCGGTACTGCGCCGGCTCCGTGCCGAGGTAGATCTCGACCGGCGGCCGCGCCGAGGGCGGCACTCCGGGCCGCGCCGCCAGCACGACACACTCCATCGTCGCGCGGAGCTCGGACGCCTCGCCGCGGCTGGGCGAGACGGGGGCGACCGGTCGCGGCCGGTCGGAAGGCGCGAGGTCCGTCGGCTGGGTCATCGGGCCACCTCGTTCGGGACTGGCTCCAAGCTCGCGGGCTCGGGCTCGGGCTCGGGGGGCATCGCAGTCTACCGAATAGCCCCATCCAGGCGCTCGATTCCGCCTCGGACCGAGTTGAAGCGCGATAATGTGGGCTTTTGGACCCGTTTCGGATCCGAGAAACGAGAGCCCAGCGGCGCCGCGTCGAACAATGCTCGACGTCGCGCTCGATCGGGGCATACTTACGGCCGTGTGCAAAGCCTTGGCGAAGCGTCTCGGGGGGTGTGACGATTCGCGAGCGGGTTCCGTTGGGAACGACGAACGTGATGATGCACACCTCCCCGGAAGCAGCGACTGGATTCTCCCGGATGGGAGGTCGAAGTAGAGTCAAGCCTCGGTGGCATCGGCGTCCCGAGTCTGCGGGGCCCACGAGAGCAGAGAGGAAACGAATGCGGATTGGCAACATCCCGGTCGGCGACGGCGCACCGCTCGTCTTGATCAGTGGTCTCAACGTGATCGAGAACGAGGCCGACACCATCGAGACCGCACGAGCGATCCAGAGTCTCGGGGAGAAGCACGACTTCCCGGTCGTCTTCAAGGCCTCCTACGACAAGGCGAACCGCTCCCGCCACGATTCCTACCGTGGGCCGGGCATCGACGAAGGCCTGCGGGTGCTGGCGAGCGTGAAGCGCGAGACCGGGCTGCCCATCCTGACGGACGTCCACGATCCGAGCCAGCCCAAGATGGCGGCCCAGGTCGCAGACATCATCCAGGTTCCGGCCTTCTTGATGCGCCAGACGGATCTGATCGCGGCCTGCGCGGCCAGCGGTGCGGCGGTCAACCTGAAGAAGGGCCAGTTCATCGCGCCGCACGACATGCGCCATGCCGTCGACAAGCTCAAGCATTTCGGCTGCGACGAGATCCTCGTGACGGATCGCGGAACCTGCTTCGGGTACAACAATCTCGTGACGGACATGCAGGGTCTCGTGCAGATGCGCGACTTCGCACCGGTCTGCTTCGACGCGACCCATGCCGTCCAGTACCCCGGCGCCAACGGGGGCTCCTCGGGTGGGGACCGGCGTTATGTTGCGCCCCTGGCGCGGGCCGCGGTGGGTGCGGGCATCGACGCGCTCTTCATCGAGACCCACCACAACATCGACGAGGCCCCCTGCGACGGGCCCAGCCAGATCAGCTTCGAAGATCTCGACCGGCTGCTGCTGCAGGTGCGCGCCCTCGACGATGCCCTGCGCGCGACCGCGCCGACCGCCCCGGCCGCGTGATCGGACGGCCGCCGGAGTTCCCGAGCCCCACGCTTTGAAGAGCCGCCCACTCGACACGGTCCCGGGGGCCTTCGGGCCGAGACGGGCCGTGGTGCTCGCCGGTCGGCGGGGCGGTGTGGATACCCTCGCCGAGGCGGCCGGAGCGCCCCATCGCGCCCTGCTCGACATCGAAGGCGAGCCGATGCTGCTCCGTGTGATCGAGCAGCTGCTGGCGTGGCCGTCGATCGAGCAAGTGCTCGTGAACATCGACGAGCCCGAACGGATCGACGTGATTCCCGACCTGGCGCGGCTGCGGGACGCCGGTCGCCTACGATGCGCGCGCAGCACCGACTCCCCCAGTCGCAGCGTCCTGGAGAGCCTCGACCACTCCGGCCTCCTTGAAGGACCTGTGTTGGTGACCACGGCCGATCACGCCCTGCTCGATCAGACGATCCTCGAGGCGTTTCTCGAGGCCAGCACATGGAGCGACGCGGATCTCAGCGTGGGACTGGTCGCACGAACGACGATCGAGGCCCGATTTCCCACCGCGAAGCGCACGTATCTTCGATTCCGGGACGACGCCTACTCCGGCGCGAACCTCTTTCTCTTCCGCCGTCCCGCGGCCCGCGGCGTCGCCGAATTCTGGTGTCGCATCGAGCGCGAGCGGAAGCATCCCTGGCGTCTCGCCCGGGCCTTCGGCTGGACCAATCTGCTCCTCTTCGTGACGCGTCGCCTCTCCCTCGAGACGGCGATGAAGCGCGCCTCCCGGGTGCTGGGGGTGCGGGTCGAGGCGATCCCGATCCTGATCGCGGAGGCGGCGATCGACGTCGACAAGCTCGAGGACCTCGAGCTCGTCCGCGAGATCCTCGCCGCGCGCGGCGCGGAAGGGGAGCCTGGCGACCGATTCCGGCGTTAGGCGGGGGGGAGCGCGTCGAGCAGCGACTCTTGGATGGGCCCGAAGGCATCGATCGTCGGATCGTAGCCCCGGATCTCGGCCTCGATCCGGAAGTCGGGCCCCTCTTCGTCCGCCCCCCGCGCAGTCACGGTGTAGAGGTGATACTGCGCGAGCTTCCCGGGGCGACTGCCCAGCTCCGACGACGAAGGCACGCCGATCACCGGGATGGATCCGTCTGGCCCTGGGACCGCACCGAGTCGACGACGATGGGTATGTCCGTGGAGCACGAGTTCGGCACCCTGGCGCATCAACACTTCGCGCAGGGCTCCCGCATCCCAGAGCGCTCGCCGGGTCGGCTCGCTCGAGACCGTGATCGGATGGTGGACCATCACCAGTCGAAAGAGTCCGAGCGCCCGGGCACGCTCGAGCAGCCGTTCGAGTCGGGCGAGCTGGGTCGACCCGAGCCGACCTCCCGCCCGGAAGATCGGCGTCGGGATCGCCGAGCAGAGTGCGATCACGGCGACCCGTCCGAAGATCCGGAGCTTCGGGTAGTCGACGTGCCGCGGCGCCGGACGGCCGGGCAGCGCAGCGTGGGTATTCGCGCCGCGACCCGCGTGGGCAGCCGAAGCGGATTCCACAGTCGTCGATTGGCCGTCGAGAGCCTCGGCGAGCGCGGGATCGAGATCCGCGGGCTCGGCACCGCGCAGGTACGATGCCCAATGGTCCCAGGAACGAGACGCGTCGACCTCGACATAGCAGTCGTGGTTCCCGGGAATCAGGAAGACGCGGTGGGGATCACCGAGCGCGGCGAGCTGTCGGGCCGCGTCACGGAACTCCTGCTCCAAAGACACGTGGGTGAGGTCGCCCGTGACCAGGATGCCATCGGGCGCCTGACGGCGAACGTCCTCGAAGGCGGCCTCGAGGATGGCAGGGTCGTGTCGATGCCGTCGGCCCAGTCTCCAGGAGGCCCAGCCCGATAGGCGTTTGGGGCGCAGGAGGCCCAGACCGCCGCGTTCGAGGGTCGTGGCATGCCAGTCCGAGAGATGCGCGAAACGGAGTCGTGAAGACAAGCGATCCCTCTCCAGGGCATCGCCACCCGGGACGACGTCAGGACGCGACCCCGAACCATCGCAGGACGCGCCTCCCCTGGCCACCTTCATCTGGACGGGCGGAGCGACGAAGGCGCGTGCGATTTCTCCTCGCGACCCCCTCTTCCCGCGATCCCTACCCGCGACCCGGGGCAGGCAGCCCGGAAGGCTCTCCCGACGAGCGGAACGTTGAACATGGAATCCACATCACTCCGGGGGCGCGACACGACGGCACTCGCGCCACCGTCCAAATTCGTTGCTAATTACCCTCATCGAGTGAGTTCTCATCTCGCCGGCGCTGATCCAGTCCTCAGCCCGTCGAATGGTTCTTCCGAAGGAGCATGCGAAGCCAGCAGGTCTGGGCGGATGCCTTGATCGGGGGTACGCTTCTGGATGCGCCGGGCACCCCGTCCCTCCCCAACGCCGGCGAGTCGTGAGTGAGATTCCATCGAACTCCAACCGGGAGACCGAGGACGAGACGGCGCATCGCCGGCATCATGAAGGGTGTGGCCTCCATCACATTCCTGGGTCGAATCGGGTACCGCTGAATCAGAGGGGTCCAGCGGAGAAGCGATTCGGCACTCGTCCATACGGGAACAGCCGATCAGGGAGCGAGCCATTGAGAATTGGTGTCGTCAACAACCTACGCGCCGGGAAGAGCCAGGAGCAGGTGAGCCGAATGCTCGGCTTCCTCCGCAGCCATCCCGACGTCCTGCACGTCGAGACCGAAAACGCGGGCGTGATGCCCGAGGCCCTGGCCGAGCTGGCTCGCCAGGAGGTCGACCTGCTCGTCGTGAATGGCGGTGACGGCACTCTGCAATACGTCCTGACCGAGATCCTCGGACACGGCACCTTCGGCGATCGCGTACCGATGATCGCACCGCTTCGGGCGGGCCGGACCAACATGAGCGCTCTCGATCTCGGGGCCCATCGCAATCCCCTGCGCGGGCTGGCCGAGCTGATCGACTGTGCCGAGGATGGACGGATCGCCGAGCGCGTCGAGCCGCGGCGCGTGCTCCACGTCTCCTACGGCTACGGCATCGCCCGCACCTCCCAGTATGGGATGTTCTTCGGAGCCGGCCTGATCAAGCGGGCCATCGACCTCAACCATCGCCTGTTCGACAACGACGATCAGAAGCTGTTGGTGGAGGGCGTGCCCGGCGCCACGCTGGTGACTGCGGGCCTGATCGGCCGCGCGATCACCGGCGACAACTCGGGCATCCTGGCACCGGACAAGGTCCAGATCCTGCTCGACGGGGAAGAGGTGGCGCAGGGAGAGTTCCACCTCGTGATCGCGTCGACCCTGAGCCGTCTCTTCGCGCGCATGCGCCCGTTCTGGGGTCAGGGTCCCGGCGGCGTCCGCTTCACGGCGATCGCGAGCCCCGCCCACCGCATCGGCACCGCCGCGATCGGCATCCTGCGCGGACAGCCGTGGGACTGGGTCACCCCCGACAACGGCTACACGAGTCGCAACGTGGACCACGCCGAGCTTCGGATGGGCTGCGGCTTCACGGTGGACGGCGAGCTCTGGCAGCCGGACTCCGATCGCGGCATCTCGCTGACGGCGGAGCGGGTCGTCCACTTCGTGCGCGCCTGAGGCGTCCGCGTCGTCGCCCCGAGCCGATGTGGGACCGCTCGTGAGCGAGGATCGAGATCAGCTCGCCGCACCCGGCCGCATCGAATCGCCCCTTGCTGCACTCCGCCAGCAGGTCGCGAAGGAGCTCGCCGAGCCCGTCCTGCCCGAGGTCCGCGAGCTGGCGGAGGTGATCCGCCGACGTCATGGGGACGCCGTGCTCGGAATCCTCTTCTACGGCTCCTGTCTGCGGAAGACGACGGCGGAGGGTGTGCTCGATTTCTGGGTGATCGTCGACGACTACGATCGCGCCCACGCTCGGCGCCTGCATGCCTGGATCAACCGGGTCGCACCGCCGAACGTCTATTACCTGGAGTCGCTGGATTCGGGGGGCGACGGACGAACCCTGCGAACGAAGTATGGCGTCCTCGATCGGCGCGCCTTCGAACGCGGGACCCGGCTCTCCGCCGCCCATCCCTACGTCTGGGCCCGCTTCGCCCAGCCGGCGCGGCTGCTGGCCTGCCGGGACGACGGTGCGCGACGTTTCTTCGAAGCCGCCCTGGCGGAGGCAATCGTATCGATGGTCGGACGGCTGACGTGCTGGCTGCCGGCCCACGGTCGCTGGCTCCGCTTCTCCCTGGCCGCCCTCTGGCAGGAGGCCTTCCGCCGCAGCTACGACAGCGAGCGCCGACCCGAGGCGGAGGATTCGATCCGCGAGCTCTACCGGGGCGACGCGGAGCGCTACGACCGGGTGGGCGCCTGGGCGATCTCGATCCTGACGGAACGGGGACACTTCGCCTCCGCCCGGCCCCGTCCTCGGGCTTTCGAGGTCGAGATTCCGATCGCGCGCCAGCGACGCCAACGCCTGCGCTGGCGGTCGATGCGGGTCTACGGACGTGCACTCGGCCTCATCCGGCTGCTCAAGACTGCCTTCACCTTCGGCGATTGGGTACCCTACGTGCTCTGGAAGCTCGAGCGGCATACCGGACGCCGGATCGAGCCGACGGAGCGGCAGCGAAGACATCCCTTGATCTTCGGATGGCCGATCATCCTGCCTCTGCTGTTTCGACGCAATCTCCGTTAGTCGATTCGGGCCGGGACGGATTCATGTCGCGATTCGACCACCGGGGGCGCGACACGAAACCGACAGCGAGAAGGAGTCACTCATGGACCTGCAGGGCAAGGCCGCAATCGTCACCGGCGGTGGGACGGGCGTCGGGCAGGCAACGGCGTTGAGGCTCGCTGAGCGCGGCTGCTCGGTGCTCGTGAACTACAGCCGCTCACAGGAGGGCGCGGAGCAGACCGCCGCCGAATGCGAGAAGCGCGGCGTGCGCTCCCTGGCCTTTCGGGCGGACGTGTCCCAGGATGCGGATTGTCGCGCCATGGCCGCGGCCGCCGAAGAACGTTTCGGACGGCTCGACGTACTCGTGAACAACGCGGGCTTCACGAAGTTCGTGGCCCATTCCGATCTCGAGGGGCTCGAGATCGAGGACTGGCAACGGATCCTCGGCGTCAACCTGATCGGTCCCTTCCTCTGTACCCGGGCCTGCCGGGATCTGCTCGCCGCCGGAGACGGCGGCGAGGTCGTGATGACCTCGAGCGTCGCCGGCCTGATCGGAATGGGCAGCTCGATCGCCTACTGCGCCTCGAAGGCAGCCCTCAACAATCTGACCGTCACGCTGGCCCGGACCCTGGGGCCCGAGATCCGCGTCAACGCGATCGCGCCCGGCTTCATCGACGGGGAGTGGCTGCGTGAGGGGCTGGGCAGCGGCTACGAGCCCATGAAGAAGACGATGATCGAGCAGGCGCCACTCCATCGGGTGGCGACTCCGGAGAGCGTCGCCGACGGAATCCTGGCGATCCTGACCGGCCCGGGCATGACGACCGGCCACGTCTTTCCCCACGAAGCCGGCATCACGATCCGGCTCTGAGCCGATTGCCGGAAGCCCCACGTCGCGGAGGGAGATCGGGAGCGCCGATCCACGAGCCCAGCCCGAAGTGCCCCGGTCTTGTGGCGGTCAAGCAGGATGCTTCGGGCAAGGCGCGGGACATTGCGCTGGCGATGGCGAAGGCGATGGGTTTCACGCGTGCCGGCTGCCTGGAATGCACGTTCGAGGAAGAGACCTACGAAGACCTGTTCGGTGAGCAGAACGTTCTCTGCGGCGGCTGCGTCGACATCATCAAGTATGGGTTCGAAGTTCTGACCGAGGCCGGCTACCCGCCAGAGATGGCGTATTTCGAGCGCG
>CAYWGW010000120.1:0-12785 GCA_964457385.1 uncultured Spirochaetaceae bacterium
AACCGCGGCATCACGCGGGCCGACGTCGACGCCTTCGGTCTGGAGTCCCAGCGCAAGGCCCGGCAGGCTCGGGACGAAGGACGCTTCAAGCGCGAGATCCTGCCGATCGACGCGCCGGTGCTCGGCGACGATGGCCAGCCGACCGGCGAGACGGTGCTGGTCGAGCACGATCAGGGGATCCGGGAGTCGACGGCGGAGGGGCTCGCGGAGCTCAAGCCGGTGCTCGAGGGCGGCATCCATACCGCCGGCAACTCCTCGCAGATCTCCGACGGCGCGGCGGCCGTACTCTACATGTCGAGGGAGAAGGCCGAAGCGCTGGGCCTGAAGCCGCGAGCGCGCATCCTCTTCGACGTGCTCTGCGGCACCGATCCCTACTACCTGCTCGACGGTCCCGTCGACGCGACCGCCGTGATCCAGAAGAAGACGGGCATGAGCATCCGCAACGACATCGATCTCTACGAGATCAACGAGGCCTTCGCGGCGGTCGTGCTCTCCTGGGCGGGCGTCTACGACATCGAAATGTCGAAGGTGAACGTGAACGGCGGCGCCATCGCCCTCGGCCATCCGGTCGGGGCGACGGGCTCGCGCCTGATCGTGACGGCGCTGCACGAGCTCGAGCGCCGGGGGCTCGGGACGGCCTTCGTCAGCATGTGCTGCGGCGCGGCGGTCGGAACGGGCACGATCATCGAGCGGATCTAGCCGCCACTGCCAGCGGGTCGGATCCCGCGCGTCGGACCCCGCGCATCGGGTCCGTCGCGCCGGATCCGGATGCAGCGGGTCCTTTACAGCGGGTTCTTTACAGGGGATCGAAAGGGAGATCGGAAGATGGGTGATCTGGACGGAAAGGTAGCCGTCGTCACGGGGGCAGGACGTGGACTCGGGCGGATCGAGGCGATCGAGCTGGCGAAGCTCGGCGCCCGGGTGGTGGTGAACGATCTCGGCGTCGCGGCGGACGGCAGCGGGCGGGACGAGTCCGCCGGCCAGGCGGTCGTCGACGAGATCAAGTCGATCGGCGGCGAGGCGGTCGCGCATTTCGCCGACCTGGCGGACGGGAGCGACTCGAAGGCGATGATCCAGACGGCCGTCGAGAACTTCGGCGATCTGAACATCCTGGTGAACAACGCGGGCTTCTGCCGGGACAAGATGATCTTCTCGATGAGCGAGGAGGAGTTCGACTCCGTCGTCCGCGTGCATCTGAAGGGCCATTTCTGCGGGATCCGCCACGCGAGCGAGTACTGGCGTGAGAAGGGCAAGCACGAGGGCGGCCCGGTCTACGGCCGCATTCTCAGCACGGCCTCGGAGGCGGCGATCTTCGCCTCCACCGGTCAGCCGAACTACGCGGCGGCCAAGGCCGGCATCATCGCGCTCACCAACTCGGCGGCCCAGGGGTTGCTCAAGTACGGCGTGACGGCGAATACCTTCATGCCCCGGGCCCGGACCGCGATGACGATGGCGGGCGGGACGGCGGCGATCTTCGAGAAGCCCGAGGAGGGCTTCGACGTCTTCGCACCGGAGCACGTGGCGCCGCTCGTGAGCTTCCTCGCCTCGCCCCACGCCGGCCACATCTCCGGCAACGTCTTCGTGGTCTGGGGCCGGCAGATCGCCGTGCTCCAGTCGATCCAGCGCGCGGGCGAGCTCGAGGTCGCGGACGCCTGGAGCTACGACTCGGTTCGCGAGAAGCTCGGAGGCTTCTTCGAGGGCAAGCAGCCGATCCGGGACAGCTTCATCGTTCCGCCGGCCTGATCGGGCGGGCGCCGGCGGGCGCCGGCTAGAAGGTCGCGACCTCGCCGGAGGCGATCCGGTCGCCCAGGGCTGCCAGCTGGAGCTTCGCGGATCCGAGCTCGTGCTCGATCTGGGTGGCCCACTTGAAGTAGCGATGGAGGGGGTAGTCCACGTCGATGCCGACGCCGCCGTGCAGATGCTGGCAGGCGTAGGCGGCGAGGGCGCCCCCGTCGGCCGCAGCGAACTTGGCGACGTGCACGCTGTCCCGGGCATCGAGACCCTGGCCCAGCTTCCAGATCGCTTCCCAGGTGGTGAGGCGGATCCCCTCGATTTCGATGTAGGCATCCGCCAGCCGCTGATGATAGGCCTGGAAGGATCCGATCGGTCGGTCGAACTGGACCCGTTCCCGGCCGTAGGCCGCGGTCTGCTCGAGCGCCCGCTCGGTCACCCCGAGCTGGATCGCGCAGCGCGCGATGGTGGCCCGATCGATCAGCCATTGCAGGCGCGTCGCACCGTCCGAGACGCCTCCGAGCACGGCGTCGTCGGCGACCTCGACCCCGTCGAGGGCGAGGAAGGCAAAGGGCTGGCCGTCGGAGCTCTGCTGGGGCTCGATCCGGAGGCCCGCTGCGTCGGGGGTGACCCAGAAGAGCGACGGTCCCTCGTCGGTGGTGGCCGAGACCAGGATCCGCGCCGCCTGGGCGCCGTGGGGCACGAGGGTCTTCTCGCCCGAGAGCCGATGGCCTCGCGCCGTCTTCTCGGCGCGGGTACCGGGTCGGGCGGGATCCGTCGTGTCGAGCTCCGACAGTGCCGCGCTCAGCATGATCTCGCCGCGGGCCACCCCCGGCAGCCACTCGGCTTTCTCCTTTTCGCTCCCGAAGGCCGCCAGGGGCAGCGCGCCCAGCACCAGCGAGGCGTAGACGGGGATCGGGGCGACGCTGCGGCCGACCTCCTGGCAGAGCAGGGCGAGGGCCGTGAAGCCGAGATCCATGCCGCCCTGGGCCTCGGGGATCGCGACACCGAGCAGATTCGCGTCGGCCAGTGCCTTCCAGCTGGTCGCGTCGAAGGGCTCCCCCACTGCCTCGAGGGTCTTGAGTCGCTCGTTGGTCACGAGATCCTGCAGGATCTCCCGCGCGAGCTCCGAGACGCTGCGCTCTTCTTCACTGAATTCGAAGTCCATGGGTCTCTCCCCGCTCGCTCGAGCGTTCAGTCCTTGTAGTGGGGCTGGCCCAGCCCCGCCATCGCGATGATGTCGCGTTGCACCTCGTTGGTGCCGCCGCCGAAGGTCAGGATCAGGCCGTTGCGATAGGCGGACTCGATCCGCCCCTGCAAGACGGCGCCCGGGCTGTCCGCCGAGAGCCCCGCCCGGGCGTTGGTCACCTCCATCAGGAGGCGGTAGGCCTGCATGTTGAGCTCGCTGCCGAAGACCTTGATCGCCGAGGCGTCCGCCAGGTTGGGCTGTCCCGCCTGGGCGGCCCAGGCCTGCTTCCAGTTCATCAGCCGCAGGATCTGGACCTTGGCGTAGACCCGCGCCAGGTTCTCCCGCACCCACGGCTTCTCGATCATCGGCGCGCCGTCGATCTTCGTCTCCCGGGCCCAGGCCGTCACCTCACGCAGGTTCCGGCGCAGCGGACCCACGCTCATCAGGGAGATCCGCTCGTGGTTCAGCTGGCCCGTGATCAGGGCCCAGCCGTTGTTCTCCCCCCCGATCAGCGCTTCGGCCGGCACCCGGACGCCGTCGTAGAAGGTCGCGTTGGTCGTGACGCCGCCGACGGTACGGATCGGCTGTCGCGAATAGCCTTTCGCGGTCGTGGGCACCAGAAACATCGAGAGGCCGCGGTGCTTCGACTTGTTCGGATCCGTGCGCGCGGCCAGCCAGATGTAGTCGGCATAGCCCGCCAGGCTGGTCCACATCTTCTGGCCGTTGATCACCCACTCGTCGCCATCGCGAACGGCCGTCGTCTGGAGGGACGCGAGGTCCGTACCGGCACCCGGCTCGGAGTAACCGATCGCGAAGAAGATCTCACCGGCGAGGATCCTCGGCAGGAAGAACGCCTTCTGTTCCGGGGTGCCATGGTGTCGCAGCGTCGGGCCCACGGTGTTCAGCGTCAGGAAGGGCAGCGGGAACCCCGCGGTCTGGATCTCGTCGGCGAAGATGAACTGCTCGATCGGCGTGCGACCCTGTCCGCCATGCTCCCGGGGCCAGCCGACGCCCAGTAGCCCGTCACTTCCCATCTGCTTCATGGCCCGGCGGAACAAGGGTCCTCCGCCTTCGTCGTCGCGGCGCAGCTCGGCGACGAGCTCGTCGCTCATCATCGCGTCGAAGTAGGTTCTCAGCTCGTCCCGGAACTGTTTCTGCTCCGGCGTGAAATCCAGGTCCATGGACGGGTGCTCCGCTCGATTGAAATGTCGATTGAAACGTGTTCTACCTTGGAGTAGTGTGACCGTCGCGGGGCCGCCTCGCAAGCGCTTCCGGGGCGGGGTGGTTCGAAGCGAAGCGGCCGCGGAGCGTGGGGCAGGCGGATCTGGTAGCTTGGTGAGGCTTCGGAAACGATCGATCGATCCAGTGGATGAATCGATGCAATGAGAGACGAGAAGAGACGAGAAGAGACGAGAAGAGACGAGAAGGGACGAAAGGGGAGAGCCATGAAGGTGGTGGTGGACTACGACCTCTGTGAAGCGAATGCGCTCTGCATGGAGGCCTGTCCCGAGGTATTTCGCGTCGAAGAGGACGATACCCTCACGGTGCTGATGGACGAGATTCCCGACGAGCTTCGGACGAAGGTCCAGAACGCCGAGCGGCTCTGTCCGCGTCAGGCGATCCGCATCGAAGGTTAGGCGCTAAGGCCAGGCGAGGAGGCCAGGCGCGGGCGCGACGGGCGCGGCGCCCTTTAGGCACACCCCGGGCTCCCGCTACCCGTCTTCAGATCTGGCGGTCCTGTCCTTCCCAGTATGGATCGCGAAGCTTGCGCTTGTAGAGCTTTCCGTTCGGATCCCGGGGAAGGGCGTCGATGAAGTCGATCGTCCGGGGCGTCTTCATCTTCGCCAGTCGTGGCTTCAGGAACTCGTAGATCTCCTCGCGCACTGCATCGGAGGGCTCCACGCCCTCGAGCAGCTCGACCACGGCCTTGACCTCCTCGCCCCAGTCGGGGTGGGGGATGCCGAAGACGGCCACGTCCGCAATCTGCGGATGCTGGATCATCTCGGCCTCGATCTCGGCCGGGTAGAGGTTCGCGCCTCCCGAGATGATCATGTCGTTCTTGCGATCGCGCAGGAAAAGGTAGCCCTGCTCGTTGAGCTCGCCGATGTCTCCCACCGTGAAATACTCGCCGCGGCGATTCTCGCGGGTCTTCTCCGGCGCGTCCTTGTACTCGAAGTTGGCCTGGGGCATGCGCATGTAGATCGTGCCGATCTGGCCCGCCGGCAGCTCGTTCCCCTCGTCGTCGAAGATCTTGACGTCCGCGTTCGGCCAGGCGCGGCCGACGGTCCCGGGATTGGCCTTCCACTCCTCGGGCTTGCAGAGGGTGCCGCCGCCCTCGGTCGCGGCGTAATACTCGTAGATCGTGTCGCCCCACCACTCGAGCATCTTCCACTTCGTCTCGACCGGGCAGGGCGCCGCCGCGTGGATCATCGCGCGAAGCGAGGAGACGTCGTAACGGGCCCGGACCTCCTCGGGCAGGCTCAGCAGTCGGTTGAACTGCGTCGGGACCATGTGGCTCTGGGTGATCCGATGGCGCTCGATCAGCTCGAGCATGCCCTGCGGCGTCCACTTCTCCATCAGCACGACGGCGTGTCCGTAGTGCAGCGACTGGGTCGCGAACATCAGGACCGCGGTGTGATAGAGCGGAGAGCCGCAGATGTGGACGTTGTCGTCCTTCGGCCTCAGATCGAACATCGACAGGAAGAGCGCGCTCATCGAGGCCACCGCTTCGGGCGAGAGGTCTGCGAGCGGACGTCGGACGCCCTTCGGCTTGCCGGTCGTGCCGGAGGTGTAGTTCATGACCTGACCCGAGGAGCGATTCTCGGGCAGCGTCGTCGGTTGGTCCGCCACGAGCTCGGCGATGGGCCGGAAGCCCGGGACCGATCCGATCGCGAAGGCGCGCTCGGTGGGAAAGTCGATCGCTTCCCTTGCGATCTGGCAGGCCTCGGCGAAGGCCTCGGAGCCGAAGAAGACCTTCGCGCCCGAATCCTCGACGATGTAGGCGATCTCCGGTCCGGTCAGATGGTTGTTGATCGGGGTCATGTAGAGGCCGATCTGCGTGACCGCGAGATGGATCGCGATGAACTCCCAGCAGTTGGGCAGCACCAGGGCCACGCAGTCGCCTCGCTCCAGCCCCAGCGCCCGCAGTCCGTGGGCGATGCGATTCGCCTCGGCGAGCAGCTCGCCGCGGGTCCAGGCGCGGCCCTCGGGATCGACGAGGGCCAGGCCCTCGGGCTCGGCCTGCGCGATGTTCCAGAATCCAAGCTCGGACATGGGCTCTCCTGTTTCAAGGGTCGTCTTCGGGGATCGTGTTCGAGGCGCGTCCAGGATCCTGCGAAGCGGTCGACGGCCTCGGCGCCCGAGTCTAGAACACGTTTCAGTCTGGGGGCCAGCGCTCTGGAGACGCACGAACTCGCGGGGCGAGCGCTGGCTGGGGGATCGCGGGGCGCCGACGTGGAGCGCGTCAGCCGAGATGGGCCTGGCCGCCGTCGATCGCGATGCTCTGCCCGTTGACGTAGCGTGCGCCGTCGGAGCAGAGCAGCGCGACGAAGGCGCCGATGTCCTGCTCGCACTCGCCGACGCGTCGCATCGGAATCGTCTGGAAGAAGGCCTCCGCCTCGGCGGGGTTGCGCTGGATCCAGCCCTCGAGGCCCGGCGACTTCGCGTGGGGCAGGATCACGTTCGTGCGGATGTCCTCCGCCGCCCACTCGCAGGCCGCCGCGCGGGAGAGTGACCGGATCGCCTCCTTCACCGCCGCGTAGGCGCCGTAGCCGGACATGTCCCAGCGTCGGGCAGCGCTGCTGGCGAGATTCACGATCGAGCCTCCACCCACGAGATGGGGACGGCAGAGCTTCATCAGCCGGAACGTCGCCAACGGCCCCGACTGCCAACCGGCCTCGAAGGCCTGGTCGTCCACGGCATCCAGGCGGCCGAGGGGGACCTCCTGGGCATTGTTCACGAGGATGTCGATCGTGCCGAGGGCGTCGACCACGGTCGCGACGAGCTGCGAGAGGGATTCGGGTCGTTTGACGTCGCAGGCGACGGCGAGCGCCCGGCCGCCGCGGCGGGCGATCTCGTCCCGGGTGGCCTCGAGCTTGGCCACCGTCCGGCCTGCGAGGGCCAGCACGGCGCCCTCCTGCGCCAGGGCGAAGGCGATGCCCTGACCGACGCCCTGACCGGCGCCGGTGACCAGCGCGATCTTTCCATCCAGCATCCCCATCGAAGCCTCCTCGACGCGGTGCCGCCCGATCGTCCCGCGCCGCCCGAGTGTAGAGGGCGCCGGATCCGCCACAACGGGCTCCGGATCGGGTGACCGCCCGGGTGGATCGGCGATTGAAACACGTTCTAATTTCTGCTTGAATCGGCGGGCACGGCAAATCCTCCGTTTGCCGCGTCGAAGGAGAAGAGATCCGATGAGTCCGACGACCGAGCCCGCGCTGACCGCGACCCATACGATCCAGTACACCTACAAACGTTCTCTCGGGCCGGTTCTCTCGCCCTTCTTCACGGCGCTGCGGGATCGACGCCTGCTCGGCGTGAAGCGCGCGGACGGAAGCGTGATGGTGCCGCCGAAGGAGTACGACCCCGATACCAGCGAGGCGCTGGACGAGCTGGTCGAGGTGGCGCAGGAGGGCGTCGTCCGGAGCTGGAGCTGGGTCGAGAAGCCGCGTCGGCAGCAGCCCCTGAATCATCCCTTCGCCTACGCGCTGGTCGAGCTCGACGGCAGCGAGACCCCCTTTCTGCACGTCGTGGACGCGGGAGACGAGGCGAAGATGAAGACGGGGATGCGGGTGCGGGTGCGTTGGGCGGAGGCGCCCGTCGGCGCGATCACGGACTTCGTCTTCGAGCCCGCTTGAGAAAGCGGCGATTCGGGACGGGTGGACCCTGAGCAGGACCAGGCCGATCGCCGCAGGCTGCGCCGGCAGGATTCGAGGGAGTGGAGATCCGATGAGTGCTTCCAGAGCCAGAGAGAGTGATTCCAGCGACGGAGGTCGCGCGGACGGCAGCGAGCCGATCACGGTGCTGCGCACGCCGATCGAGCTCGACTACGCCTACAGCGCCGGTCAGTCGGCCTCGCGCTTCCTGCGCGCGATGGCCGAGGGCCGGCTGCTCGGGCAGCGCTGCCCCGTCGACGGCCGGGTCTACTTCCCGAGCCGCGGTGCCTGCCCGCAGCACGGGGTCGTCTTCGGCGACGAGCTCGTGGAGCTGCCCGATAAAGGCACGCTGGTCACCTTCTCGATCGTACGGGTGCCGTCGGAGAACATTCCGCTCGAGCTGCCCTACGTGACGGCGAACGTGCTGATCGACGGCGCCGACACGATCCTGATGCATGTGCTCGATGCGAAGCCCGAGGACGTCCGGATGGGCATGCGGGTGCAGGCGGCCTGGAAGCCGCGGGAGGAGTGGACCACTTCGACCGCCAACATCATGTACTTCCGACCGATCGACGAGCCCGATGCGAAGTACGAGACCTACAAGGAGCACATCTGATGCGAGAGGTCGCCGTCGTCGGATTCACCCAGAGCCCCTGCCTGCGCCGCGAGCCCGACCGCAACGAGGTCGAGATCCTGATCCCCGTGATCCAGGCGCTGCGCGAGCAGACGGGACTCTCGAGCGAGGACTTCGATTTCATCTGCTCGGGCTCGAGCGACTATCTGGCCGGGGTGTCCTTCGCCTTCGTGTCGGGGCTCGACGCGGTTGGCGCCTGGCCGCCGGCCTGCGAGAGTCACGTCGAGATGGATGGCGCCTGGGCGCTCTACGAAGCGTGGGTCAAGATCCAGATGGGCTATGCGGACGTGGCCCTGGTCTACGGCTTCGGAAAGCCGTCGATGGGGGATCTGCCGCTCACGATGGCGCTGCAGCTCGATCCCTACTCGGTGATGCCGCTCTGGCCCGACGCGATCTCGATCGCCGGCCTCCAGGCCCGCCACTGCCTCGAGAGCGGGCTGATGAGCAATCGCGAGATGGCCGAACGGGCGGTGCGGGACCGCGCCCAGGCGAAGTCGAACCCGAACGCCCAGCTGAAGGGCGACTTCACGGTGGATGGGATCCTCGCCGAGCCCTTCCTCGTGAACCCGCTGCGCCGGCACGATTGCGCACCGATCTCCGACGGGGCCTCGGCGATCGTGATCGCCGCGGGCGATCGCGCCCGGGAGCTCTGCGAGCGGCCCGCCTGGATCCGGGGCATCGAGCACATCTGCGAGCCGATCGACCTGGGCGTGCGCGACCTCGGGCGCTCGCGGTCGACGGAGATCGCCGGCGAGAAGGCGGGGGCGCGATCGGACAAGGTCGACGTGGCCGAGCTCTCGGCGCCCTTCACGCATCAGGAGATTCTGGTCGAGCGCGCCCTGGGACTGGGGGACGCGACGCGCATCAATCCTTCGGGCGGAGCGCTCGCGGGCAATCCGATCATGGCCGTGGGCCTCTCGCGGATCGGCGAGTGTGCCACGCGCATCTGGAGTGGCGACGCCGATCGGGCGGTGGCCCACGCGACCTCGGGTCCGTGTCTGCAGCAGAATCTCGTCTGCGTCCTGGAGGGAAATTAGTCGTGGCAGAGTGGACGGCGGTGGTCGGAATCGGACAGACCAAATACGACGCGAAGCGGCTCGACCTGTCGATGCCTGGGCTGCTGCGCGAGGCGGCGGAGCGGGCGCTGGCCGACGCGGATTGCAGCTGGGCGGACATCGACGCCGTGATCATCGGCAAGGCCCCCGATCTCTTCGAGGGCGTGATGATGCCCGAGCTCTTCCTGAACGACGCCATCGGTGGCGCCTACAAGCCGATGCTGCGGGTGCATACCGCGGGCAGTGTCGGCGGCTCGACGGGCATCGTGGCGGCCAGCATGGTGCAGTCGGGCGTGCACGACCGGGTGCTCTGCGTCGCCTTCGAGAAGCAGAGCGAGTCGAACGCGACCTGGGCGCTGTCGATCTCGGTGCCCTTCTCGCTGGCGACGGTGGCCGGCGCCGGGGGCTACTTCGCGCCGTTGGTGCGGGGCTACATGCGGCGCTCGGGGGCGCCCGAGGATACGGGCATCCGCGTCGCCGTGAAGGATCGCCAGAACGCCCTGAAGAATCCCCTGGCCCATCTGCAGCTGAAGGACATCTCCTTCGACATGGTGGCCGCCTCGCCGATGCTCTGGGATCCGATCCGCTACCTCGAGACCTGTCCCAGCTCGGACGGGGCCTGCGCGATGGTGATGGAGAAGGAGTCCCTGGCCAGCCGCCGCTCGGGCAGGGTGGCCTGGGTCCATGCGACGGAGATGCGCAGCGAGCCCACGATGTTCTCGGGCCGGGATCAGGTGATGCCCCAGGCGAGCCTCGACAACGCGAAGAATCTCTACAAGAAGGCCGGCATCACGAAGCCGCGGCAGGAGCTCGACTGCGCCGAGATCTACGTGCCCTTCTCGTGGTTCGAGCCGATGTGGATGGAGGGGATGCTGATCACCGACGTCAACGAGGGCTGGAAGATGACCTACGAAGGGGCCACTGCCCTGGACGGCGACTTCCCGGTCAACATGTCCGGTGGCGTGCTCTCGTCGAATCCGATCGGCGCCTCGGGGCTGATCCGCTTCGCGGAGGCGGCCCTGCAGGTGCGCGGGCTGGCCGGGGAGCATCAGGTGGACGGCGCGAAGAAGGCCCTGGGGCATGCCTACGGCGGCGGCTCCCAGTACTTCTCGACCTGGATCGTGGGCTCCGAGAAGTCCTGAACCGCGCGCCCGCGCTCGCGCCCGGCCGCTCCTCAGTCGGCCTGGGCGCGCTCCAGGTAGCGAAAGAAGTCGGAGTCGGCCCGGATCATCAGGGTCGCGTTGTCACCCAGGACGCGGTAGTCCTCCAGAGTGCGGAAGAAGGCGTAGAAGCCCGGATCCGCGCCGTAGGCTTCGCCGTAGATCTGCGTCGCCTCGGCGTCGGCGGCCCCCTGGATCTCCTCGGCTTTCCGTGCGGCCTCGGAGCGGATCGTGCGCAGCTTGCGTTCCATCTCGCCCAGGATCTCCTGGCTACGCCCCTGGCCTTCGGAGCGGAAGCGCTCGGCGATCGACTGACGCTCGGCGATCATGCGATTCTCGACCTGGCTCCGCACGGACTCGATGTAGTTGACCCGTTTCACCCGGACATCGTTGAGGGCGATGCCGAGCTCCGGCATCAGCCGCTGGGCCCGGCTCAGGATCTCCTGCTCGAGCAGCTCGCGGCCGAGCTTGGGTTGCTGGCTCAGATCCACGTCACTGCGCTCCGCGAGCGTCGGATCGTCGAGCTTGTCGAGGTCGACGCTCCAGTCCTTCGATCGGATGATCTCCTCGAGCTCGGTCGAGGAGACCATGTCGCGCACCACCGAGTCGATGATGTCGTCGAGCCGCGTGCGCGCGCCGGCTTCATCCCGGACGCTGCGCAGGAAACGCAGCGGCTCGTCGATCCGCCAGCGCGCCGTCGTGTCGACCAGGATGAACTCGCGGCCGAGCGTCGGGATCTGGGTCACGTCGCCGTCCCAGACCAGCAGCCGCTTGTCGAAGAAGCGCGCCTGCTGCCAGGGCGCCTTGAGCTTCAGTCCCGGCTCCGTGATGACGTCACCGATCGGCTCGCCAAACTGGATCAGGATGGCCTGCTCCGCCTCGTCGAGGGTATAGACCGCGGATCGCAGTCCGATCAGCAGCACGACGACCACGATCAGCGGTGCCAGGGTCTTCATGGCTTCTCCTCGCTCTTCGTCTTGCGGACCAGGCGGCCGCCACGGTTCACGTCGAGCAGGGGAAGCGGGCCCGTCTGGCCGTCCTGCACCATCAACACCTGACCGATCTTCGGCAGCACCTCGCTCAAAGCCTCGAGGTAGAGCCTCGAGCGCGTCACCTCCGGCGCCCCACGGTACTCGGCGAGCACCGCGGAGAAACGGGCGCTCTCACCCCGGGCCCGGTTCACGCGCTCCGTCGCATAGCCCTCGGCCTCGGCGACGGTCCGCAGGGCCGAGCCCTCGGCGCGGGGGATCTCCTGGTTGACGCGTTTCTGGGCCTCGTTGATCATGCGCTCGCGTTCCTGGCGAGCCTCGTTCACCTCGTTGAAGGCCGGCTGCACCGCCTTCGGCGGGACCACGTCCTGAAGCTCCACCGTGATGATGTGGATGCCCGACTCGTAGCGGTCCATGATCTGCTGGATCTCGTCCCGGGCCTTGCTCTGGATGTCGACGCGACCGACCGTCAGGACCTCCGAGCCGAGCCGGTTGCCCACGACGCGCCGCATGACGGATTCCGAGATGTCGCGCAGCGTTCGGGTCGGCTCGCGCACCTGGTACAGGAAGCGGATGGGATCACTGATGCGATACTGCACCACCCACTCCACGTCGATCACGTTCAGATCGCCCGTCAGCATCAGCGACTCGTCCTCGAAGTCGCGCTGCCGATAGACGGTGCGCCCGTCGCTACTGGTAGCTGCCGCGCTGCGAAAGCCGAACTCCTGCTTCAGGACGCGTTCGGTCGCGACGAGCTGGACCCGGTCGATGCCGAACGGGAGCTTGAAATGCAACCCGGGATCGGTGATGCCGACGACGGCGCCGAACCGCTTGATCACCGCACGCTGCTCGGGCTGGACCGTGTAGAAGGAGGTCGAGGCCATCCACAGCACGACGATGGCGGCGAGAATGCCGATCACGACGCTTCGTGAAGGAGGCTCTCCGGCGGATCCCAGCAGAGAGCGGATATCGACGATCCCATCGTCGTCGTCCTGGGGTTGTCTCATGATCGACGGATGCTCCTGGAGTGCCAGTGGGCGAAAAGACCGCTGGAAGCGGGAGAATGCGAATAGAGCGCCTCAAGGGGGACATCAATTTCAAAACCCGTACCAGACGAATAAGCGGTACCATAAGATATGTCAGACAACGGAAT
>CAYWGW010000121.1:0-8870 GCA_964457385.1 uncultured Spirochaetaceae bacterium
TCCGCAGCTCCGGGGACCCCTTCTTCGACGACAACGCCGCGCGTGCGGTGCTTCAGGCGAGTCCGCTGCCGCCGCCCCCGAAGCCGGGCGTCCAGGACTTCCTCTTCAGATCGGAGGCGAATTGAACGGGATCATCTGCGCGGGAGGAACGAAGAAATCGATCGGGCGCCCTCGCTGGGGCCGGGTTGCGGCTCTGCGGCTCGCGCTGATGCTCGGGCTCGCTGGCCTCGGGGACGCCTCGGCCCAGGGGCTCGAGGGGGCACCGGGGCCGGGGGCCGGGCGCGGACCGGCGATCGAGATCACGCCGGGCGACGTGAAGGCCTTTCGGACGGCGGTGCTGCGCTTCCACGAGATCGGCGCACCGGTCGGCGAGGAGCGGGTGGCCGGACTCCGCAAGGAGATCGAGGCCGGGCTGCAATTCTCCAGTCTGGTGCTGCCGCTGGATCACGACGCCTATCTCGGCCCCCAGGAGAGCACGCCCCTGGATCTCAAGCTGGGCTTCGGCTGTGATGACTGGCGGCAGAGCGGAGCGGACGCGGTTCTGCAGGGAGAGCTGCGGAGGGATGGCGCCCGGTTGAAGGCGGATCTCCGGATCTGGGACATCGCCCGCTGCCGCGAGCTCCGGACCGGCTCCGTGACCGGCGATCGGGATCGGCTCGACAAGATGGGTCGACGGATCGCGGACGAGACGGTCGAGGCCCTGACGGGGCTGCGCGGCGTCTCCTCGACCGAGATCGCCTTCATCTCGGATCGCTCGAAATCCCGGGAGCTCTACGTCATGACGGCCGACGGACGCAATCAGCGACCCGCCACCCGCGGCTCGGGCATCAAGCTCTTCCCGGAGTGGCTACCCGACGGAAGGGCGCTGCTCTACGTCTCCTACGATGGCCTCCAGCCCGGGTTCTTCCTCACCTCCCGCAGCGACGAGATCCGACCCGGCCCGATCCTCCGGCGGGTGCTGCCGGGCGTGCCGAAGTACCGGGGTCGCTTCGATCCGACGGGCGAAGAGCTGGCGATGGTGGCGAGCGTCGGGGGGGCGACGGAGATCTTTCGCGTGCATCGCCGGACCGGCGAGCGGACGCGGCTGACGGATCATCCGGGCATCGACATCGCGCCCTCCTGGTCCCCGGACGGTCGCCAGATCGTCTTTTCCTCGGATCGCAGCGGCTCGCCCCAGCTCTACGTGATGGATCGCGACGGGAATAACCTGCGTCGATTGACCTACACCGGCAGCTACAACACGGCGCCCGCCTGGTCGCCCGACGGACGCTGGATCGCCTACGAGACCCGGGTGGGCGGGAAGTTCGACATCTGGCTGATCGATCCCTCCGGCCGCATCAACCTCCCGATCGCGACCAGCAGCAAGAGCGACGAGGGGCCGAGCTGGTCCCCGGATGGCCGCAAGATCGCGTTCAGCTCCAAGCGGCGGGGTCGCTTCGACATCTTCGTGATGGACTGGAACGGCCAGAACGTGCGGCGACTGACGGAGGGGTCTGGCGACAACATTCAGGTCGATTGGGGCCCCCAGGTTCGCTAGCTGGCTGCTAGACTCCGCGCCCCTCGTGTCCACGAGGTGGATCGCTGCGGCGAGGGGAGAACGAGCGCATGCCGGGATCGATCCAGATGCAGGGACGACGGCAGCAATCGGGGCGGTGGTGGGGAATCCTCGGGCTGGGGGCCTGGCTCCTCCTGGTCAGCGCCGGCTGCGTGACCCAGGGCGATTTCCTGAGGCTCCAGGAGGAGGTGGCCGACTACCATCGGTCGCGCGAGAACGCGCCCGACCCCTTCGCCCGGATTGCCGAGCTCTCCGCCGACGTGGACGCGCTGCGCCAGCAGATGGCCGATCTGCAGGGTGAGATCGAGCTCGCCCGCAAGCAGGCGAGCGATGCATTGGCGGAGGTGCAGCGCACCCGGACCGCGCTCGTCCAGGCTGAATCGCCCGAGGCGCGCGATGCCGAAGCCTCGACGGAGGCGGCCGAGGGATCCCTCGCCGCCGCATCGAGCAAGGAGAGTGAGTCCGCCCGGGACGCCGAGCTCGCGGGCTATCAGACCGCCCTCGATGCGTGGCGAACCGAGGATTTCGACGGCTGCATCGATCGCTTCACGGTCTTCCTGCAGAATCATCCGACCTCCGGCTACGCCGACGATGCGGCCTATTGGCTGGCCGACTGCACCTACAAGAAGAGTGACTTCAAGCGCGCGGTCGTTCGCTTCAACGCGGTCGTCAGCGTCTATCCCGAAAGCCCCAAGGCCCCCGACGCGCTCTATCGCCAGGGCGAGTCGCTGCTCAAGCTGGGTCCGAAGTTTCACGAAGCGGCACGGACCGTCTTCAAGCGCGTGCGGAAGGACTATCCGAGCTCGGAGCGAGCGGTCGAGGCAGCCCAGCAGCTCGACCGCCTCGGGGCTGGCAGCGACTCTCGAAGCTAGTCTTCCGCCGGGCCGACGGGCGGAATGCGGGAATCACCGGGCTCCGCAGAGCCCCTGGAAGACATGGAGCGGAAGCTTGAAGAAGCGTGATCTCGAACGGTTCAAGAAGATTCTGGAGGCGCAGCGAGACGAGCTGCTCGGCAACGCCCACAAGACGCTGGCCGGGGAGATCCATCTCGATCCCGACGACTTTCCCGACGAGATCGACGCCGCCTCGTCCGAGATGAACCTGGCCTTCCAGGGACGCCTGCGTGAGCGCGAGCGCGGCCTGATCGTGAAGATCGAGCAGGCGCTGCAGAAGATCGCCGATGGCGTCTACGGGGAGTGCGAGAACTGTGGCGAGCAGATCTCGATCAAGCGCATCGAGGCGCGTCCGGTGGCCCGTCTCTGCATCGACTGCAAGGCGGAGCAGGAGGCGCTCGAGCGCCGCAACGCTTGAGGCAGCACGTGTCCTTCAGCGAGTCGCCCCTGGTGCTGGGGATCGAGAGCTCCTGCGACGAGATGGCAGCGGCCGTCCTGCGGGGCGGGCGGGAGATCCTGTCGAGTCGGATCCACGGGCAGTCCGCGGTGCACGCGCCCTACGGTGGCGTCGTGCCCGAGCTCGCCTCCCGGGATCACGTGCGCGTGGTCTCGGAGGTGGTCGAGCAGGCGCTGTCCGAGGCGGGCATCCCGCTGGAGGCGCTCGACGGTATCGCTGTGACGGCGGGGCCCGGGCTGGTGGGATCGCTGCTGGTCGGCCTGTCCTTTGCCAAGGCCCTCGCCTGGTCGGCGCGCAAGCCGCTTGTCGGCGTGCATCATCTGCTGGGGCATCTGGCGGCGGCGGAGATCGCGGCCGAGGACCTCTCGCCCCCCTACGTCGGCCTGATCGTGTCCGGCGGCCATACGGCGCTCTACCGCGTCGGTGACGAGGGGGATCCCAGGCTCCTCGGCGAGACGCGGGACGACGCGGCAGGGGAGGCCTTCGACAAGGTGGCGCAGTTGCTGGGCCTGCCCTATCCGGGGGGGCCTTCGATCTCGAAGCTCGCGCAGGAGGGCGATCCCGAGGCGATCCCGCTGCCGCGGCCGATGAGCCGACGGCCGGGGCTCGACTTCTCCTACAGCGGGCTGAAGACGGCGGTCTCGGTCGAGCTGGCCCGGTGCGGTGGCCTCGAGGCGCTCTCGTCCGCGGAGCGGGCCGACTTCGCGGCCTCCTTCGAGGCGGCGGTGGTGGAGAGCCTGGTGGCGCGTTCGGTGCGAGCGATGCGGGGCGTGGCGGAGCGTCGTCTGGCGGTGGTGGGCGGCGTGGCGGCCAACGTGCGTCTGCGCCGGGAGATGCAGACGGCGGGGCGGCGCGAGGGGTTCGAGGCGATCTTTCCCCCGCTCGATCTCTGCACCGACAACGCCGTCATGATCGCGGCGGCCGGCACGCGTCTGCTGCAGCGAGGCATCCGGGACGACGCCTCCCTCGACGCCTTCTCCCGCGTCCCGATCGACGAGGCTCCCTGGCGCCGCCCGCGGCCGGGGGACGCCGCGCCCGCCGATGCCACGCCCGCCGTGCGCGGTTGAGGCCGCGGTCGTGAGCCCGAGCGAGCTTCGTGCGCTGCTCGATCGGCATGGGCTGCATCTCTCCCGCGATCTCGGGCAGAACTTCCTGACGGACGAGGCCTACGCCGACGAGCTCGTCCGGCTGGCGGGGGCGCAGGCGGGCGACTTCGTGATCGAGATCGGAACGGGGCTTGGAGTGCTCACCCGGGCGTTGGCGGCGCGGGGCGCGCGGGTCCGGACGGTGGAGATCGATTCCGGGCTGGTGCGCGTGCTGCGCGAGGAGGCCCTGCTGCCGACGGACGTGGAGCTGGTGCATGCGGACGCGCGGGAGATCGACTGGCGGGGCTGGGTCGAAGAAGGGGAGGGGCCCGTGCGGGTGATCGCGAACCTGCCCTACTCGGTGGCGACGCCCCTGATGCGTAAGCTTCTCGATCTGCGCGACCGACTGGCGGACTGGTCGGTGATGCTGCAGCGGGAGGTCGCCGATCGACTGGTGGCCGGCTGCGGCGATCCCGCCTACGGCTCCTTCTCGGTGCTCCATCGGCTGGCGACCGATGCGGACGTTCAGGCCCGGCTCGCGGCCGGGCGCTTCTTTCCCCGGCCCGGGGTCGAGTCGAGCTTCGTGCGGGTCTGGCCGCGGCGGCAAAGCCCGCTCGAGCCCGGTGATCTCGAACGGGTGGAACGGATCGCGCGCGCGGCGTTCTCCCAGCGACGCAAGCGCGTGACCAACGGCCTGCGTCGCGTGGGCGAGCGTCTCTGGGTCGAGGCGAGCGGCGCGAAGCGGCGGGCGCGGCTCGAGGCGATCCTGGCCGAGGTCGGGATCGATCCCGGCAGTCGCCCGGAGCGGATCGAGCCAGAGGCCTGGCTGGCCCTGGCACGTCGGCTCGAGGCGGAGCGGGTCGATGCCTGAGCCGGGCGGGCCGGGCAGGCCGGGCGAGTCGGGGATGGCGCCGGCCGACCTGATCGAGGCGCTGCTCGAGCTGGCGAGTCGGGCCGGGATCGAAGTGCGGATCCTGCCGGCAGCCGGGGGGCGGGCCGCCGAGGACGAGCTCCGGCCCCGGGAGAGTGCGGCCTGCCGGGTCGGCAAGCGCATCTGGGTGATGCTCGCCCCGGAAGATCCCCCCCTACGGCAGGCCGAGGTGCTGGCGGCCACTCTCGTCCGCCATCGGGCGGCATTCCTGCAGGAGTCCTTCCTGCTGCCGGCGGTGCGGGCTTTCGTCGATCGCGTGGAGATCTGATCGAGATCGTGTTTGACCCGTAGGGGTGTTGAACGTAAAATCAACCCGCTTGAGGGGCACCGCAGGTCGCGGGCTCCATCATCGAACCCGCCCGGGCAACCCGAGCCCGGAAGAAGACAGCGCTCCTCAGATCACCCGAAGATCGCTTGGATCCCGAACCGATCGGGACCGAGACGGGGGTGGTGGGCAGGACCGAAGCATTCGCACGCGAGCGCGGATGATCCTCCAGGATCGCAGTTCCTCTTCCAGGTCCGAGCAGGGCGATCGACGACGAGGCAAGGCCCAAGGGCCGGACCGGGATCTCGTCGTCGAGATCGGCATCGAGCGGGTTGCAGGAGACTCAGGAGGCATCCCCCCGTGTCCACCGTCACCACGGCTTCGGCCACTCTGGAGCATCGTGTCACCGTCCGCTCTCTCGCGGCACGCAAGCGTAGGGCCGAGCCCTTCACGATGCTGACCGCCTACGACTTCACCTTCGCACGCATCTTCGATCAGGCCGGGATCGACGTGCTGCTCGTGGGCGACTCCCTCGGCAACGTCGTCCAGGGCCACGACACGACCCTGCCCGTCACCCTCGACGACATCGTCTACCACACGCGGACGGTCGTGCGCGGGGTGCGGCGGGCCATGGTGGTGGCGGACATGCCCTTCGGCGCCTACCAGGTGGGACCCGAGGACGCCGTGCGGTCGGCCATCCGGCTGGTGAAGGAGGCGGGTGCCCAGGCCGTCAAGCTCGAGGGTGGCCGCGAAGTGGCCGAGTCGATCCGGCGGATCGTGGCGGCGCAAATCCCCGTGATGGGCCACGTCGGGCTGACGCCGCAGTCGGTGAACCAGATGGGCGGCTACCGGGTGCAGGGGCGCGGCGACGCCGGCCGGCATCGGGTGATCGAGGACGCCCGGGCGGTCGAGCAGGCCGGTGCCTTCGCCGTCGTGCTCGAGGGGATCCCGGAAGAGCTCGGCCGCGAGATCAGCGCGCAGCTCTCGATCCCGACGATCGGCATCGGCGCCGGCGTCCACTGCGACGCGCAGGTGCTGGTGATGCACGATCTGCTGGGTCTGAACGACTGGACGCCGTCGTTCGTGAAGCAGTACGCGAGCCTCGGTGCGGCGGCGTCCCAGGCGGCGCGCGCCTACGTCGACGAGGTCGTGAACCGCAAGTTCCCCGACGAGGAGCACGCCTACCGCTAGGCGGTGGGTCTCGTCGCCGGACATTCCATGCAGATCATCGAAACCCGAGCGGGCCTCCAGGCCTGGTCCGACGCGCAACGCGCGGCGGGGTGCCGCGTCGGACTCGTGCCGACGATGGGCGCCCTGCACGCGGGGCATCTCTCCCTCGTGCGCGAGGCGCGCAGCCTTGCGGATCGGGTGGTGCTGTCGATCTTCGTGAACCCGACGCAATTCGACGATCCCAACGACTTCTCGGGCTATCCGCGAGATTCGGAGGCAGACCTGGAGGCTTGTCGCGAGGCCGGGGTCGATGTCGTCTTCACACCTTCGGTCGCGGAGCTCTACCCCGACGGCGCCTCGACCTGGGTCGAGGTGCGGGGACTCGCCGAGCCGCTCTGCGGCGCGACGCGTCCCGGTCATTTTCACGGCGTCACGACGGTCGTGACGAAGCTCTTCCTCGCCGCCCGGCCGCAGGTCGCGGTCTTTGGTGAGAAGGACTACCAGCAGCTCGCGGTAATCCGGCGCATGAACGAGGATCTGGGTTTCGGGATCGACGTTCGGGGTGGCGCGACGGTGCGCGAGGCCGACGGGCTCGCGCTCTCGAGCCGCAACGTACGGCTGGGGCCGCGGGCGCGGCAGCAGGCGCGGGTGATCGTCGAGGCGCTGGAGCTCGCCGAGCAACGACTGGCGATGGGTGAGACCCGTCGCGACGCGATTCTCGAGGCCGTCACGAAGAAGCTCGCCGAGGCGACCCAGGCCCGGGTGGACTACGCCGAGCTACGCGACCCCGACCGCCTCGAGCCGGCGCCCGAACGTCTCGAGGCGCCGGTGCTGCTGGCCATCGCATTGCGATTCGAGCCGGACCCCGATGGACGGGGTGCCGCCGTTCGCCTGATCGACAACCGCGTCCTGGTTCCCGCCCCGGGGCAGGAACCGGACTGATCCGACCCGATGGACCGCCTGCGGACCATTGCTTTTCCGCTTGCCCTCCAAGGCCCGATTCCCTTCAAAGGAGAGATCCGATGAATCGAACCCTGCTCAAGTCGAAGATCCACCGCGCCACCGTGACCGAGGCCAACGTCGAGTACGAAGGCTCGGTCACGATCGATCGCGACCTGCTGGACGCGGCGGACATGCTCCCCTACGAGCGGGTGGACATCTGGAACTGCACGAACGGCAACCGGCTGACGACCTACACCATCGAGGGCGAGCGCGGCGGAGGTCAGATCTGCATCAACGGGGCGGCGGCCCATCTGATGAAGCCGGGGGATCTGGTGATCATCGCGAGCTGGGCCGAGGTGCCGGACGTGGAAGCGCGCGGCTTCGAGTCGAGGCGCGTCTTCGTCGACTCCCAGAATCGCATCCGGGAGTCCTGAGCGCGCCCTCGTCCGCTAAGCTGTCGCGCCACAGCCATGGTGAAGACGAGCAAGAGCGACAAGAAGAAGGTTCGGGAGGACGCCGACGGCAGGCAGGTCGTCGCCACCCATCGCCGTGCGCGGTTCGAGTACGAGATCGTCGACACCCTCGAGGCCGGAATCATGCTGACCGGCCCTGAGGTCAAGGCCCTTCGCCAGGGCCACGCCAATCTCGGCGACGCCTTTGCCGGTGTTCATCGTGGGGAGATCTGGCTCGAGAAGCTGCACATCTCGCCCTACGAGCCGGCGACCCGGGACAATCCGGGGGATCCCCAGCGACGCCGCAAGCTGTTGCTGCACCGCCACGAGATCGACCGGCTCGACGGACGTGTCGCCGAGAAGGGGCTGACGCTCGTTCCCCTCAGCCTCTACTTCCTGCGCGGTCGTGCCAAGGTGGAGCTTGCCCTGGCTCGCGGCAAGCACCGCCACGACAAACGCGAGACGATCCGTCGACGTGAGCAGGATCGCGAAGCCCAGCGGGCGATGCGCCGACACGTCCGATAGGCGAGGTCTCTCGGGGCCGAGCGAGCCGCGAGGTCGGGCGATCGCGCCGTGCGGGGCTATGCTTGGGCGCGATGCGACGGAACCGACCCCTCCGCGCCGAGGCTTCGCACGCGTCCCCCACGTGCAGCCCGGTCCCGTCCGGCAGGAGAGCGCGGCTTGGCGTACCTCATCCGATTCCTGCTGCTGCTGCCCGTGCTCTACGGAGCGGCGCTGTTCGCCGCGAGCGAGTGGGGTGGAGAGGTCGTCCAGATCGAGACCTATGACGAACGGGGGACCCGCTTCGAGACCTCGGTCTGGATCGCGGAGGCCTACGGTGATCTCTGGCTGCGCGCCGGCAACCCCGAGGCCGCCTGGCTGCAACGGCTGCGGGAGACGCCCGACGTGGCCCTTCGGCGTGGCGGGAAAGCGACGCCCCATCGGGCCGTGGTCGTTCCGGGCTCTGCGCGCCGTGTCAACGATCTCATGCGCCAGAAATACGGCTGGGCGGATCACGTGATCTCGACCCTTCATGATCCGGCGGAGGTCGTCGCGGTTCGGCTGGAAGAGCCCTGAGGCGCGGGCCCGCTCGCCCCGCCACGACAACCCCGCCACGACA
>CAYWGW010000121.1:8970-12597 GCA_964457385.1 uncultured Spirochaetaceae bacterium
CCCGCCACGACATTCCAGACACGGCGACTGAGGGAGATCGATGTCCTACGAGCTGCGTCCCCTGACCCTGGCAGAGATCCTCGACGCCGCCTTTCGGATGGTCCAGACGGAGTGGAGGACGCTGATCGGCCTGTCGTTGATCATGCAGGTCCCCCTCGTGCTGATGGCCTTCTCGATGCCCCGGCTCTTCGATCCCTTCGCATCGCCGACCGAGCCGGGGGTCGAGCCGACGGGGCAGGAGCTGCTCGGGGCCGTCGGCGCCCTGTCGGGGATGGGCCTGGCCTACCTGATCCTCTATCCCTTCGTGGCGGCCTCGGTCACGGCCGCGGTCGCGCATCTCTATCTGGGACGTCCCTTCGCGCTCGCCGATGCGGCGAGGGCGGGGCTGGCGTCGGTCCTGCGGCTGGTGGCCTCCTACCTCGTCTATGTGGTGGCGCTCTTCGGCGGATTGTTGATCGTCGGGGGTGCGATCACGATGGTCGTTGTGATGGGCGGGACGCTGCTGCGCGAGTTCCTGGGCTCCCTGGGCGGGATCGGGGTCGGGTTGGGCATCCTGTCGGGCTTCGGGGTGTTCGTGCTCCTCGCCCTGATCCTGCTCTACCTGGGGGCGATCTCGGCGTTGCTGCCTCCGGTGGCGGTGCTGGAGTCGGCGGGCGTGGTGGGCACCGTGACCCGGTCCTTTGCGCTCGCCGCGACCGCCCGGGGTCGGGTGCTGCTGATCGTGATGACGGCCGGATTGATCGTCGGCATCCCGGTGGGTGCGGCCCAGATGATGATCGGATTCATGCCGGTCTTCGGAATCCTGCTCTGGGCCGGCATGCAGGCCCTGGCCTTCGCCTTCACGACCGCGGTCGCCGTCGTGCTCTACTTCGACCTGCGCTGTCGCGCGGAGAACTACGATCTCGAGCTCCTGGCGGAGCAGGTGGAGACGGGGCGGGGTCTTGCCGAGCGATGAGCAGGCGCGCGCCGCGGCGCGCGAGATCCTGGCGCAGCCGGAGTTCGCCCGCTGGGAGCGCGGGTTCGACGGCTGGCTGGCGCTGCTGGACGGCCTCGTCGCGCGGATCCCGGCGTGGATGATCGACGGGCTGGGCCGATTGCAGGAGGTCTTGGGCGGTCTCCTCTCCTGGGTCGGCGCGGGGCTAGGCCGTCTGCTGGGGCTCTTCGGGGTCTTCGGAGACGTCTCGGGTGCCGTCGGCTGGACGGCGGCCCTGCTGCTGCTGGCGGCCAGTCTCGTACTCCTTTGGCGGGCGCGGTCGCTCTGGCAGCGCCGGCCGCGCGCGACGCAGACGGCGATCCAGCCCGGACGTCGGCATGCGGAGGCGCTGCGGGAAGCGCGGTCACTGGCGCGCGAGGGCCGCTTTCTCGAGGCGGCCCACCGCGTGCAGCTCGCGACCCTCGGGCTTCTGATCGAGCTCGACTGGCTCGAGCTCGCGCGCTCCGATCCGAATCGCACGCTGCGCCGACGCATTTCGGTGTCTAGCCTGCCGGAGCGCGAGGGCCGCCAGCTGATCGCGCTGATCGATCGCCTCGAGGCACTCTGGTTCGCCGAGCCCCGGGATGATCCGGGCCTCTTCGAGGACTGGCTCGCGCTCGATGAGCGGATCACCTCGCTGGCCGGAGCGAGGCGCCGATGACCCGACGCAGGCTGTGGCTGGGCGCGGCCCTCACGCTGGCGGTCGCCGTCGCGTTCCTGCTGTCGCTACGCCGCGAGCCGCCGCCCCATCCCGAGACGACCTGGGACACGGCGCCGCGCGGCCACGCGGGGCTCTTCGCCCTGCTCGAACGCTTCGAGGCCACGCGCGGTCGCTGGCTCACGGGGCTCTCGATGCCTCCGGTCGACGAGCCACTCTGGCTCATCGCACCCCGGGGCTTCTGTGATCCCGCGCCGGACTCGGGCTCCGCCTTTCGCGATCTCGTACGGCCCTGGCTCGAGGCCGGCGGCCAGGCGCTCGTCTGGCTTCCGCGTCCGCCGGGCGCCGGCGGGTCGGCGGACGTCGTCCCCTGGTCGGCGCCGGCCGAAGGCGAGTCCCGGACGATCGGACGCCGTGCCGCGGAGAGCTTCGCAGACGGGGAGGCGGACCCCGCCGCGAAGCGCGAGGACGAGGAGACGATCCGCGAGCAGTGGCGCGAAGACCTCGAGGCGGCGCGGCGGAGCTTGCGGGAGGGGCGCGCCGAGCGCTGCGATGCGATCGGCGACCTCCGGCTGCCGTCTCGACGGCTGCACGGGCTCGCTACTCCAGGGCCGGAGGGGGGCGAGCCGGCGCGGGTGGTACATCCGCTGGTCCGGGTCGGCGATGGGGGCGCCGAGGCCACGACGCGCGCGCTGCCCGGCGCGCCCCTCGCCTTCTTCGAGAGTGGCGGGTTCGAGGATGAAGCGCTGCGGGGTCGATCGGCGGTCGGGCAGGGCGGCTGGCGTCCGCTCTGGGTGGGGCTCGGGGATCAGGCGCCCTTCGTCCTCGAGCGGTCGGTCGGGGCGGGTCGGCTGGTCGTGGTGGCCGACGCCCGCGTGCTCACGAACGCCCGGCTGGGCGAGGCCGACGCGGCGCCCTTCGTCTTCGATTGGATTCGGACGACCGGTCCGGTCTGGATCGACGAGCATGCCCACGGCGTCGTGCCCGAGTCGGGAACGCTTCGCTACCTGCTGCGTTCGCCCGCCTGGGCGGCGATGGTGGGTCTGCTGGGTCTGGGGTTGCTGGTGGGATGGCGGGGATGGGCCTGGCCCGTGCGACGCGTGGAGGAGGTGGATCCCGAGGCGCCGACGCTCTCGGCCTTCGTCGACTCCATGGCTCGCCTCTACGCGCGCAGCCGCGACTTCGATCGGATCTTCGAACGCTACCGTGCGCTGAGTCTCGATCGGATCCGACGGGCGCTGGGCCTGGCGCCGGGAACGCCCGCGGAGATCGTCGTGGCGAGCCTGCGCGCCCGCGAGGCGGGCGGGTCGGCCGTGCGCGAGACGGGGCTCGGCGACCTGCTGACCCGGGACGTCCGGGTCACGAGTGTCGAGGAGCTGGAGCGGGCCACCGCCCGACTCGACGCGCTGGTGGAGGCGATCCGGCTCGCGTCGGGTCGCGCAGGGCGCGCAGGGGAAGATCGTCCGGGAACGACGAGGCCCGGGGTGACGAGGCCCGGAACGGCGAGGGGAGCAGCGTGACGGAAAGCGGGACGGAAACAGCAGCACGGGCGGAGACGGACGCGACCTTCGTGGCCGAGCGTTGGGAGGCGATCCGCGAGGCGGTCGGACGCGTCGTGGTCGGGCAGGAGGAGGTCCTGCGCCAGGTCTTCATCACGTTGCTCGTCGGCGGCCATAGCCTCGTCGAGGGCGTGCCCGGGGTGGCCAAGACGCTGCTGGTCCGGACCCTCTCCCACGCCGTTCAGCTCCGCTTCGGTCGCATCCAGTTCACCCCCGACCTGATGCCGAGCGACATCGTCGGCACCTCGATCCTCGACCCCGGCTCCGGCCCGGGCCGGGGCTCCGGCCCGGCTGCGACCGACTTCCGCTTTCGCGAGGGGCCGATCTTCTGCGAGCTGCTGCTGGCGGACGAGATCAACCGCGCCACGCCGAAGACCCAGTCGGCCCTGCTCGAGGCGATGCAGGAGAAGTCGGTCACGGTGGGGGGCGAGACGCAC
>CAYWGW010000122.1:0-12564 GCA_964457385.1 uncultured Spirochaetaceae bacterium
AGATGAGCGCATCTCGCCGGCTGTCAAGTCCGGGAGGTCGAGCTTCGCGTCGCCCGGAGAAGCGATCGCTTCGCTCGGTTGATCCAAGGTCGCGATCGATCATCTTTGCACGACGGCAGGAAACGATCTCTTCCTTCGAGGACGCCATGACACGCGCGACTGACACATACGAGCGAAGCAGCGTCGCCGGGGATTCGGTCGAGGCATTCATTCCCTGTCGGCTGCCGCCCGGGGAGCCGCCACTCGATCTCGGCGGCGAGCTCGTAGTTCTGCAAGCTCGGGCCAACGAGAGCGTCCGTCTCCTCGAGTTGGCGGGCGACCTCGTCCCCTCAATCGAGTGGTGCGTCTACGCGTTCGTGCGCAAGGAATCCGTGCTGTCGGCGCAGATCGAAGGGACGCAGGCGACACTGATGGATCGGCTCGAAGTGGAGGCCTCGGGCGAGGCGCCGGTGGACGCCAACGTCGAGGAGCTCTGCGGCTTCGTCGACGCCCTCAACTTCGCGTGGGACCACCTCGGGCGGGCGGATGGCCTGCCGCTCGTCCGGGAGGGGTGGCTCGCGTTCTTCCTCGAGGGCGTAGCGACCGTCGCGGACGAGGCGGTCGCCCCCGCGCGCCGGCTCCACGTAATCGTCGGCGAGAATCGCGAGAGGCTCCTCGCGCGCGACGACGCGACCGTGTTCAGCCTGCGGCTCTTCGAGCTCTTGCCTGAGCACCCGATCCTCACGGTGAACCGGGTCATCGAGCTCCTCGAATGCTCGCGCCCCGCGGCGGGCAAGGCCGTGCGCGTCCTCGAGGCCGCGGGGATCGTGGGCCCACTCGATGATCGCAAGAAGAACCGGACCGTCGCGTTCGAGGACTACCTCGCGCACCTGCGGCAAGGGACGGAGCTCAGCGCGTGACGTCCGACGATTGGTGCCAGACCCCCGGCATCACGCCGCCGACGCTCGAGGAGGTCGCCGGCCACCGCGAGGCAAACACGTTCGCGCTCCCGCTCATGGTGTTGCTGGAGCGCGGCGAGCCCATGACGCTGACGGACTCAACTGAACGAGTCTCCGGGATTCCCGGGGCGGTTCACTTCGCCGCCAGCTGGCTGAACCCGGCCGGTGTGCATCTGGATCGCGCTGATCATCCGCTGGCGGAGGAGGCCCATATCCGGGCGATCCGTCAGGAGCCCGCGGGGGCAGAATAAAGAACGCCCCTTTTTCAGCACGTCCGACAAGTCGGTCTCTGGAAAGTGAGATCGAGATGTTTCCATAAAGACCCGTACTGGGCCCCTACTGGGCTGGTCCATCCGGAGGACGAGGTCGTACGCGATCTCCCGTGCGATTCGTGGCGCTACACGAGATCGGCGGCGGGCTTCCGCGCGACGATCGTCTATGGAGTTCCGACCTGGCTCGAGGGGAAGCTCAAGGGAAAACGGCCGGGGGAATGCTCGATCCGACGGCGCGGGCGGGGGACTGAATCCGCCAGTCCGGAGCGGGCTGGCGAATGGTCATTCGATCGGCCACGTTTTCGCGGCATGGTCGACGGCGAGAAGGTCCCCGCGCGGAACGCTCCGTTCGAAGCCCTCGGCGCCTTCTGCCTGCTTGCGGCGGTCGCCGCGGTCTACGGTCAGGTCCGGTTTCACGGCTTCGACAGCTTCGATACGCCCGTCTATCTCACGCAGAATGTGATCGTGCGCTCGGGCCTCTCGGCAGAGGGGATCCGCTGGGCCTTCACGACTTTCGAGAGCGGCAACTGGCATCCCCTGACCTGGCTCTCGCTGATGAGCGAGGTCGAGTTGTTCGGGCTCGATCCGGGCGCCCATCATCTGACGAGCGTCGGGCTCCATGCGGCCTCGAGCGTCCTGCTGCTCTTCTTCTCGGTGCGAGCGACGCGGATGTTCTGGCCTTCGCTGCTCGCGGCGACGCTCTTCGCGCTCCATCCGATGCACGTCGAGCCCGTCGCCTGGGCCGCCCAGCGTAAGGACGTCCTGAGCACGTTCTTCCTGATGGCGACGCTGATCGCCTATCGAAGTCATGCAGCTCGCCCCTCCCCGCTGCGTCTCTCGGCAGCGGTCGCTCTCTTCGGGCTCGGACTGCTCTCGAAGCCGATGCTCGTGACGGTTCCGCTCCTGCTCCTCGCGCTCGACTTCTGGCCGCTCGGGCGCTGGCGACGCGATCGCGTCCTCGCGCTCGCAGTCGAGAAGCTCCCTTTCCTGCTGCTGGCCGTCGCCATCGCGCTCGCAACGCTCGTAGCCCAGCATTCGGTCGGCGCCGTCGGGGATCTCGAGCGCTATCCGCTGGGGCTTCGATTCGCGAATGCCATCGTCGCCATCGGCATCTACCTGCGCAAGACCGTCTGGCCGAGTGATCTCGCGATCTTCTATCCGCATCCGGGCCATGTTCCGCTCGTGCAGTGGGCGGCCTGCGCGCTCGCTCTCGTCGGCGCGACGGGATGGGCCTGGAGGGTGCGTCTTCGCCAGCCGTGGCTCTGGACGGGATGGATCTGGTTTCTCGTCGCATTGCTGCCGGTGATCGGCATCGTTCAAGTCGGGCGACAGGCGCTCGCAGATCGTTATTCCTACGTTCCTCACGTCGGGCTCTTCATTGCTCTCGCCTTCGCGCTGGCCGACTGCGTGCGAAAGCGACCCGGCCTGCGAATGCCGATCGGCGTCGCCGCGGCCGCTGGAGTGATCGCGCTCGCGGTCGTCGGTCATCGCCAGGTCGGGACCTGGCGCGACAGTGAGGCGATCTTCGCGCACGCCCTCGCCGTCACGCGCGACAATGCGCTCGCGCATTCGCATCTTGCGACCGCGCTGCTCGGACGCGGCGAGTTCGAGGCGGCGCTCTCTCATTTTCGAGAGATCTCCCGGATCGAACCGCAGTCGTGGCGGTCGCGTTACCACGAGGCCGTGGTGCTCGCCCGGATCGGTCGAGACGACGAGGCTCGCGCCGCCCTCGAGCTCGCACTCGAGCGTCGGCCCGACGACGCGCCGAGCCATGCCCTGCTCGGCGTCCTCGAGGAACGTCGAGGCGATCTCGAGCGCGCGCTCGCGCATCTGGAGCGGGCCGCCGTGCTGGAGCCCGCAGCGGCGAATCACGCCATCAGCGCGGCTTCGATCCTGATCGATCTCGGGCGTCTCGACGAGGCAGAGGCGCAGCTCGAACGAGCCTTTGCGCTCGCGCCCGACCATCCGTTCGCCTGGAGCAATCGATCACGGCTGCTCGAGCGATCGGGGCGCCATGCGCAGGCCGAAGAGGCGCTCGTCCGGGCGCTCGCGTCGGGGCAGGCGATTCCGGGTTCGGCGGAGCGACTCGAGCGGCTGAGGCATCGGATGGAGAAAGAGGGGGAATGGACGGATCGCGCAGAGAGAGCGCGGAGTCCGGAGCGGCCCGACCGGACCCCCTGAATCGTCGCACGCGATCGGTGTCCCGCTCGCCCTGGCAGCTGACACGATCTGAGCCGGAGACCCTCTCCGCGTCGTGGCCCGCTCAGGCGTCCTGGTCGATTTCGATTCCGAGGTTCTCGGCTCGCTGCTCGGCGGGCGAACAGCGGACCTAAAGCGATCCCGACGGCCTCTGGGCCGACCCGGATGGTCGGATCTTCGTCGGCGTGGCGAACGACGAGATCACCGGGATCGCCGTCAGCCCGGACTGACGCACGATGTTCATCAACGTGCAGCACGCCGGCGATGGAGACCCGACCCTCACGAATCTCCCCGAGCCATTCCGTGAGCGGCGCGAACCGGCGCACGCCTGCGTGGCACCGGCACGATCCGGGGCGACGCCTAACCCCGGAGCGCCGCGATGGCGCGATCGTAGGCTGCCTCGCTGTAGCCGCGCAGGATCTCTCCCGACATGTCGAGGACCGGAATCCCGGAGCGACCCGTCTTCTGCCGGAGCTCCTGCTTGGTAGCCGGGACGTCGGCGTCCCGGATCTCGTAGACGACGCCTGCGCCATCGAGGTGCGACTTCGCCTTGCGGCAGTAGCCACACCAGTCCGCGTAGTACAGCACCACTTCCGAGACGACCGCCGATCCGCGAGCGCCGCGGGCGACAGACGCCCCGTCCCGCACGGATCCTACGGTGCCGGCCATGATCTCGGCGGTGCGTTGCGCCGAGACGCTCCAGCTCCGGCGTGCGGCCTCGGGGGTGAGCGGCGGGGGCTGGCTCATCTCTACGTATCCGACGCGGTCGCGCCATGCCGCCGGCACCGCACTGAGTCGCTCGACGAATTGGACCCGACCACCGTCGTCGACGAATTGGTAGTAGACGCGCATCGCGGCGTCGGGGCCGACCGATTCGATCTCGGGATCCCGCCGTGTGGCGTCGGCGGTTGGGGACGCAACACCCTCGTCGCCGCCGATTGCGGCAGTCACCCGGCCGACGATCTCCGAGCCGTCACAACCCGGGAGGCCGACGAGCACGACGGCCAGAAGCCCTGCGGCGGTCTGAATCGCTCGACGGGGCGGGCGATGGCGGATCATCTTCGGGCTCCTCCCCTTGCGGGCGGGCAGCGGGGCACTTTGGCAGCGCAATCGCCGATCGCGTGTTGACCGCTTCGGAGAGGGTCGCGTCGGTCTTGAGCGGATCGCGGTCCCGTCGTGCGTCGGAATCCGGCTCGTGGGCTGATTCGCCTCGTCGACGGGACGGAAGAAGCGATGAGTGACGCGCCGGCAGCCCGCCCTTACAGGTGAGCCTCAATGCCCGCCATGGCGGGCGGGGAGGCCAACAGCCTGCTTACGCCGAGCGGCCGCGGCCACACCAGGACCTCCTTGAATGGCCGGAGGAACTGCGCGGCGGCGAGCTCAGGATCGGGGACGCGCAGTCGCCCCGCGCCGTCCAGCCGGGCGAGGTACATCGACTGGCTCCGGAGGACCGGCCATTTGAACCGCCCCGGGAATCCCGGAGCCCCTTCCGCTCGAGTCCGACCAACCCGGTCGGCCTCCCTGGGCGCGCACTCGACGACGCCGCACGCCCGACTGCCGAGAGCTGCCCGATGGCTGATAAGTCCCGCTCAGGCCCAGCGGGCTTCGACAGTGAAGGAAGTGGAATCAGGGAAAAAGCGGATATCTGTACGTTGGGTCGTCGAAGCCGGGACGGGGTCATCGAGACCCGAAATGGGCCGATCAATCCGCGTACGAGGTCGGTACATCGCATAGACGTTTCGGCCGGTCCTCGGGCAGCGGCGCGCGCCTCGCTGCTGAGCGGTAGACCTCCTCTGCCGCGGTGACGGCCGCACTGCTCCCTCCAACGGTCCATTGTGCCACCTCGTACGAATGCCTCGGGGCGGTGTGCCCGCCTCATCCACGACCCCTTCCCGCGTCTCTCCTCGAGGCGAAGCGACGCGGGAATGGTCGGACGCAGGACTCTCTAGAGGCGGCGACGCACCGGCCGCTCGATACGAGCGAGCTCAGGCGCCGCATCGAACTTCTGCTCCCGGCGCAGGCTGACCAGCTGGTAGACGCAAATGCCGAGCGCGGTGCCGAGAGTCGTCATGGCCATCGTGAAGATCGGATCGAACGTCATGGGGTCTCCTCCTGAAGGACGCTGTGTAGGAGAAATAGCCTTCGTCAAAGTCATGTCAACTAATTATATTGACAATACATGGACAATACCCCTGGGGCTGCCACGCTAGCCCTGCATCTGGGCCCGGGAGAGGCGGGCCGACCCCGCGAAGGCCCGGGCGTTGGCCGCGATCACAAGGAGCAGCAGCGGCGCCAATGCCCAGGCCGGCAAACACCCCAGGACGCGGTGGGCAGGGTGGGGGATGCGATGACTCCATGAAATTTCGATTCGTCGTCCAGCGGGTGCGAGTCCCGCCCGGGCAGGGGTGAGTCCGTCCACGCCGTGGGCTCACTTTGCGACGGCGCCGGCAAGGGCGTCGGCGAAGCGTAGGCGTGCGAGCGTGTGAGGCATGGGGGTAGGGCCTCGAAAACCATCTCATTCCGGATGCCCGGAATCCTGTTCCTCGTTCACGTATCGCCTCGATCGACGCGGAATTGCCGACAACGACGGGGGCACGATCGACGTCAGCTCGGGCAACCTCTTCGAGCTCGACACGAACGTCTGCAAGAGGGCTCGGTCGCACGGGCGCCGATGGCGCGCAGTCAGGGCCGGACCGTACGCACATCCACCTCGAGTCGACGGGCGATGGACTCCCTGGAAAAACCCTCCTCGTGGAGAGCGCGAATGCTGAGAAAGCGTCCCATGGAGATCACCTCGCCCCCCCCGGTGGCTCGCCGCCGCCTCATCGCGGCCGGCCCACCGGGCATCATGCATGTGGTTGTCGTGGCGACCACCGAGACCACCGGTGGGGGTGAGTCCGGTTCAGTGACCGAAACGGGGTCACTTTCGATGAACGGTAACAGCGAGGCGGTCGAGTGAGTCGGAGGCTGGCGGCCCTCTACGTACCGCACTACGGCGCCAGCACTTCGATCGTCAAGCAACTCGCGGTTCGAAGCGCCTGGCGCGCAGGAGAGACGAGCACCGTGATCGACTCGAGATCACGGGAGGAGAAATCCCCGCGCAGCTGCTGCGGACATAGGGGAAAAGACCCGTTTTCGGCACGTCCGCCCAGTCCGTTCCTGAAAACAAGCTCCCCGCCGGACAGAACATGCCCCACCTGGGCACCTGCCCTCCCGACTGAAGCCAATTCAGCATAGAGGATCCGGCCCCCCCCTGACGGAGATTCGCCGTCGTCGGATCGGGCGGGGTGGAGCGACCTGCGGATTCCGCGACGGGCTGCGGGCCCTGCGGTCGAGCGCGCCATCCCGTCGCAGCTGCCTGGCCCTCTTCCCGAGAGGCGGTCGCTGTGCGCCCGCGGAAGAGGTGCTCTGGTGGGTCGTCAAGGATCGCCTCAAACCGAAGCCTTTCGGCGGCCGCTCCGCACGCGGCGCCCGGCGGCGGATCGAGACCCGGGGGCGCGGAGGCGACTTCGGGGGTGCCCGCGCCCATCCTCCCCCCCATGGCGCCGAGATCCGGTCGAAGTCTCCGTGGCCCTCAGGATCTCCCCACCGGGGTAGTGCGCGGGGTGCAGCGAACGGGGCTTTTTCATTAGCATGCCGGCTCCTCGCTGCCCGTCACCCCGGACACGACAGCGTCCAGACAACGCGCGGCTGGGACCTACTGATGAAGAGCAGTCCCAGCGCGGACGGGAGGAGAGTCGTGGCCGGCGAGTTCGAGGTCGACATCGAGGATGCGAACAAGGAGTTTCCCAGGATCCCGATCGCCTGGTCGTGGAACCTTCGTCCGCTCCTGGCCGAGGCCAGTGACGTGGACGGTGTGGGATCCGACGAGGAACGCGAGGCGGCGCGCGAGCGCTGGCTGAAGCAGGGGACGGGCACGCTCGCGCACCCGCTGACGGGCCACAACCTTGCTCTGCAATACGCGCGTAACACGGACCCCGTGATGACGACGCTCTGCGGACCGGGCGGCTACGACACGTGGCAGCACGGCGTGCCCGGAACCGACGGACGCGGCCGAGGGCTGTACATGGGCACCGAGATCACCTTCCACGCGCCCATGCCCGGTACCGCATTCGGCGAGATCCGACACCACCTCGATGGCATCTATGGCGTGAAGGGCAGCGCCTTCGTCCGCCACGTCAGCGAGCTGTGGAGCCAGGACGGCGCGACGCACTACCAGGACGTGGCGATCATGTGTCGCGTGGCCGGCATGGCACCAGACGGCGTCGACCGACCGCCCAAGAACCCGGTCGTCGTCCCCGATCGCGATCCCGACAAGGTCCTCACCCATCACCTCGCCGGCAAGCGGCTCGTATTCCGCTGGGCCTGCGCCTCGGAGGATCCGAATCTCCGACACATCGACGAGTCGGACCCCCGCGCGCACGGACCGTGTGCGATCAGTATCGTCACCCACGACATCCTGCGCGAGTATGCGGGCGACGACGTCGCCCGGCTGCGTGGCATCCGGGTACCGGCCTTCCTGCGTCCCTTCTACCAAGAGGACGAACTGGAGGTCTCGCTCTGGCAGGTGGATGCGGAGACGATCGTTGCGCGGCTCGTCCGGCCGAAGATCGAGGGAGCCGACCGCCACGTCTTCGACCTCGAGGTCCGCATCGCCGGCTGAGCGATCGACCGGCGCGCCCCGCTCTGAATTCCGGTCCGCCCGCCCCACGGCGACGCCGCGAACCCCGCGTCGCAGGGAGAGTGTCCGCGTGGCGGCACGTCCTCCCGCAGGGCGGGACTTCGGCCGGTCTGCCGTCTTTCGTGAGACGAGAGAAGGATCCGACCTGACGAAGAGTGGCCGACCGCGGACGGACTGCGAGACCCGGGCGGCGTGCGCGATGGCGCTCCAGGTGCAGTTTCAACCCCCAGCTAGCCCGGCGGTTTCCAGCGCGCGCGCATCAGCAGCGTGGTGTGCGGCCCGGGTTCCATCGACCAAGCGTACCGGCCCGATGAATCCATCGCCCCGGAACAGCTCCAGCACGGCGAGGTCCTGATCGATCAGGTCCATGCCGACCTGTGCCGACGGAATCAGTGGTCCAGTCTGTCTCTCGGCGTCCGTGGCTATGTGAATGTGGTGAACGAAGTAGATTCAGTGGAAATGAACGCTTTTTCGTAGACAATCCATATGACTGATTGATCGTCTGCTGTCAGACTACGGACTCGATCGATCAGTCGACCGTCTCAAGACCGTCTACATTCACTAATGGACCGTCTTCAAACTGAATTCACATTATGTCGAGAACGGAGCAGGACCGCCGCTCGCGATCTCGTGGAGCCGGTCGATCATCGGAACCACCGAGGGCACGAGGTCCCGGTCCCGCGTGTGGGCGCATGGATTCGGGATCCAGGGAGGAAGGATGGTCATGTCGGGTCTCAGCAACCGCTACGGGTCTTCGCCGAAGAAAGACATTGGACGGGATCGATCGAGGCTGCTGTCGTGAACGGGCATGCTCGCCGTTTCCGGTGCGGCTCTCTTGTGGGTCCCCCCGACTGCTGGCGCCGCCGCGGGCTGCGAGGGCCTGTTTCCGGGGTTCAGCTGTGACGAGTGGGAAGCCCGACCGGAGGGCCATGTCGCCCCGATGTCGATGCCCTTCCTCTTCGAAGATCCCTACATCACGACCGGTCTGAACTTTGTCGGCGTCTATCGCAACTGCCCCGACGACTCGATCTTCGACGGAGGCGGGGTGCGCATCCTCGTCTCACAGGAACGACTCGCGATCACCGATGGCCTGGCGTTCATCGCGACCAAGGACGGTTTCGCGATTCTGCGGCCGGACCAGGACCTCCTGAATGACAAGGAGGGGTTCCTGGACGTCACGCTCGGATTCAAGTGTGCCGTGATCGACGATCGCGAGACCGCGCTGATCGTGACGTCGAGCCTGCGCTACGAGATTCCGCTGGCCAGCAACGACATCGTGCAGGAAACCGGCGACGGGGTTCTCATCCCAGCGGTGAGCGTGGGCTGCGGACCCGGAGACATCCATCTGATCGCGGATTTCGGAGCACAGGTCGCGATGGACGGAGACAGCGACAGCTCCTCGATCTTCTACAACATCCATCTCGACCAGGCATTCCCGGTCGACTTCATTCCGGGTTCCGACTACATCGTCCCGTCCATCGAGATGAACGGGATGATCTGGGTCGACGGCGGGGACGGCAGCTCGACGATCGACATCGATGGCCCCGGTCGGGTCACCGTTCGGCAGGCCCAGGATCTGCTCCCCGGCGGAGAGCGATTCGAGGCCGCCGATGTTGCGAATCCGGGATCCTCGGGCGTGGCGGGTGAGAGCTTGATTGCCATGGCCTGGGGCATACGCGTCCCCTTCCGCAACGGGATCTTGGCGGGCTTCTCCTACGAGCGGGTCCTGAGTCGCGAAGAGGGCATCTTCGAGCAACGCGCGACCGGGATGGTCGCCTACGAGTTCTGATCACCGGGACGGGCGGAAGCCCCGCCGGAGCTCCTCGACGAAGGTCTCGGGCTGCTCGAAGGCCGCAAAGTGGCCGCCTTTCTCGAGGGCGTTGTAGTACACGAGCTTCTCGAAGCACGCCTCACACCAGCGTCGGGAGCTGCGGAAGATCTCCTCGATTTCGTGCTCGTTCGTGATGAGCAACCCTCGAGTCGAGGTCGAGAGGATTCAGAAGAGCTCCTGGGCGAGCATGTTGAATCTCGGTTTCTCCGGACCCGTCAGCGAGTCGGGATCGCGGAGTCCCTTGAGATGGAGCTCGGCCACTCCGGTGCTGGAGATGATCTGCTCGCGGAATCGCGAGAACGACTGGAAGGTGAGATCGCCCGCCTCGACGACGGCGAGATCCGAGGACCGTCGGCGCTGAGTCGTGTTCTGTCGGACCTGGATCGCGAGGTAGACCATGGTCACGACGACCGCCAGACCGCCGATGAAGTCGCCCAGATTTCCAAGATCTTCAAGCAGGCCTACCGCCTTTCAAAGCACGCGGAGCCCGAGCCGTGCAGCGCCAGGTCATGCTGGCGAATCCTGGACTCGCGGCTTGCGGCTACCATGGCACCCCATCGGCTCGTGCGACCACTCGGGCTGGCGAACTTCTTCGCGTGGCAGGAACTCGCGCATCACGGGCTTGATGTCGACGACCGGGTTGCCATCGATGGCATCGAGCTCGAGAACGTACAGCCGTCTTCCGTTTCTGTTGGCGATGCGGCAGATCGTACTCCCGATTCGATCGGGCCCATTCCTGCCGCGCTGCGCAAAGAGGCCCTCGGCAGGCCAGGCGGAGTCGTTGCGCGGGTGGCGGGCATCCGAAACGACCCTCGACGGGTCGACTCAGCCTCGGTGCGGCTCGCCTCGACGAGGCTGATCGCCTCCAGCTCGATGGTCTTCACGGAACTCATTCCTCGTCGCCCAGAGAATCCGCCCGGACGCGCGTGATGGGTATCGTGCGCGGCGCTCCCGTGGCAAGGTGCCTTTCGCCCCGGCCCTGCCGTCGACCTCCGAGGAGGCGATTCCGATTCTATCTCGAATCGTTCATCGTGAGAACGATCGATCGTCCCGATTGACGCCCCGGGCTACGAGCTCGCGATGTCGCCGACCGGCTCGATCAGCTCGGGGGCGTCGTTTGCAGGGCTGTTGACCGCGCGCGAGACCGCGTAGGCCCCGAGCCCCTCGACGTCGCGCGGCATACGCAGCTCGGGAAGCGTGTCGTCGGGCTCATCCCGAATCCACGCCTCCTGCAAGCGCTCGCTCAGGATCACCGGCATCCGATCGTGAATCGGTCGGAGCAGCTCGTTCGGAGGCCCGGTGAGAATCGTGAAGCTCCGGATCTCCTGGCCCTCCGCCGACACCCACCGATCCCACAGGCCCGCAAAGCCCAGCAGGCCTCCGTCGCCGCGTCGGATGTAGATGGGCGTTTTCTTTCCGCCGACCTTCTTCCACTCGAAGAAGCCGTCCGCCAGCACCAGGCAGCGGCGGCGCCTCAGCGGGCCCTTGTACGCCGTCGAACGATCGACGCCCTCCACCCGCGCGTTGATCATGCGGTTGCCGATCTTCGCGTCCCTCGCCCAATGAGGAATGAGTCCCCAGCGAAAGCACGTCACGCACAAGCCCTCGAGGTCGGCGACGACCGGCGCCCATTGCGTCGGCGCCAGGTTGTACCGGGGCCGCCATTCGAATCCCGGCGCCAGCGGCCAGGGCAACGCCGCCAGGGCTCTCTGATCGGCAGTCAACGTGTAGCGTCCGCACATGGCCAGCTTCTCCCAGCGCCCGGAGCGACGATCATCGTGTGCTTCCCGGTACGGGGCGCGGACGATGACGACGCCGCGACCTGAATCGTAGATCTTCTTGCGGCGCGGCAGCCGGCCCTCGTCTGATGGCTCCGATGGACCCGCTCGCTCGAGGGAGCTCCACGCGACCTTTTGAGCGTCTTTCCCGGCCAGCGAGCTCCGGCGGAGGCGCGCCCGACCAGGGGAGAACTGGGGAGGCGGGACCCAAGACCTTGATTTCAGGTTGCTTTCGGCGAACTTACAAGGAAAGCCAGAACTCCCTGACTCTCCTCGAAATGACCTCCGCGACGGCGTCCCGGGGGACCCCGAATCGGCCCGGCGCGTCTCGTCCGTCCGCGGATCCCGCTTCACCCGGCGTCCCTCATCTGGCGTTGGTCGCCGAGGTCGCTCTGAAGCTGGAGCGCCACACGAGACGTCAGAGCTCGTCGAGATCAGCGGCGAGATCCCTCAGCGTCTCCGTCTTCGCGCGCGGCGGGGATCAGGTACCGTGGCCATCCGTGCCTGATCCCGCAGTCGGTCCCATGCAGCTCATCCAGAGCGCCACGCAGCACCATCATCTTCCGGCCTTCGGCTCATAGCTCGTCCTGAGGACCTCCGTCCTCGGCTGCGGAGGTCCCTTCGTGCTGCTGCCGGCCTGCGACAGCGCGCTCGAAAAATCGAGGGAGCCCGTGCCTGGGAGCTGGGGGTTCACGGACGAGGTCGACACCGTGCAGCTCGAGAAGCGACCGGCCGAGCCCTACTCGGTGAACATCTGGCTGCCGGCGACGGACGCTTTTCTCTACGTCCACGCCGGCGCCAATCGCAGTCGCTGAGTGGAGCATCTGGAGGCGGATCCGAGGGAGCGCGCCCGTTCCGTCGCTCG
>CAYWGW010000123.1:0-12518 GCA_964457385.1 uncultured Spirochaetaceae bacterium
GAGCCGCTCCCGGTCGAAGGCCAGCAGCCGCCGATTCTTCTTCTTCTGGAGCAGCGCCAGCGCCTCGGGCTCGAAGCCCGGCGCGATCAGCACCTCGGTGAAGATCTCGTCGACCTTCCTCGCCAGGGCGAGATCGAAGGGCCGGTTCGAGACGATGATCCCGCCGAAGGGCGAGTCCGGATCGGTCGCGAAGGCGCGCTCGTAGGCCTCGATCGGAGTCAGACCCGATCCGACACCACAGGGTGTATTATGCTTCAGGATGGCGACGACGGCGCGCTCGGCCGGATCGAAGTCGACGATGAGAGCCAGCGCGGCCTGGGCATCGATCAGGTTGTTGTAGGAGAGCGCCTTGCCGTGGAGCGGGCGGGCGATCTCGAGGAAGCCGCCGTAGAGCGCGGCTCGCTGATGGGGGTTTTCGCCGTAGCGGAGCTCGTCCGCCTTCTCGAGCGAGATCACCAGCGTCTCGGGGAGCCGCGCTGCCTCGTCCTCGGGCTCGTTCTCCGCCAGCCACCCGGCGATCGCCGCGTCGTAGCCCGCCGTATGCTGGAAGGCCTTCAGCGCCAGCCGGCGGCGGGTGGCGGCGGTGACGCCGCCCTCGCGTTGAAGCTCCGCGACGAGGCCCGCGTAGTCGGCGGGATCGCAGACCACCGCCACGTCGGCGTGGTTCTTGGCCGCCGAGCGGATCATCGAGGGTCCCCCGATGTCGATCTTCTCGACCGCCTCGGCGCGGCTCACCCCCGGCCGGGCCACGGTCGCCTGGAAGGGGTAGAGGTTGCAGACGACGAGATCGATCTCCCGGATCGAGTGGGCCTCGAGATCCGCCCGATCCTCCGCGAGTCCGCGCCGGGCGAGGATGCCGCCGTGGATCTTCGGGTGCAGCGTCTTGACGCGCCCTCCGAGCATCTCCGGGCTCCCGGTCAGCTCGGCCACGTCGAGCACCGGTAACCCGGCGTCGCGGATCGCCGCCGCAGTGCCGCCAGAGGCGACGAGCTCGATGCGAAGGGCGGAGAGATCCTTGGCGAGCTCGACGAGGCCGGCCTTGTCGGAGACGGAGAGAAGGGCTCGCGCCACTCGGCGCGGCGAGTCGCTGGGGGGCATCTCGACCTCCTCCGACGCCACGCGGCGAATCGGCAGGCCGTGGGGTCGGGTTCTGGAAGGGGATTCCGGGGGCTCGCCCTGTTGTACCGGCGCACCGTCCCCGCGTCAAACCGTCCTCACGTCAAATCGCCGAGGCCACCTCGTCGCCGCCGCCCCCGGCGCCGTCGTCCTCGCTTGCGGGCGGAGGGCCCTCTCCGAAACGGCGGGGCACGCGAGCGCCGACCCCGACGAGGATCTCGTAGCCGATCGTACCCGCCGCGCGGGCGAAGTCCTCGACCGGAACGCAGAGGCCCTCGGGCGTACACCCGAAGACGGTAGCGATGTCGCCAGTCTCGACCGGCGCGTCCCCGATCTCGACCCCGATGTAATCCATCGAGACCCGGCCCACGATCGGCCGCAGCGCGCCCCCGAGATGCACCCGCCCGCGCCCGAGCACGGCGCGCGGAATGCCGTCGGCATAGCCCAGGGGCAACGTCGCGACCCGGGTCTCCCGCGGCGCCCGCCACTCGCCGCCGTATCCCACGGTCGCACCCCGGGCTACGCGACGCGTCGCCACGACCCGCGCCGCCAGCGTCATCACGGGGCGCAGATCGAGATCGGGTCCGCTGCGATCGGCGAAGGGCGACACGCCGTAGAGCATCAGTCCGGGTCGCACGGCGTCGGTCACGACACCCACGGACGGCTCCTCGATCTCTTCGAGTCGCAGCAGCCCGGCGGAGTTCGCCACGTGGACCATCGGTGACCGCCGCTCCTCCCGCTGCGGCGCGCCGCCAGGCAGATCGGCAAGAATCTGCGCGAAGGCGGCGAGCTGGTCGTGGCTCGGCTTCGCGTCCTCGGCGTCGGCCTGGACGAAATGGGTGAAGACGCCCGAGAGGCTGAGCCCCGGGCTGGCCACGACACGGCTCAGCAGGTCGCGGGCCGCCTCGGGCGAGACGCCCATGCGGTGCATGCCGGTATCGACCTCGATCTCGACACCCAGAGGTGAGGCGTTTCTCGCGACGCTCTGCGCCAGCTCGAGTCCCCGGCGATCGTGCAGGACCGGCGTCAAGCCCCACTTCACCGCGCGCTCGGCCCCGACCCGATCGTCGAGCCCCCCCAGCAGCAGGATCGGCGCCACGATCCCCGCTCGGCGCAGTGCCGCGCCTTCGGCCACGCTCACCACCGCCAAACGCGCGATGCCCTCCGCCAGCAACGCGCGGGCGATCTGCGGGGCGCCGTGGCCGTAGGCATCCGCCTTGACGACCGCGATCACCTTGCGACCGGCCGCCCGAGCCCGGGCGCGGCGCGCGTTGTGGCGCAGCGCCTCGAGGTCGATCCAGGCCCAGACCGGCCGCTCTTCCTCCGCATCGTGGGCATCGTGCATGTCGGCTTCGCTCTCCGGGGGCAGACCCAAGCCTACCGGAAGCCACGTCCCGGGGCTCGAATCGGGGCCCCGCCTCTTCGACGCGTCGATCCTCGAGACCCACACCCGCCCGGTCGACCGGACCCGACGCGACACGACCCTGCTCCCGACGCCCGGCACCGACGCCCGGCACCGACGCCCGGCACCGACGCCCGACGCCCGGCGCGCCTCCAGCGGCAGCGATTCGATCCCTCGGTTATGTTCGCTCGAGAGCATCGCGTACGAGTCCCGATTCGTAACGATCGAGTCGTACCGATCGAGGCCTACCGATCGAGGCGAAACGGTCGAGGCGCCGCGAGGGTGCTTCGCAGCGCGGGGCGGTGGAGGATGAAAGGGATTCCCGATCAGGAGCGGATCGCAGGAGGACGCGCGGAGCCGTCCGAAGTCGCAGGAGAGAGCGCAGGACGAGGCGCAGGACGGAGTGACGACGGGAGCGTGCGGGTCCAGGTCAACGGGGAGTCGAAACGGGTTCCCGCGCCCCATCACGTGAGTCAGCTGCTCGAGATGCTGGGGATGGGTGGCCAGAGGGTCGCGGTGGCCGTGAACCGGAACGTGCTGATTCGTTCCCAGCTCGCCGGGTACGAGCTGGCGGAGGGCGACCGCGTCGAGATCCTCGAAGCGGTCGGCGGAGGCTGAGGAGGGGACTGAGATGGGCGATTCCCAGACGGTAGACACGACAGCCAAGGAAGGCTTCCGGATCGGGTCCCGCGAGTTCCGCTCCCGACTGATCATCGGCAGCGGCAAGTACGAGAGCTTCGAGCAGAATCTCGCCTGCGCCGAGGCCTCCGGGGCGGAGATGGTGACGGTCGCACTGCGCCGGGTGAACTTCGACGCCGCGAAGGGACCGAGGCTGCTCGACGTGATCTCCCCCGACCGTTTCACGATCCTGCCAAACACGGCCGGCTGCTACACGGTCGACGATGCGGTCACGACCGCCCGCATGGGCCGCGAGCTGCTCGAGACGGATCTCGTGAAGCTCGAGGTGATCGGCGACGAGCGCACCCTCTACCCGGATGTGGCGGCGACGCTCGAGGCCGCCCGGATCCTGATCGCCGACGGATTCACGGTGCTGCCCTACGTGACCGACGATCCGGTGGCCTGTCAGCGGTTGGAGGCCATGGGATGCCCCGCCGTGATGCCGCTGGCGGCTCCGATCGGCTCCGGCATGGGCATTCGCAATCCGGCCAATTTGCGCATCATCCTGGAGACCGTGGAGGTGCCCGTGATCGTCGACGCGGGCGTCGGGACCGCCAGCGACGCAGCCCTGGCGATGGAGCTCGGTGCCACCGCCCTGCTGATGAACACCGCGATCGCCCAGGCGAAGGATCCCCTGAAGATGGCGATCGCCATGCGAAAGGGCGTCGAGGCAGGCCGCCTCGCCTACGAAGCGGGCCGGATGCCGAAGCGGCTCTACGCCTCGGCCTCGAGCCCCCTCGATGGCACGGCGAGCTTCTAGCGTTTCGCGCTCCCGACCGATCCTGTGCGCGGTGCTCGACGTCGCTGCATTCGGTCCGCGGCCGGAGGCCCGGGCACTGAGCCTCCTCCGGGCGGGCGTCGACTGGATCCAGCTGCGGGATCGAGACGTCACGGCGGCCTTGCTGTTTCAGACCGCGGCCGCCCTCGTCCGAGCGCGGGCCGGGTCGCTGCAGGAGGCCCACCGCGATCCCGAACGGGTCGTTCCCCGCGTCATCCTGAATCGCCGGATCGATGTCGCGCTGGCCGCGGGCGCCGACGGAGCCCATCTCGGCTTCGATGGAATGGATCCGAGGCAGGCGCGGAGACTGCTGGGAGACACGGCCCTGATCGGCGTCTCGCTGCACGGGGCCGACGAGGTCCTGGCCCTCGCACGGACGGACGGGACGGATCGGACGTCCGAGCCCATGGGATCGATGCGACAGATCCGAAGGAAGCCGGCCCCCGGCGCTTTCCCGTCCTCCTCTCGTCGCTTGCACTGCGACTACGCTCATCTCGCCCCGATCTGGGATCCGTTCTCAAAGCCTGCCTCGAGACCCGCCCTGGGGCTCCCGGAGCTCCAACGGGCCTGCACCGCCGGGCTCCCGATCCTGGCCCAGGGTGGCCTCGACGCGGATCGTGCCGTGCGGGCCGTCGCGGCGGGCGCGGCGGGGATCGCGGTGACCGGACAGGTCGTCGAGCACGCGGATCCGGCCGACGCGATTCGCCATTTGAGACGAGCGCTCGATCGGGGAACGACTCGATCCGCCGGGCCGGGGGGGACGGGAAGGCCCGGGGACCCCGAGTGAGTCTCCGCGCCGAACCAGAACGAGGTCAAGCGCAGGCCCCGCTGGAAACGTTCCGGGGAACCGGGGGCCTGCCGGCGGCTTCAGAGGGGCAGATCATGGCCGGCGCCTCGCGGGGCGTTACGCTCGGACGGATAGGTCTTTCGGGGTTTTCCAGGGATCGGATCCAGGTATCGGAGCGCGCCCGACCGGAAATGGCGCCACGGAACGGGGATGAATAGAGAATCGAGCGCCAGGATCCGACGGACGCGATCATCGATCCGAGCCCGATCCGTCCGTCGGCCGGGTCTGCTCCTTGTCGCGATCCTCGTGAGCGGATTTGCCCAGGACATTGGCTGGACCTCGTCGGCGCAGGCTGCGGATCCCTTCCTGCGCCGAACCGCCGCCGTCGAGGTCGTCGAGAGGGTCGGGCCGAGCGTCGTCAACATCACCACCGAACGCACCACCCGCGCCGCGAGCCCCTTCCTGGGGCGTCCCGGCTTCGATCCCTTCGTCGACGAGTTCTTCGGCAACTTCTTCGAGCGGCGCCCGCGCACGGTCCAGAGTCTCGGATCGGGGGTGATCATCGACCGCGAGGGCCATGTGCTGACGAACGAGCACGTGATCGCCCGCGCCGACCGGGTCAAGATCGCGATCGCCGACGGCCGCGAGTTCGAGGCCGAGCTCGTCGGCGCCGACGCCACGAACGATCTCGCGGTGCTCCGCATCCTGAGCGACGAGGCCCTGCCCTTCACACCGCTGGGCCGCTCCGACGACCTCATGGCCGGCGAGCCGGTGATCGCGATCGGCAATCCCTTCGGCTTCTCGAATAGCGTCACAACGGGCGTGATCTCCGCGACCGATCGCTCCGTCCGAGCCGAGGGCCATACGTTCCACGGCCTCCTGCAGACCGACGCCCTGATCAACCCCGGCAACTCCGGGGGCCCACTCCTCAATGCCGAGGGCGACCTGATCGCGATCAACACTGCGATCTACGGCGGCGCCCAGGGCATTGGCTTCGCCATCCCGATCGGGACCGCGGAGCGCGTCATCCGCGAGCTGCTCCTCTACGGCGAGGTGCAGCCGGTCTGGCTCGGGCTCGAGTTCCAGGATCTCGACCCGGCCCTGCGCGAGGTGATGGGGCTGCCGAACGGTCTTTCGGGGGCACTCGTGAACCGTCTCCATGCCGGCGGCCCGGCCTCGAAGGCGGGGATCCGGCGAGGCGACATCGTCGCCAGCCTCGACGGTCGTTCCATCGACAGCGCGCAGCAGCTCTTCGAGATGCTCCAGGGAATGACCGCCGGACAGCAGATCGTGCTCGAGGTCTACCGGGAGGGAAGAATCCGCCGGATCGACGCCGTGGCCGAGGGAATCCCGGAGCCGATCGTGCTCAGCCTGGCCAGTCGGATGTTCGGACTCGGCCTGTACAGGAACGCCTCGGGCGAGTACTTCGAGATCCGCGAGGTCTCGTCCGGCTCACCCGCCGAGGCCATGGGCATTCGCGCGGGCGATGCCCTGCTCGACATCAACGGCGTCGCTCTCCGTCGGAGCGAAGACCTCCGACGGGCCGTCGCCCGACTGAGAGGCCAACCCCGTGCATCGATCGTGGTCCAGAGAGGACCCGGTCGGTATCGTCTGACCATCCCGCTCCGATGACCCAGGACGAATGGCTCGAGCCGCCCGATCCGAGCGGCGGGCGGGTCCGTCCAGGAAGAGCGAAATCCCGCGAGGAGACCCCGAACATGAAACGCTTGCTGATCTCGATCCTGGCCGTCGGCCTGCTCGTCCTCGGGCTCACGCCTCTCGTCGATTCCGAGCTGAATCCCGGCCTCGATCTCGGTCCTCGTGCCTCGGGCGCCATCGATTTCTTCGGCAGCAAGAACGACGACGAGGCGGCACGCTCCGGGGCCGACGACGCCGGCCCATTCTGGGAGACGGACAGCGGGATCCCGGAAGCCGAGCCGGTCGGCATTCCCACTAGCTTCGCCGATCTCGCCGAGCGCGTGGCCCCCGCCGTCGTCAGCATCCAGACGACCGGCACCGTCGAGGTGCCGCGCCGCATGTTGCCCCCCGGCTTCGAGGAGTTCTTCGGGGGCAGCCCCTTCGGCGATCGGGGCATGCCCCGTGAACGCCGCCAGAGCGGCGAGGGCTCGGGATTCGTGATCTCCCGGGACGGCTACATCGTCACCAACAACCACGTGATCGACGGCATGGACGACATCCGGGTCCATTTCCTGGACGGCAAGGAGCTTCCTGCCGAGATCGTCGGACGCGATCCCAAGACGGACATCGCGCTGCTCAAGGTCGAGCCCGGTGATCGCGTGCTCGACACCGTGGCCCTCGGCGACTCGGAGGCGGTCCGACCAGGGGATTGGGTCGTCGCGATCGGCAATCCATTTGGTCTCGAGCACACGGTGACCGCGGGCATCGTCTCGGCGAAGAACCGACGCAACGTGCTGAACCAATCCTACGAGGACTTCATCCAGACCGATGCCGCCATCAATCCCGGTAACTCGGGCGGGCCGCTGATCGACCTCTCGGGCCGGGTCATCGGGATCAATACGGCCATCCGCCGCCAGGCCAACACCATCGGCTTCTCGGTCCCGATCAACCAGGCCAAGCAGATCCTGCCGCAGCTGCGGAGCGAAGGTCGCGTCACCCGGGGCTGGCTCGGGGTCCAGATCCAGAAAGTGACGCCCGAGCTGGCGAAGAGCTTCGGACTCGAGGAACCGATCGGTGCCCTCGTCTCCCAGGTCCTTCCCGATACGCCCGCCGCCGAGGGCGGGATCGAGCGCGGGGACGTGATCGTCGAGTTCGCCGGTCAGTCCATCGAGGAGTGGCGGGACCTCCCGATGGTCGTCGCCAGCGCGCCCGTCGGCGAGAAGGCTCGGGTCGTCGTCGTCCGCGATGGCAAGCGAAAGACCTTCACGATCGCGATCGGGAAGCTCTCGGACGACGAGGAGCTCGCTTCCCTCGACGACTCGGAGACGGACGAGGGAGCCCAGGCGTTCGGATTGCGGGTCCAGGACCTGACCCCGGCGCTGGCCGAGCAGCTCGGGCTCGAGGAGGCAAAGGGCGTCGTCGTCACCGAAGTCTCACCGAACGGGCCGGCGGCGGAGGCGGGGATCCGCCGAGGCGACGTGATCCTCGAGCTCGACCAGAATGAGATCGAGGACATCCGCGATCTCGGGAAGCAGCTCGACGCGGCCGACGAGAGCGTGCTGTTGCTCGTCCGCCGGGGCGAGAACACGCTCTACATCCCGCTCAAGCGCGCGGGCTGAGCCGGCCGGCGGGGTCGGGGTCGGCGGGATTGCTGGGGTCGGCAGCAGCGGCGGCGGGGTCGGAGCCGGGATCGGCCGCGGCGGGGTCGGGATCGCGAGGCCCGGCCGGCGGGCGGATCCGGCGATGCTGGTAGAGCTCGCCGTCCTCGAAGCCATGGCGGCGATAGTAGTCGCGAGTGCCGATGGCGGAGATGACCGAGAGACCCGGATGGCCCGCCTCGGCGGCGACGTCCTCGGCTGCGGCGAGCAGCCGGGCGCCGAGGCCGCGATGCTGGGCCCGACCACCCGCGGCGGCACCGATGCCGACGGCGCCGCCGTAGACGTGAAGCTCCCGTACGAGGGCGTTATGGCCGAGCTCGGGGACGAAGGACGGCGTCTCCGGGAGAGAGAGGCGCAGGAAACCGACGATCCGATCGTCATCGGTCACGAGCTCCAGGAAGCGCTCGCGACCCGTTCCGGTCGCGTACTTCGTGTCCACGAGCCGCAACGCCTGCTCGTCGAAGTCCTGGGCACGGATCTCCCGATGTCGGATCTCCACCAGGCGAGCGCCACGCCGGGCGATCTCCGCCTCGGCGATCTGACGGAAATTCGTCCGCTTGTTGCCCTCGACGATGTCGTCCGACGAGATGTCGCGGATCACCCGGGTCACCCGGCAGTAGCGCGGCACCCGCACGAGTGCGTCGCTCACGACCGAGAGCAGCTCGTCGTCGGAGTAGGGACGCCATTCGCCGCGACGCCAGGGACCCATCAGCTCGGCGGTCTCGACCAGGCTGCAGGGATAGAGCTTCAGCTCGTCGGGCCGATAGGCGGGCTCGTCGAAGAGCCGCGCGAAGTCCTCCCGATCCGATTCGGGCGTCGCGCCCAGTAGGTTCGCCATCCAATGGGCGTGGAGCTTGAAGCCCGCACGGCGCAGCAGGGCGAAGGCCCGCCGGGTCGCCTCGACGCCGTGTCCGCGGCGATTCGCGGTCAGGATGGTGTCGTCCAGGCTCTGCACCCCGAGCTGGACCTTCGTCGCACCGAGTCGCCGCAGCCGCAACACCTCCGCCTCGTCGACGTGATCCGGACGCGTCTCGAGCACCAGCCCGACGCAGCGCGCCCCGGCCGTCTCGTTCAGTCGTTGGGCTGCGCACAGGGCCGACCACTCGCTGCGCTGCGCCTCGACCACGAGCGCGCCCCCATGATGTTGGGACAGGAAGCGGGCCACGCGCGCGTTGTAGGGGTTGCGGCGGAAGCGATCGCCCTCGATCCGGGCGTCGATCGCCTCGAAGTCGGGCGTCACCGATTCGACCGCGGCGCGTCCATCGCGACCGGCACCGAAGTCGTTCATCGCCTCGAGACAGCGCTTCACGAACCAGACCTGATAGGCCTCGGGATGGAAGGACCAGGTACCGCCGAGCACGATCAACTCGACCTTGTCGACGGGATGCCCAGTCGCTTCGAAGGCGGCGAGCCGGTTCCAGGTCTGCAGATAGGGATCGAAGCGGTTGTTCGCCGCCCGCTGAGCGCCGGGCTCGTCGGAGAGATAGCTCTTCGGCATGCGCACGTCGTTCGGGCAGAAGATGCACTTGCCCGGACAAGGGAAGGGCTTGGTCAGCACCGTCAGCGGAGTGACACCACTCTGTGTCCTTACCGGCCGGCGCTGGACGCGGCGCCGGAAGCGGCTCTCGTCGAAGCGGAAGGGCTCCTCGGCGGCAAAGGCCCGGAAGCCCGCGATCAGCTGGCTGCGCGAGAAGAAGCCGCCCCCGGGCCTCGGATGCCGGCGCAGCAGGGGCTCCATCCGCTCGGCCACGAGCGGCTCCGGCGTGTCGTCGGGCAGCGCCTCGATCGCCCGCAGCAGGGGCAGCAGCGCCGCCCGCAGCGGCCGCGGATCGAATTCGCGATCCGGCCCGCGGCCACGAAAACGCCCGCCCACCCGCAGCGGGAGGGCCGCGTCGGAGTCGCGCTCCGGGATGGGCCCGGCGGCTGTCTGCTCGGTCCGCGGCGTCGACAATCGATTCTCCTCGGAGCGTTTCTCCTGGGAGCGATGCTCCTCGGAGGCGGAGTCTAGGGCTCCGGGCCGATCCCGCCCTAGACTGATCCGTCATGGACGAGCTCACCCGCCGCCAGCTGCTCGCGCTCTCCGCCGAGTTCTACCGCGCCCATGCGGCGGACTTCGATGCATCCCGCGCCCATCATCCCTGGCCCGGCTGGCTGCGGGTCGTGGGGGCTCTGCGTCCGTGGAGCGAGGGGGCGCGGAGCGACGGTGGGCGCGAGGGCGACCATGGCGGCCAGCACGAGGGCGACAGCGACCGCAGCGGAGACGGGGGCTACGGTGGCGACGGCGACGGCGACGAGAGCGTCCCGCTTCGCGTCCTCGACGTCGGTTGCGGCAATGCCCGGCTGGCGGCCTTTCTCGACGAGCGGCTCGGGGCGACGGCATCCGATCCCGATCGGTCGCGACTCGCCTATGTCGGGGTGGCCTATGTCGGGGTGGACGCGAACGCCGCGCTGCTCGAGGCCGCGCGCGCACGGCTGCCGGCTCGAATGGCGGGGACGGTCGAGCTGACCCAGCAGGACTTCCTGGCGGATCCGGAGGCCGGTTCCGCGCTCCCGACCGGCCCCTTCGACCTCGTGGCCGTTTTCGGTGTCCTGCATCATGTGCCGGGTCGCGAGACCCGGCTGGCCCTGTTGGAGGCTGCCCGGGCGCGGCTGGCGCCGGGCGGGCTGCTCGCCCTGGCCGCCTGGCAGTTCGCGGATCGGCCACGATTCCGCCGTCGGCGGGTGCCGTGGAGCGCGCTGCCGCCCCTGCTCGGGGCGCCCCTGGACCCGACGCGTCTCGAGCCCGGCGACCATCTGCTCCGCTTTGGCGACGATCCGAACAAGCCCCCGCGCTACTGCCATCAGCTCTCGGACGCGGAGCTGGACAGCCTGCCCGACGCACTCGGCCTCGCCCTCGTCGACGACTTCCGCGACGACGGCGCCGAAGGCGACCTGAATCGCTACCTCGTGCTTCGGGACTAGAGCGTCGTTCGCAGCGGCACGCTCGCGGATCCCGGGGTCGGCGGGGCTTCGGGGTCCCGCGCCGGGTCCTCCGCATCGTCCGCCTCCGCGGCCGCGACCGCCTGCAGGGCGGCCAGCTCGCGGGCCGCGCTGCGATGCCCCTGGGCCGCGGCGCGGCCGAGCCAATCGAGCGCCTCCTCGCGGCTGAGGGTGGTCGAGAGATCGCGGCTGAACATGCCGCCCAGGTTGTACTGGGCGGCGGCGTAGCCCTGCTCCGCGGCCATCCGCCACCAATGCGCCGCCTCGTTCAGATCGACCTCGACGCCCTGACCCGTGAGATGAATGGTGCCTAGCATGTTCTGCGCCCCGGGATGCTGGCGCTGCGCCGCCAGGCGATACCAGCGCAGGGCTTCATCGAAGCTCTGCTCGACGCCGAGCCCTTTCAGATAGAGCACCGCCAGATTGTTGCAGCCGTCTGCGTCGCCCTGCTCCGCTGCCAGTCGACTCCATCGCTCGGCCTCGTCGTAGCGCTGGATCACGCCTTCGCCGCGCGCGTAGAGATAGCCGAGCTGCGCCTGGGCCGGGGCATAGCCCTGCTCCGCCGCCTGCCGGTAGCTCTTCACCGCGGCGACGAGATCCCGCGGAACGAGCTCGCCTTCATCGTAGAGGACCGCAACCCGGTACTGGGAGATCGAATAACCCTGGTCCGACGCCTGACGATAGAACGAGAGCGCTTCCTCGAGATCGTGGTCGACGCCGAGACCCTGCTCGTGGGCCTCGCCCAGACGATGCATCGCGCCCGGATGGCCGAGGGCCGCCGCCCGACGCCAGTAGGCCACGGCCTTCACGGGATCCGGCGTCTCACCCTCGCCATCTCGGGCAAGCTCCCCGGACACGAAGAGCGCGCGCGCATCCCCCGCCGCCCCCGCCCGTCCGAGCCAGCGACGCGCCTCGGCCAGATTCCGCAGATCCGTGTTCTTCGCAGCCAGCAGCAATCCCAGCTCGGTCTGGGCCTCGATGTTCTCCTGCTCGGCCGCCAGAGTGAGCCAGCGAAGCGCCTCGGCCTGCCGTCGCGCGGTCTTCGAGGAGGCCTCGGTTGCCTCGCGGGCCAGCTCCACGTAGAGGCGGCCCGCCGCGAGCTGCGCCTCGACCTCACCCGACGCCGCCCGCTCGAGCAGCGCCGCGTCGGGGCCCTTCTCGCCCTCGTGGTCCGGCGCGATTTCGATTCGATTGCAGCCCGCCAGAGCGACCAGCACGATCAGCGCGAGAAGCATCCGCGTCAGGACGCAGCGATCCGAGAGTCCGGCTCTCGAGTCCCTCGCGACCTCCGGCCGCCGTGCATCCAATGTCCCTGTCCCAGTCCGAGTGCGCATGATCGAGCCTCCCGCCTGGAGCGCGCCCTGCCTCGCGCAGGTCGTCCCCAGCCGACCCCATCGGCGCTATCGGGGGGACAGTTGAATCGGGATCGGAGGCGGCGCTCGCAGGCGGGCTCGCGGACGGCGGGGGGGGTGGCGAGTCGTG
>CAYWGW010000124.1:0-12346 GCA_964457385.1 uncultured Spirochaetaceae bacterium
CGCGGGCCGTCTCGTCCCGCGTCAGAGCCCCAGCGCCTCGCAGGCGACCTTCGAGGCCCAGCGGTAGTCTGACTTGCCATTCGGACCGCGAAGGAGCTTCTCGACGCGCACGATGTGTTTGGGCGCCTTGTAGGCGGCGAGCCGGGACTTCACGGCCCGGACGAGAGTCTCGTCGCCCACCGACGGATCCCGCAGCTGGACGACGGCGGTGATCGCCTGGCCCCAGCGCTCGTCGGGTACGCCCACCACGTTGCAGTCGACGACGGCGGGCTCGAGCTTCAGGGCCTCTTCCACCTCCTCGGGGTAGATCTTCTCGCCCCCCGAGTTGATGCAGACCGAGCCGCGGCCCAGCAGGACGATCGTGCCGTCGGCCTCCACCGTCGCGAAGTCGCCGGGGATCGAATAACGCCGGCCATCGATCGTGGGCCAGGTTGCCTCGCTCTTCTCGGGATCTTTGTAGTAGCCGATGGGCAGCGGGCCGCCGAGAGCGAGTCGCCCCCGCTCGCCCGAGCCCGGTCGGACCTCGCGACCGTCGTCGGTGATCACCTTCGTGAACTCGCCGAGACTGAAGCGGGCGGTCGTCGTCTGTTTCGGATCGCCTTCGAGCTTCGCGGCGAAGCCCACGCCCTCGGAGGAGCCGACGGAGTCGAGCAGGCGCATTCGCGGGTTGTGGCCCAGCAGCGCCTGCTTCACGGGCGCGCTCCACATCACGCCCGAGGACAGGATCAGGAAGATCGACGAGAGGTCGTAAGGCTCACCGCGCTCCCTGGCCTCGTCGAGGGCCTCGAGCATCGGGCGGCTGAAGGCGTCGCCGACGATCGTGAGATGGGTCGCGCGATGGCGCTCGACGCACTCGAAGAGGGCATGCGCCGAGAAGGAGTGGCCTTCGAGGGTCAGCACAGCGCCGCCGGTCATGTGGGTCGTGAGGGCGCTGATACCCGAGGTGCCGTGCATCAGCGGGGCCGCCGCCAGCTGGCGCGTGACGCGCTTCGTGTCGTGGATGGCGCGAACCGAAGCCAGCAGCTCGTCGATCGATCGGGGCACCTCCTGCTTCAGGCCCCGATAGGTCGCCTTCATCGTCTGGATCATGTTTCCGTGGGGCCAGAGCACGCCCTTGGGATGGCCGGTGGTGCCCCCGGTGAAGAGCATCCAGAGATCGTCGGGAGAGCGCCGGATTCGGGGGGCGGGTGCATGCCCCTCGATCAGCGCCTCGTAGCCCGCTGCCCACTCGGGCGGCGGGCCGTCGCCTCCGACCTGCACGAAGAGGCGAATCCCGGGAAGATCCCCGCGGATCGCGTCGATCGACTCCGCCAGGGAGGCGTCGAAGAAAAGGGCCTCGGTATCCGCGCCCTCGAGCAGCGAGTGGAGCTCCTGCGGCGTGTAGCGATAGTTCACGTTGAAGGGGGTCGCCCGGATCTTGAAGGCGGCGAGCTGGGCCTCGGAGTATTCGGGGCCGTTGTAGAGGCAGAGACCGACGTTGGCTCGCGGTCCGACGCCGGCCTCGGAGAGCGCGGAAGCCAGTCGGGCGGCGCGATCGTCGTACTCCGCCCAGCTGCGGCGGAGATCGCCCTGGATGAGGGCATCGGCCTCGGGAATCTCGTCGGCGATCGCCTCCCACGCGGTCGCGAAATCGAGCTGCATCCCGCCTCCGTCGCGGGGCACGCTCATGCCGCCCCAGCCGCGAGCGGCGCCAGTCGGGCCAGCACCTCGCGAGCCTCGGAAATCGTCCGGTCGATGATCTCCTTGCAGGAGAGGATGTCGTGGATCGAGCCGGCGCCCTGACCGCAGGGCATGCAGTGTCGATCCTCTTCGATGCCCTCGGTGGCACCGGCGAGCGCCGCCATCACCCCGTCCCGGGCGGAGGCCATCATCTGCTCGGGAAATCGCTGGATCTCCTCCGGCCGCCGCTCCCAATCCTCGACATAGGGATTGCGGATCACCCGCATGGGCTTACCCGAATAACATCGGGTGACCAGTGTATCGTCGGCGCCGATCTCCCCGATGCGCTTCTTGTAGGCGTCCGCCGCCCGGGCCTCGTGGGAGGCGATGAAGCGGGTGCCCATCCAGACGCCCTGACAGCCGAAGGCCAGGGCCGCCGCGAGGCCGCGGCCGTCGACGATGCTGCCCGCGCCGAGGACCGGGATCCCGACGGCGTCCACGACCTGTGGGATCAGCGCCATGCCGGCCACCTTCCCCGTATGGCCTCCGGCCTCGGTGCCCTGGGCGACCACGACGTCGCAGCCCGCCTCCTCGGCGGCGACCGCGTGGCTCACCTTGCCGCACATGCTCATCACGAGCAGGCCGTGGTCGTGGCATTTCTGGATCACGGGACCGGGGACGCCGAGCCCGGCGATGAAGGCGCTCGCGCCCTCCTCGATGATGACGTCGATCGCCGCCATCATCTGGTCGGGAAGCGCGGCGAGCAGGTCGACGCCGAAGGGCTTGTCGGTGCGCTCTCGCACCTTGCGCATCTGCGTCCGGATGCCTTCGGGCGCTTCGGAGGCCATTCCGAGCGTGCCGTAGCCACCGGCTTCGGAAACGGCCGCACAGACTTCCGCGTAGGCGACGCCGCCCATGCCGGCCAGGAAGATCGGAACCTCGATCCCGAAGAGATCACAGATCGGTGTCTTGAACGTCATGGCGCCAGGATAGGCAATCGTTGCGAGCGGGACGAGCGGCCCGCACTGACCGCCGGCCGCTCGGATGAAGCGGGCGTCGGATGAGCAGGGAGGTCGGTCGCGGGGCCGACTCAGCGCCGCAGCGCCCGGTTCGCGATCCGATCGAGCTCGTTCGAGAAGCGCGAACGGTCCCGGGCCGACAGCGGGGCAGGGCCACCGGTGGCGATGCCGCTCTCGCGAATGGACGCCTTGATCTCGCGGGTGGCGAGCGCGCCGCCGATCGAGTCCGAGGTGAACTCGCGCCCGTTCGGACCGAGTGCGAAGGCCTCGGCCGCGAGGCAGCGGGCAGCCAGGGGGATGTCCGCCGTGATCACGATGTCACCCGGGCGGATCTCCTCGGCGATCCAATCGTCCGCGGCGTCGGGTCCGTCGGGCACGACGATCATCTCGACGCCGAGATCCCGGGGCACGTTCATCCGCTGGTTGGCGACGACCACGACCGCCAGCCCGAACCGGGCCGCCACCGCGTAGACCTCGTCCTTCACGGGACAGGCATCGCCATCGACGAAGATCTCGGTCATGCTTCCGGTCGATCCATCGCGTTCATTCTATCGCGCGATCCCGATGCCGCGCTCGGACCAGCGGGCCCGCCGGCCTGCCGACCTTCGGGTCGTCTGGCCTTCCGACCCGCCTGTCCCCGGCCGTCCGTCCGTCCGGAAAACGGGCAGGTCGACTCGCGCAAGACCAGGAGAAGACCCGTGACCGTTTTCGAAGACCGCCGCATCCTCGTCACCGGCCCGGCCGGCCAGATCGCCTTTCCGCTGGCCGCGCGACTCGCTCGGGACAACGAAGTCTGGGGCATCGCCCGCTTCCGCGATGCCGCCGCCCGGGATCGTTGCGAAGCGGCCGGCATCCAGACCCGGGTCGTCGATCTCGCCGATCCCGACTGGAGCGGGCTGCCGGAACGCGTGGATCATGTGTTGCATCTGGCCGCGATCATCGCGCCGGGCCACGACTACGATCGCTCCATCCGGATCAACGCCGAGGGCACGGGGCGGGTGATGTCGCGCTTCCGGGACGCGGAGTCCTGCCTGGTGATGTCCACCTGCGGCGTCTACGCTTCCCCCGCCGATGGCGAGCATGCCGTCCTCGAGACGGATCCCCTCGGCGGCAGCCCCCAGCCCTATGCCCCGACCTACTGTGTCTCGAAGATCGCGCAGGAGGCGGTGGCCCGCTTCGCGGCGGAGGAGTTCGGCCTGCCGACCACGATCGCGCGCATGAACGTGGCCTACGGCGACAACGGGGGGCTGCCCGCCATGCTCCTCGACGCGATCCGGGCGGGCCATCCGATCCCGGTGCTGCCGGGCCGGGCCGCCATCGCGAGCCCGATCCACGAGGACGACATCTTCGACCAGACGCCGCGCCTGCTCGCGAGCGCGGCGATCCCCGCGACGATCGTGAACTGGGGCGGCGACGAGCCGGTCTCCACCCAACAGCTCTGCGAGGCCCTGGCGTCGCGGGTCGGCAAGCCGGTGCGCTTCATCGAGAGCGAGGACGGCATCCATCAGTACCGCCTGGATCCGACGCGCCGGATCCGGCTCGCCGGCCCGTGTCGGGTCTCCTGGCAGGAGGGCCTCGACCGCATGATCGCCGCCCGCCATCCGGAGCTCGCGGCGCGGTCGTAGCCGACAGCGCGGTCGTAGCGGACGATGTGAGGACGACGTCCTTTCGTGGCCGGCCTGTCGTCGCCGACCGATCGTCGACGGGCCAGCAGGTCCCGGCCGCTCAGATCGTGCCGGGCCGCACGAGGGCGCCCGAGCCGCCGTCGACGTGGATCACGGCGCCGTGGACGAAGCGGGCGTCCGGGCTCAGCAGGAAGACGATCACGCTGGCGAGCTCCTCGGCGCTGGCCGTGCGCCCGAGCGGAATCGGCATCGCGCGCACGGCCTCGCCGATCCCCTCGGTGCGATGGATCTGCTCGAGCATCGGCGTCTCGGTCGTGCCCGGCGCGATCGCGTTCAGTCGGATGCCCGCCTGGGCCCATTCCATCACGTTCGCGCGCACCTTCAGCGCCAGCGCCCGCTTGGCCACGCAGTAGGCGTCGTTGCCCGTGCGGCCCCGGATCGTCTCGACGGCCCGCTCCTCGTCACCGGCGAGGCATGCCTCCAGGCAATCCGGGACGCCCTGTTCGGGCATGACGTCGGCGAAGATCGCCCCGATCGACGAGATCGCGACCGCCGCCGGCTCCCCACCCTGTTGCGCGCTCCGCTCGAGCTGGGGCTTCAGATCGTCGAGGATCGCGACGGCCCCGAAGTAGTTCACCCGGATCACGGCTTCGGGGTCGGCATAGGGACCGAGTCCGGCCCCCGAGACGAGCCCGTCGAGTCGCCCCTCGGCCCTGGCCACGATGCCCTCGGCAGCGGTGCGGCGGCCTTCGGGCGTGCCGAGGTCGGCGACGACGTCGCAGGGCTGCACGTCTACGCCGATGATGTGATGGCCCTCGCGCTTCAGTCGCTCGGCGGTGGCGGCGCCGATGCCCGAGGCGGCGCCGGTGATGGCGATCGTACCCATGCGGTGTTCCTCTTCCTCTCCTCGTGTCGTGGTCGGCGTGTCGTGGTCGGTGTGTCGCGGTGGGCGACGGTCCGGCCTAGAGCTCGTAGACGAGCCGGCCGTCTTCGTTGCGATGGGCCTCGGCCCGGCCTTCGAGGCGCAGATGCTCCAGATGGGCGTAGGTTTCGCTCTCGGCCATGTCGCCCCAGCTGCGCTCGCGGAAGAGCCGCTTCATGAAGCTGTTGACGTCGGCGCGCCCGATCTCGCGGGCGATCTGGCGGAGCTCTTCGAGGCGCTCGTGATGATGTTGCTTGATCGCCTGGGCGCGTCCCTTCAGGTCGTCGAAGGGATGGCCGTGGGCGGGCAGGGCGAGCTTCACGTCGCTGATCTCGCCCACCCGGTCGAGCGAGTAGAAGAAGGACTTCAGCGGATCCTGCAGGTACGAGACGCCGCCGATATGCGGCGTGATCGAAGGCAGGACGTGATCGCCCGAGAGCAGGGCGCCGGTCTCGGGATCGTGGAGGCAGATATGGTCGGCCGTATGGCCCGGCGTATGCTGCACGAACCACTCGCGACCGGCGAGCCTCAGCACGTCGCCGTGCTCGACGTGATGAGTGATATGCGGAAAGAAGCGGTTGCGGCCGAAGGTCGCGACGCCGAACCACTGAAGCCTCTCCTTCAGCGGTCGGCGCTCGGTCGGTCCCTTCCAGGGGGCCGGGGTCGAGATCCTCTTGAGCGTCGACAGGATGTTCAGCAGGGGGGTCTGGGCGCGGCGCCGGTCGCGCTCGAGTGCCTCCAGGTGATCCGTCAGGTCGTCGACCGAGGCCTCCGAGTGGTGGTCGTGGCTGCCGTGGACATGGGCATGTCCGTGCCCAGGGCCGTGGTCGTGCCCGTGTCCAGCGCCCTGGTCCCGTCCGCGGCCATGCCCAGGCGGGCGCGTATGGCTCTTCTTCTTCGAGGGGCTTCCGAAGTGGAAGGCGCGGTGGGCCACGACGCGGGCGCCCGACTCCTTCGCGATGCGCACCGCGCCGCCGAAATGGTCGGGATGGGAGTGCGTGATGAGGACGGTATGGATATGACGCGGCTCGAGTCCGGCCTGCTTCAGGCGATGTCGGATCGCCTCCCAGGTATGGGCGCCTGGCAGTCCCGGATCGATCACGGCGGCGCCGTCGTCGTCCAGCAGCGCGTACATGTTCACGTGCCCCAGTCCGGGCATCCGGATCGGGAGCTGCATCCGAAGGATGTCCTGCGAGACCTCGCTGATCTCCTCCTTGGCTTCCTCCTGCTCCTGGCGTCTCGGTCGTTGGGCTTCCGTCATGACGTCGAAGGGTAGTGGATTCCGGCTGCGTCGACCCCAGCCGTTTTCTACGCGACCAGGCCGGCGAAGTTCTCCCGCATGATCGATCGAACGGCCGAATCGCCCAGGCCCTCGAGCTCGTCGGCGAACTCGACGGGCTCGGCCAGGCCCTCCGGATGCGGGTAGTCCGAGCCGTTCAGGACCTGGGAGGGTCCGATCCGCTCGGCGAGAGCCACGACGTCGTCCTCGTAGAAGGGCGCGACCCAGACGTTCTGGCGGAAGGTCTCGGAGGGCGAGAGCGGCGGCACGCCGAAGCGCCACATGTCCTTGCTGAAGAGTCGGGCGACCTTGTCGAGCTTGCCCAGCATCGGCGCCACCCAGCTCGAGCCGTACTCGACCGATAGGATGCGGAGCTTCGGGAAGCGACCAAAGAGGTTGTCGGCGATCAGGCTCGCGATCGTATCCATCACCGGTCGCTCGGTGAAGTGGAGGAAGTACTCCATCATCGAGTGCCGATGCGAGGGCGGATGGGCGCGCAGGCCCCAGGGCGCGCTGTACATCTCGCCGAAGGGGGTGTGGCCGATGTGGTAGACGACGTTCACACCCGCCTCCTCGCAGCGCGCCCAGAAGCGATCGAAGAAGGGATCGCCCGGCGAGCGCCCTTCATACGGCCCCGCCGTGAGGACGACGAAGCGCGCGCCCGCGCGGATCAGCCGATCGAGCTCGGCGAGCGCCTCGTCCAGATCGACCAGGCTCAGGATCGGCGCCCCGTAGATGCGGCCGTCGCCGCCGTAGCCCCAATCCTCCTCCAGCCAGCGATTGAAGGCGCGCAGCGAGGGGTAGAGGACCTCCCGGTGTCTGGGCTGGCGCAGCTGGGCCTCGATGCCGACGCCGGTGGTCGGGAGCATCAGACAGGACTCGACGCGCTGTTCGTCCATGCGTCGCAAGCGCGCCTTGCGGTCGACGTACTCCGGGATGGCGAGGCCATCGATCGGGTTCAGGCTCGGGCTTCCACCTTCTTCGGAGAGCCCCTGCAAGAAGGCCTTCATGACGCCGGGCGGGCCGATCGAGTCGCCGGCGCCGACGCTGAAGAACTGACAGCGCTCGTCCCCGATGTACATGCGACCGGGGGCCTTCGGATCCTTGCGGTCGATCCACATCGTGCGTGCCGCGAGCTTCGACTCGATGTGTCGCGTGAAGCAGTCGTCGGGCTCGTAGTAGTGCTGGTCGGCGTCGTGGATGAGATAGTCGATGGTCGGCATCAGGGGGCTCCTTGGGAAGAGGGGTTCGGGTTCCCGGCCGGGTCCGGTGAAGAGTCCGGTAACGAGGCCGGTGTCGGATCCGGCTCCCGACCCGTCGTGTCGCGAGGGGTGGGCGCGGGGGTCGCGAGTCCGCCCGCCAGGAAGTCGATCAGGTCCATCACCATCGTGGCTCGCGCGTCGGGCGCCCGGTCCTCTGCGGAGGCCGCGCGGCTCTCATGGCCCGAAAGGGTCTCGAGCGCCGACTGCACGCAGAAGCGGATGCGTCGCCGCCGCGTCGCCTCGGGAAGCCGGGGCAGCGCCGCCGCGAGCAGCCCATCGAGCTCGCTCATCACGTCGCCGAAATGCTTCAGCGTGAGATCCTGGGCCAGGCTTCGCTCCTCGGCGAAGACCCGGGTGAGCAGGCGCAGGTCCGTCGTCTCCTCCGGCGTCGGCGCGCTGGGATCGGCCAGCAGCGGCGCCACGAACAGGCGCGCCAGATCGTGGGCTCCGATCGTCTCGGCCCGCGCACGCAGCGATCGGATCAGCGCCTGACGCCGGCGCTGGATCGGCGCCAGAGCGCGCAGGATCACCGCCTCGAGCAGGCTCTCGCGGGTCCCGAAGTGGTAGTGGACCAAGGCTGGGTTGACCTCAGCCTCCCGGGCGATGGCGCGCAGTGATGCGCCCCGGGAGTCCGCCGCGGAGAAGAGCCGGGCCGCGGCGTCGAGGATCTTCTCGCGCGTGTCCTGGGACTCGGTCGTTTGCTGGGGCTGGGGCGGTTGGGGCACGGGCGTGGGGACTCCGGATCGTGGTGGCCGCGCAATCGGGCCGCGTCGCCCCAGAAGCGTAATTAAACATGTGATTAAATCAAGTGATCAATGCGGGGCACGGCCCCCGCAGAACCGCAGACCGGAGTAGACTCGTGCCTCCCAAGTGGGCCGCGCGCCGCGCGGCGCCGGGGGCCGGGGTGGGGGCACCGGGCACCGGGCACGTGCACGGGAACGAGGACTGGCCGCGCGCGCCTCTTCGCACGGCTCGGTCACGCAGGAGGGATAGGAGGGTCATCGATGTCGATCGATCCCTGCACACCGGTCGTGGTGGGCGCGGCGGCGCTCTCCGAGCGATTCGAGGATCCGCGGGAGGGCTCCGAGCCGCTGGAGCTGATGGCCCGGGCGCTCGAGCGGGCGGCCGAGGACGCGGGCTCGAAGGCGCTGCTGCCGGCGGTCGACGCGTTCTGGGTGCCGCGCGGGTTCTGGGACTACCGGGATCCCGGACGGCTGCTGGCGGAGCGCTTCGGGGCGAGCGGGGCGCGCACGGCGGTGGCCGAGATCGGGATCCTGCAGACGAGTCTGCTCGGGAGGGCGGCGCAGGCGATCGCCGAGGGACGCTCGGAGGTGGCGATGATCGTCGGCGCCGAGGCCCGGGATCATGCTTCGCGGCTGGCACGGCAGGGTCTCGAAATGGCGCTCACGTCGCAGGACGAGGGCGTCGCGCCCGACGAGGTGTTGCGACCCACGGCGGAGATCATGGGCCGCCTCGAGATCGAGCTCGGGCTCGTCACGCCGGTGATCCAGTACGCACTGATCGACAACGCGCTGCGGGCGGCGGAGGGCCAGTCGATCCAGGCGCATCGGGCGGAGCTCGGCGCGCTCTGGGCCGACTTCAACCGCGTGGCCGTCGCTTCGCCCGAAGCCTGGATGCGCGAGCCGATGAGCGCCGAGGCGATCGCGCGGCCGGGCGACGCCAATCGGCTGCTCGCCTTTCCCTATACGAAGTGGCTGGTGTCCCAGTGGAACGTGAACCAGGCCGCTGGGCTGGTCCTCTGTAGCTACGATCGGGCGCGGCGTCTCGGCCTCGATGCGAGCCGCTTCGTCTATCCCCGGGCGGTCGTCGACAGCGAGCACATGGTGACGCTGAGCGAGCGCCGCGCGCTCCACCGCTCGCCGGGGTTCCGATGCGTAGGCGATCGACTAACACAGCATCTGGGCCAGGACCTGGCGGCGATCGATCATCTCGAGCTCTACAGCTGCTTTCCGGCCGCGGTCCGCGTGCAGCAGCGTGAGCTGGGGTTGGACCGCACGCGCTCCGCGACCCAGACCGGCGGCATGACCTTCGGCGGGGGGCCGCTGAACAACTTCGTGCTCCAGGGCTGGGCCGCGATGGTCCGGCGCCTGCGCGCGGAGCCCGGGACGACGGGGCTGGTGACGGCCATCAGCGGTCTGCTCACGAAGCAGGGCGCGAGCGTGCTGGGCCCCGAGCCGAGCCGGCCCTTCCTCTTCGACCGGGTGACCGAGGCCGTCGCGGCGGCGCAGGAGACGGTGGAGGTCGAGCCCGGGGCACGGGGTCGCGCGCGGGTGGCGAGCTATACGGTTGGGCGCATCGGGGCAGCTGCGGACGGCGTGGCGCTGCTGCTGGATCTCGACGACGGGCGTCGCAGCCTGCGGGTCGTGGACGACCCCGCACTCGCAGCGCGGGGGCTGCGCGAGGAGATCTGCGGCCGCGAGGTCGAGCTCGGATCGGGCGATGCGATCAGGTGGCTGTCCTGAGGCCCGCACCGGTGTCCCGACCCCCGTTGCCCCCCGCGCCTTCGGACGGGTCGCCGACCGCGCCGTCGCGGCCTCGCGGCCTCTTCGTGGGGTCTGCGCTCGCGCTCGGATTCCTGGCGGCGCTGGCGAGCGCCGAGCTGCTCGCCCGGCTGGCCCCGCCGCCGCGCTACCACCGCGAGCCCCTGGAGCTCGACTCTCGCTTCGGCTTCCGGGGCATCCCGGGCCATCGTACGACCTTTCGCGACGAGCGTGGTGAGTTCGTCTTCGAGCTGGGTCCCGAGGGCTTCCGCGGGCCGCCGCTGCCTCCCGCCGCGAAGCGGAATGAGAAGAACGGGAACGGAGGAAAGAACGACGCAAATAAGAAGGAGGACGAGACCGGCGCGAGGGCGGAAGCGGAGGGCGCGACCCGGACGGGGAGAGGCGCCGGGGAAGCGATTCGGGCAACGGGGGATCCGACGCGGATCGTCTTCGTCGGGGACTCCTTCCTGGTCGGTCTGGGGCTGCGCGAGGAGGCGCTGCTACCGGCCCTGATCGCTTCGACGCTCGAGGCCCGCTCGGACGACACCGACACCAGCGGCTCGTTCGAGCGTCGCCCGTTCGAGGTCACGAACCTATCGATCATCGATACGGGCACGGCCCAGCAATGGCTCGCCTTCCGAGCCTACGCCGACCGACTCGATCCGGACGTGGTCGTGCTCGCGCTCTATCCGGCCAACGATCTCGTGAACAACACCCGCGCGCTCGCCGGTCGGACTCGGGTCAGCCCGGGCGACTACGTGCGGCCCTATCTCGTGCCGGAGACGGCGGCGGAATCGGAGCCGGAACCGACGCCGGCGACGGAGACGTCGGCGGCGGAGTCCGAGCGCCGGGCGGCGCGGGGCTCGGAGTCGGTGGCGACGTCCGGCTCGGATCTGGCCGCGGGACCGGCCGGGTGGCGGCGGGAGTATGCCCATCCCGTGCGCGCCTCGCTTCGCAACCGCTCGAGACTTTTCGCACTTGCGGAGCATCGAATGCTCGCCCTCGGCTGGCTCGATCCGTGGCCCCCACGGCCGGGCCAGATCGATCGGCTGCGCCGCAACGAGCCGCCGGAGCCCTGGCTGGAGGTCTTCCAGCCCCCGCCGCCCTCGCTCCCGCTGCAGTCGGGCCCGGCCTGGGAGCTCGCCTGGCAGCGGACCTTCGACCTGCTGCGCGGGTTGCGGGAGGACGTCCGCGAGCGCGGGGCGAAGCTCGTCGTCGTCGTGATCCCGAATCAGGGCCAGGTCGAGCGCAACGCACGCTTCCTGGCCCTCGACTATCAGACGCGGCGCATCGCCGGGGTCGCCCTCGATCGGCTGCTGGACTGGGACGGGCCGGAGAAGCGGATCGCCCGGTTCCTGCAGCAGGAGGAGATTCCCGGGGTGACGTTGCTCGAGCCGCTGCGGGCCGCGGCTCGCGAAGGCCTCTCGGTCTACGGTCGCGACGGCCATCTCTCGCGGGAGGGACATCGGGTGGCGGCAGAGCGCTTGCGGCCGGTGCTGCGAGCGGTGTTGGCGGCGGAAGACGGACGAAAACAGAAGAAGAAGGAAGAGGCGGGTGGGGCCAAGGCCGGGCCTGCCTGGAGCGCCCCCGTCGACCGCCTGAACCCCGCCGCCGAGGCGGCCGGGAGAATGATCGACTTCGGCCAGTCGCCCCATCCGGAGCAGCTCGGGGAGGGCTGGGGCGGGTGGCAGCCGCCGCAGGGGGATCGACCGGGGGGGTGGTGGCTGGTCGGGCGGGCGATGCTCGTGCTGGCCGTCTCGCCGGGACGATTGGTGGTCGAGGGCTGGAGGCCCCCGGATGCCGAGGGGGCCATCGTCCTGCGGGTCGAGCTGCCCGGGGCAGGGAGGCAGTCGCTGCGGATCGACCGACCGGGCCCCTTCTCGCTCGAGATACCCGTGCCGCCGCAGGCGTCGCTGGCGCCGGTCGACGGGTACGTGCCGGTGCTCATCTCGCCCGTCCGGATGGCGGCACCCTCCGCGGGTCCGCAGACGCTGATCCGGGCCGCGGGGTTCCGACCCTGAGCGGAGGCCGCGAACCGGGGCCCCGTACGCCTCGTGCCAGACGTGCCAGCCGTCGCCC
>CAYWGW010000125.1:0-12104 GCA_964457385.1 uncultured Spirochaetaceae bacterium
GAGCGAACGAGATTCTGAGGAAGGCGTCGGCATATTTCGCACAGGCGGAGCTCGACCGCCGACCCAGATGATGGTGGCGTTCATCGATGATCATCGAGACGAGTACGGGGTCGAGCCGATCTGCCGGGTCCTGCCGATCGCCCCGTCCACCTACCATGAGCAGAAGGCGAGACAAGCCGATCGTTCCCGGATGCCTGGCCGGGCTCTGCGAGACGAAGCGCTCCGGGAAGCCATCGAACGCGTCTGGAAGGAGAACTTCAGCGTCTATGGAGTGCGGAAGGTCTGGCGGCAGATGCGGCGGGAGGGCTTCGAGATCGCTCGCTGCACGGTCGAGCGTCTGATGGCCGAGATGGGCCTTCAGGGAGCGGTTCGCGGTCGGCGGTTCAAGAAGACGACGGTCGTCGACGAGGCCTGTCCGCGGCCGCTGGATCTCGTGGAGCGCGACTTCACGGCGGATCGTCCCCACCGGCTCTGGGTCTCCGATCTGACCTACGTCGCCACCTGGAAGGGGTTCGCCTACGTCGCGTTCATCACGGACGTGTTCTCGCGACGGATCGTCGGCTGGCGCGTCTCGAACTCGCTGCGCAGCGATCTGGCCCTCGATGCTCTGGAGCAGGCGCTACATGCCCGGCCGGACATCGAGAACCTGATCCATCACAGCGATCGGGGCGTCCAGTACCTGTCGATCCGGTACACGGACCGACTCGGGCTGGCCGGGATCGAGCCCTCGGTGGGCAGCGTCGGGGACTCGTACGACAACGCCCTGGCGGAGACGATCAACGGGCTCTACAAGGCCGAGGTGATCTACCCGAACGGGCCGTGGCGCAGCCTCGAGGAGGTCGAGTTCGCGACCCTCGAGTGGGTCGACTGGTTCAATCGTCGGAGGCTGCTCGAGCCGATCGGGAACATCCCGCCAGCGGAGATCGAAGCGATGTACTATGCGAAGCAAGGGAGTCCGACCAGGGCGGTCGGACTCGACTGAACGAATCTCCGGGGATTCCCGGGGCGGTTCAGTGAACTAATGGCATCCCGCTTTTTCAACCTACCCTGGATTCGGAAGAGGATGCATGCCCGCGTTCTGCCCCGTTCAGTCCGCACGGAGACAGACGAAGCCTGCATCATGTTTCGCAATCGATACCTTGTACAGTCCCGATCTGCGACGACGGCCGACCGGTATATCATTTCAGCCGACATCAACCCCATTTACAGCGGTCTGGGGTGTATGATCCGCGTCCTGGCACCCTGCTGGGCCTATGCCGCAGAAACCGGCCGCACCCTGGTGATCGACTGGCGGGGTAATCCCTACACGCGCAATGACCCCTCGCACAACCTCTTTCCGTCGCTCTTCGAGCCGATATCCGCTGAGCGCGCCGGAGTTCGCGTGATTGCGGACCAATCCGTCAATGAGTTGCGTTATCCGCAACCGCTGCTGACGACGAATGTGCCCATGGAGATGGAGGACGGCTCCACCGCGCGTATGCCCAACGGCGGTCTTGATCACAAGGCGCTCGCCAGGATCATTGCGAACTGTACGGATGTCGACCACCCGACGGTTCTGCCCTCGCTGCCTTCCGTATTTCGCATCACGCACCAACGGATCATTCCGAAGAAGATTCGACTGAACGACCAGACCCTGTCGACGTGCTATCGGATGCTTCTGAGGCCCAAACCGGCGTGGCGCGCGGAGGCGCAGGATCTCTACGACCACCGTATGAAAGGTCATCACCTGATCGGCCTGCATATCCGGCACGGTAATGGCGAAGGCGACTTCCGCGCACACTTCCGACAACGTGAAATCAGCGATTTTGAAACATTCATGGATCTCGTTGTACGCGTTGTCGAACGCTTCGGCACCCGTCGATTCAAGGGAACATTCGGCGTCTTTCTCGCGACCGACTCGCCGCGCGTGATCGATTGTTTCAAGGACCGTTTTGAACTGCTGATCACGCGCCCGGTCTGGCGGCCCGAGGAGGGGGCGGGAGTCGATTTCGATCATGCTTTCCGGCGAGGGACCGAAAGCGGAATACGCTCTGCTGCGGACGCCTTGATCGATATGCTCCTGCTCGCGAAATGCGATGCCGTGATGATGACGCGATTTACTTCCTTTGCCTATCATGTCAGGTATATGCTCGAGCGTCCGCACGCGGAGTTTCTTGATGATCAGCAGTTCGCGGAGCTGGCGTCACGACTGGATTAATGTATAAGACCTATCAGCATACACAATGCCTTGTCACCGGAGGCGCGAGCTTCATCGGCAGTCACCTTGTCGAGGAACTCGTTCGCCTCGGCGCAAACGTCCGCGTGGCGGACGACCTTTCGAGCGGAAAGCTCAGCCATTTGACGGACGTCCATGATGATATCGAATTCCTCGAAGGCGATCTTCGCGATATCGGTTTCGCCAGCAAGGCGGTCCGTGGCTGCGAACATGTATTCCACCTCGCAGCCGACCACGGCGGACGAGGCTACATTCACGCTCATCCCGCCAATTGCGCGGTGAACATGGCGCTGGACAACATTGTTTTCCATACCGCCGTCAGAAGCGGTGTCGGGACCATCACGTACGCCAGTTCCGCCTGCGTTTACCCAACAGATATCCAGATGGAACAGCAGCGGTTGAACGAGGACATGGTCAGTTTTGAGCGACCCGGCGGCGCGTTTGCCGATGAAACCTACGGCTGGGCAAAGCTCATGGGGGAGCTTTCCCTGAAGGCGCATCAGCAACAGTTTGGTATTTCGGCTGCGTCCGCGCGTATTTCAACTGCTTACGGACCGAGAGAAAACGAGAGTCATGCGGTGATCGCGCTCATCGCGAAGGCGTTCATCGAGCAATCGCCTTTCGAGATCTGGGGCGATGGAGAACAAACGCGCGGATTCACCTATGTGGAGGACGTCGTCGCGGGTCTTCTTCGGGCCGGCGAACGCATCACCGACGGCAGCGCGGTCAACATCGGCAGCTCCGAGTTCATCAGCCTGAACCGGATTGCCGGAGTCATCTTCAGGGAAATCAAGTGGGAACCGCCCGATGGCATTCATCATCAGAAACATAAACCCGGCGGGGTGAAGCACCGGGCCCTTGACGGGACGTACGCCGAGTCACAGCTTGGCTGGAAGCCGGAGGTTTCACTGGAAGAAGGCCTCCGACGGACCATCAACTGGTATTTCACGACGCACGACAAACAGCAGGTTGCCCGCGACCTCGAACGTGCCCTCACCACACGTTGATAGAGCTGGCGGTAAGCCATGATATAGAAAATCATATGATGATCGGTGTCCAGAATGGAGTTCAAGAATAGGCATATACGCAGCGTAGGGACGTCAGAGCGGCTTCCCCCAGCGAGGAGCGGTACGTCCCATGGCCCGTCAGCCCGTCGTCGACGATCTCTACACCCGCCGCCTCGAGCGCCGAGACGTCGAGCGCTCGTATGTCCGCTCATGCGCCCTCCGCCGAGAAGTCGACGGTTGCCTCGTCTTCGACACGGTGGCCGAGCGCATGCGGAGCCCGATCGGGGATCCCGAGGCCGACATGGCCGCGTTCGCCCCCCTCGCCGGTGCGCCCGGAACGCTTCGGCTCGACGTGGTGGCCGACGACGTGCTGCGCGTGCGCTATGCGGAGGCGCCCGAGGTGCCGGCCGGTGACACGCCGATGATCAGCGGCGTCCTCCCTCGGCCCTCGAGCGTCCAGGCAGACGTGACGGGAGAGGGCGCCGTGCTCGAGACCCCCTCTGCTCGTTTCGAGATCACACTCGCGCCGTTCGGACTGCGCGTGCGCGAGGCCCGCGGACGGGTCGTGACCGAGATCGGAGGGGCACAGAAGAACTTCGTGAATCCCTGGGACGCGTTGAACACCGGCGTCTGCCGCACCCGCGAGGGCTTGCCGCTGGCCGTCGAGCGCTTCGCGCTCTCATCTCAGGAGGCCGTCTACGGCTTCGGCGAGCGTTTCACGACGCTCGACAAGGTCGGTCAGACGGTCGACATGAACATGGAGGAGGCCCTCGGGACGACGTCGACGCGCAGCTACAAGAACGTCCCGTTCTTCTGGTCGACTGGCGGCTGGGGCGTCTTTTTCAATCACTCGTGTCGCGCGACCGCCTGGGTCGGGAGCCGCGCCGCCACCGACGTGCAGATCGCGCTCGAGGACGAGTTCCTCGACTACTACCTATTCGTCGGCGGGCCGAAGCAGATCCTCCGTCGCTACGTCGAGCTCACCGGCAAGAGCCATATGCCGCCGCTCTGGAGCTTCGGCTTCTGGCAGAGCAGGATCTCGTACCAGTCGGCCGACGAGGCGCTCGAGGTCGTGCGCCGAAACCGTGAGGCCGGTATTCCGACCGACGTGCTTCACCTCGACACGCATTGGTTCCGCGAGAACTGGCGCTGCGATCTCGAGTTCGACCCCGAGCGCTTCCCCGAACCGGCGAGCTTCACCCGGCAGCTCGGCGAGCTCGGGGCGAAGCTGAGCCTCTGGCAGCTTCCGTACATTCCCGAAGGCTCGAAGCTCTTCGAGGACCTGGCGGCCGTCGGCGGGTTCGTGAAGACCGAGAGCGGCGACCTCTACGACGTCGGCATCTGCTACACGCCCGGCTTCGAGGGGCGCGTCGGCTGCATCGATTTCACGAACCCCGATGCAACGCGTGTCTACCAGTCTCACCTGAAGCGGCTGTTCTCGCTCGGCGTGCGCGTCATCAAGGCCGACTTCGGCGAGCAGGCGCCGCTCGACGGCGTGTACCATGACGGCACGCCCGGCCACCGCGCCCACAACCTCTACCCACTGCTCTATAACGAGGCGGTTGCCGAGGCGACACACGAGGCGAACGGCGAGTGGATCATCTGGGCGCGCTCGACCTGGGCGGGCAGCCAGCGCTATCCGCTGCACTGGGGCGGCGACTCGAGCGCCAACTGGCACAACCTCGGGCCGCAGGTCGCCGGGGGGCTGTCGCTCGGTCTCTCTGCCTTCCCGTTCTGGAGCATGGACATCGGCGGCTTCTTCGGAGAGGCGCCCGGTCCGCTCATGGTGCGCTGGATGCAGGCCGGCGTCTTCTTCTCGCATCCGCGCATCCACGGCACCGGAGACCGCGAACTCTGGAAGCGAGACGACGAGACGCTGCGCATCTGCCGCGACTACCTCCGACTCCACTACCGGCTGCTTCCCTATCTCTGGGCGACGGCGCGCGAGTGCATCGAAGCGGGGCTGCCGGTGTCTCGCGCGATGGTCGTGGAGTGGCCCGACGACCCGTCGACCTGGGGGATCGGCGACCAGTGGATGCTCGGCGATGCGATCCTCGTGGCGCCCATCCTCAACGAGGACGGGTGGCGACGCGTGTACCTGCCCGAAGGCACATGGACCGATTGGTGGACGGGCGAGCCCACCCGCGGCTCACGCTGGATCGAGGTCGAGGCGGACCTCGAGACCCTGCCGCTCTGGCTTCGCGAGGGTGCGCTCGTGCCGATGGCAGCTGCCATGGATTTCGTGGGGCAATGTCCGATTGACGAGCTGACGCTGCGCGTCGTGCCACTGCGGAGCGACGGCACGCGGACGCTTTCGATTCCCACGCCGTCCGGAGACATCGAGGTGACCTACCGAGCGATGAGGGGTCGGCACGAGATCCGCGTCAGCCCCGAGATTCGGATCCACGTCGAGGTCGTGGGTGGGGACGGGCCATCCATCGACGTTCGGACCTGAGCGGCTGCCACGGCGGCAGAAGGGTCGCGCGGATCACGGGACGGATGCGGGCACTTCCAGCGTGAAGGCGCTCACCTGTGCGCAGCGATCGACTGACCAGTCCACGGGGAATCCCAGGCTGGAGTGACCGTATCGGCTCCGGCTTCACCTGGAGCAGCGCGGTCGTCCGGCTGTAGGCGTCCCCTTCGTGAAGCCCGAGGTTGGCGATCCGGCGAATCCAGTGATATCCCAGGGCCATGAGACGGCGAATCGTGGTCACGGGGCTCGCTTCCATCCTGCTCGGCGGCTTGCTGTTCGCGTGGACACATTCGAAGGTCGGGCGGCGGGCCGTTCTGATGGGAACCCTTTTTCGGGGCGTCGATATGACCGACGAGTTCGACGACATGGCATCGTTCTTCCCGACGCGCGCCGTCCGAACGATGCAGCCCGAGCCGCTGCCCGCGGCGACGACCCGACTCACACTACCCAGAACCTACGATTGGAATGGCGAGCCGGCGAACCTGCAGACGCTGCTCGCAGAGACGGATACCAGCGGCCTGCTCGTGCTCGTCGATGGCGAGATCGTCCATGAGGAGTACAGGCTGACGTCGGGGCCCGAGGTGCGCTGGATCGCCTGGTCCGTCGCGAAGGGCTTCATCTCCGCGCTGGTCGGCATCGCGCTCTCCGAGGGCCGCTTCGAGAGCGTCGAGGAACCCATTACGAAGTACGTGCCGGAGCTCGCGGGCTCAGCCTACGAGGGCGTGCGCATCGAGGACATCCTCCAGATGTCGAGTGGCGCGCGCTGGAACGAAGACTACGGCAGCGCGACGAGCGACATCACGCGCTTCGGGGCGGCGATCGTCTTTGGCGGCTCCCAGGACGACTTCAGCGCGAGCCTCGAGCGCGAGTTCGAGCCGGGTACCTACAACCGGTACAACAGCACGGACACCCAGGTGCTCGGAATGCTGCTCGTCCGCATCACCGGCCAGACCATCGCCGGGTACATGGAAGAAAAGCTCTGGCAGCCCCTCGGCATGGAGCACGACGCATACTGGATCACCGACGATCCGGGCATGGAGCTCGCCTTTGGTGGCCTGAACGCGACCCTGCGCGACTACGCCCGCTTCGGTGAGCTCTACCGCCGCGGCGGCGAGTGGCACGGCCGACAGATCATTCCCGCGGATTGGGTCGCCGGTTCGGTCACCGCCGACGCACCACACCTGAAGCCCGGCGAGAACCCCCGATCCGACTGGGTGCTCGGCTACGGGTACCAGTGGTGGCTCCCCGAGAGCGACGAAGGCGAATTCTCCGCGATCGGCGTCTACAACCAGTTCATCTACGTGAACCCCGCCCGGGGCGTCGTGATCGCCAAGACCTCCGCGAACCGGGCCTACGGCGAGGACGAATCGACGGATCGGGAGCTCGAGACCCTCGCCGCCTTTCGCGCCATCGCGAAACGCGCGGCTCCTCGGGCGAACGACTTCGCGGGCCCTTAGGGCATGGCCGCGCCGCGACGCCGTGCGCGTGCTCACTCCATCGCCAAGGCCTGTACCAGCGCGGAGCTGATCGGCCGATCCGTATGGGGCCCGGGCTCGGTCGACTGCATCACGACGACCACGGTGCGCTTCGCGGGGCTGATCCAGAAGTGGGTGCCGAAGCGGCCGCTCCACCAGTAGTCGCCCGTGTTGGCGGGCATGATCGCCGCCTCGCCGTCGGCGACGACGGAGACGCCGAGCCCCCAGCCCAGCCCCTCGATCCCCATGTCCTCGAGCACCCCGCTCGGGACCTGCAGGCGCGTCATCTCGGCGACGGTCTCCGGGTCGAGGATCCGGACGCCGTCGAGGCTGCCGCCGCCCGCGAGCATCAGGGCGAAGCGCATGTAGTCGGGCGCGGTCGAGACGAGCCCGCCACCGCCCGAAGTCCAGCCGCGGCCGTAGATCGGGGCAAGGCGGGTCTCGGCAATCAGCGCCCCCGACCCGTCGTGGGTGTAGAGCGTCGCAAGCCGGACATCCGGGGGCAGCGCGTCTGGATAGCCCGTCGAGTCCATGCCGAGGGGCTCGAAGATGCGCTCCTCGAGAAAGGCGTCGAAGGCGCGCCCGGAAGCGACCTCGACGACCCGCGCGAGCACGTCGAAGGACCAGCCGTAGCGCCAGCGCACGCCTGGCGCCTCGTAGAGGGGGAGCCGCGGGACGAGGGCGACTCGATCGGCCAGGCTGCCGAGCGCCGGAGCCTCGATGTCGGGCGAGCGCCAGGCCCGGTCGAAGGCGTTGTCGGTCTCGGCGTAGCCGCCGATGCCCGACTGCAAGGTGATCAGATGGCGGACCCGCAGCGGGGTGTCGAGTGGGCGCGTCGCGTCGGGACGACGATCGCTCGGGTCCAGGGCCACCTCGAGCGACGCGAAGGCCGGCAGGTATCGGGAGACGGGATCGTCGAGCGAGAGGCGTCCTTCCTCGACGAGGATCATCGCCGCGACTGCCGTGATCGGCTTGGTCATCGAGGCGATGTGGAAGCGCGTGTCGAGCTGCATCGGCGTCCGCGATGCGACGTTCGCGAAGCCCGTCGTCCGGGCGTGGACGATTCGGCCATTGCGCGCGATGAGGGCCACGAAGCCCGATCGGGCACCGCTCCACACGCGGTAGTCCAGGACGCGGTCGATCGCGAAGCGCCGCGGCCAGGAGAGCTCGTCCGCGGATCGCGCCGACGGTCCGATCTTCGGCAGGGGTGGCGTCGAGCCATCACACCCGGATCCGAGCAGGCTCGCGCAGAGGACGGAGATGAGCGCTGCGAGGCGCCCGGCGGACCTCCGGGCGCCGCCGTGCGAGCGCGGCCGGCCGGGTGCCCGAGCAGGTCGTAGTCGAGCAGACCTTTCCTTCTCCGAGATCGCCATCGAGAGAAACTAGCTTCTGCGCCCGTGTGACGCTGACGATCCCACGGCCGCCTGGATCCCATGGGCACCGCGTCTTCGGATCCGAATGCGCTCATTCCTGCTACCCGGAGACGGGGCCTGATCAGATCCGATCCCGAGCGCTTGCCAGTGGCTCGCGACACGCCGCGCCGTTTCCGCCCGCCCTCCGCCCGACGCGACCCGCCCGCCCGCACTAGCTGCAGATGTCGCGCTCGGTCGGATCCGGCTCGTCCGTGACGCCGGGCACCTGGCTCCAGGGCATGCTGCTCATCATCTCGGTCATGCCCTTCGTGCACTCGCGCAGCTTCTTCACGGTCGGATCCGTGCGCATCTCGCGACTGACCTCGAGCGCCTTCGCGAGGGCCTCCTTCTTCTTGCCCGCCGCACAGAGCCCTTCGACCTCCTGGGCCATGGCCTCGCCCCGCTTCTGGAGCGCCTCGAGCTTCGCTTTGTCGATGCCCTCCAGGCATTGCTGGGCCTTCCCTGCCTCCGCGGCCATGCGCTGCATCGCCGCCGGGTCCTGGAGGCGGCGCATCATCTCGGCCGGATCGATCGGCCCGGGCTGTTGAGCGATCGCGCTACTCGCGAGCAGCAGGAACGAGGAGAGGAAGAGAACGGTCCATCGCAGCATGTCGGGACTCCCTGGCGCGGGCGGCGCGTGGCCCCCGCTCGTCGTGACTGCGCCGCGCCCCGCCACGGAGGAAGGCTCCGCCGGCTCGGCCCCGCCACGATATCAGGCCCGGGCGCTCGCGGGACCGATCGCCGAGGCCCGCGCCTGCCGCCTGCGACGGGCTCGCGAGCCGCTACCGCATCCCTGATCGCGCGAACAGGTCGAGAAGCCGCCTCTGGCGCTCGAGGTTCTTCGGATCCGAGAGCTTACCCTCCTTCCGTCCGGTCATCGCCTCGAAGGCCCGCTCCGAGAGGAAGTAGCCCGTACAGAGGTTGAACATCGCGATCACGCGGATGGCCAGCTCCGCCTCGTCGAGTCTGCCGCCGGGTCCACCTGCCGCCCGCATCGCTGCGAGGCCATCGCGGAAGAGTCGGTCGAGCCAATCGCGCATCAACCGCTGGCCCGGTGAGCGCGCGTCGGCGCGCAGGGCCTGCTGGAAGAGGGCGGGCATGCGCGGATGTGCGGCGAGTAGATCGGTCATCAAGGCCGGCAGCTCGGCGAGGCCGCGTGATGTCGACGAGGTCTGGTCGAGATTCGCGGACAGGGCGTCCAGCATCGGCCGGAGTGCGCGCTCGAGTACGCCTCCATACAGCGCACGCTTGTCGGCGTAGTAGTTGTAGAGCCCGGGTTGATGCACGCCGGCCGCTCTCGCGATCTCGCGCAGGGACGTCGCGGCGTAGCCACGCTCCGCGAAGAGACGCTCTGCGGCGTCCAGGATCCGCTCGCGGGTCCTCGCCCCCTTCGGTGTGGCGATCGGGCTCATTGCGATGCCCGTTCTGGATCGACGTGCCATCTTGCGCAGAAGTTATCACTCGATAAAATCTGGTCCAGCCCCTGGAGAGAGGAATCACCATGCCCACGTCGACGCCCAAGCGCTCGTTCCGGCCCGCGCCCCGCCCCGGGCGCCCGCCCGTGAGCATGCGCGAGGTCGTGAGCGACGACGCCGCCCGCATCCGGCGCAGTGCCTGGAGCGATCCGCGGATCTACGACCTCGAGCAGCGTGCCCTCTTCGCACGCGCCTGGCTCTTCCTCGCCCACGAGTCCCAGATCCCCGCGCCGGGCGACTTCGTGCAGGCCTGCATGGGAGAGGTGCCGATCATCGTCGCGCGCGGCCGGGACGGCGCCGTCCATGCGCACGTCAACAGCTGCACGCATCGCGGGCTGCCCGTCTGCCGCGCCGAGCATGGCAACACACTCCGCTTCATCTGCCCTTACCACAGCTGGAGCTATTCGATCGAAGGAGAGCTGCAGACGATTCCGCAGGAGCGCCATCTGCGCACGCGCCCCGAGAAGCGCACGCTCGGGCTGAAGCCCGTCCCTCGGCTCGAGAGCTGGCGGGGGATGCTCTTCGGGAGCTTCGATCCGGAGATCGAGTCGCTCGAGTCCTGGCTCGGCGACATGCGTTGGTATCTCGATGCCTTCTTCCTGCGCTTTCCGGAGGGCATCGAGTTCGTCGGCTCGCCCCAGCGATGGACGATCGATGCGAACTGGAAGCTGCCGGTCGAGAACCAGCTCGGCGACGTCAATCACGGCCCCTTCCTCCATGGAGCGGTGATCCCGCCGGAGGCCAATCGCGAGATCTTCGAGCTCGGCTGGAGCGTCGTGCCGGCGCCGGGCCACGGTGCGACGTTCCGGCTGATGCCCGACGACGCGCCGATCGAGCAGGTGGCATGGGGCTTCGAAGGGCTCGCCTCGGCGATGGCTCCAGAGATCCACGACTATCTTCGCGAGATCCAGGCGCGGGCCGTCGAGCGGGTCGGACCGATCCGGGCTCGCATGAAGGGGCTCACCTACGGCGTCTTCCCCAATCTCTCCTTCCTCTGGTCGAATACCGCTTTCAAGGTTTCGCATCCGCGCGGTCCCGGAAAGGTCGAATACTGGAGCTGGTCCGTCGTTCCGGCCGATGCACCGGAAGCGTTCAAGAAGATTCTGCGCGGGAACCACACCTCCTTCTTCGGACCTGGCGGCATTCTCGAACAGGAGGACGCCGAGGCCTGGATGCAGCAAGCGGTCGGCAGCCGCATTCCCTTCGCCGACGATCGGCCCTACTACTACGGGCTCGGACTCGGCGAAGAGGGCCCGCATCCCGATCTCCCGGGTCTCGTGAGCGGCACGGCGAACGAGTTCTATGCGCGCCAGTTCTTCCTGCGCTGGCGGGATGCGTTGCTCGCGGAGGAAGGCGAAGGGTGGATCTGACACCGGCGCTCCAGCTCGCCGTCGAACGCTGGTACGCGCGCGAAGCGCGCCTGCTCGACGATCGCCGCTACCGCAGCTGGCTGGCCCTCTGCGCACCCGAGATTCGCTACGTCGTGCCGGCTCGCACGAATCCGCTCGTCGACAACGACGAGCGCGGCCAGGAGCACATGATCTCCGTCGAGCGCGAGCTCGAGGGCGTCGAGTCGGATGGTCTGCCGCTGCGGGACGAGTCGATGGCGCTGCTCGCGCTGCGCGTCGAACGCAGCTACAAGCCGAACTCCTGGGCCGAGAATCCGCCCGCTCGCACGCGACGCATCGTCGGAAACGTCGAGATCGTGGAGCAAGAGGGCAATCGGCTCGGCGTGCTGAGTAGCTTCCACCTCCACTATGCACGCCCCGGAATGCGGAGCTTTCTCTACGCGGGCCAGCGCCGGGACGTGCTTTGCGAGGCGGACGGAGACCATCGCCTGGTCCGGCGCGAGGTCGTGCTCGACCTCGCCGACATCGACTATCCGACGTTGGGGCTCCTCTTCTAGCCAGCCACCCGTGCTGGAACGGCTGGTCGTATCACCACCGTGTGGGGTCGTTTGCGAGAACGTGGTCTCGCCGGAGGCGTCGCGCCAGGTTCACGCCAGCCGTGACTCGGACGCTGGTGGCGCAGTGCCCGCGGTGGCTCG